>CAMAVU010000039.1 GCA_945861935.1 Bifidobacterium breve | reverse complement strand
TGAGGTGCCTGGCACGGGGTTACGTGCCTGGCACCGGGGTAGGGATTGGGGATTGTTAAGTGCCTGGCACCGGGGTAGCCGGGCGGTGCACTGTCCGGTAGAGGGTGTCGCGCTGCACCGCTCGGCGGCCGGTTGCCTCGATGGCGGCGACCATTCGTGGGGTGTCCAGGGCGAAGGCCGTGCCGGCGGCGCGTACGACATTCTCCTCGATCATGATGGAGCCCATGTCGTCGCAGCCGGCCTCGAGGGCGAGTATTCCCACGCGCAGGCCCTGGGTGACCCATGACGACTGCAGGTGGTCAATGTTGTCCAGGTAGAGGCGCGCGACCGCGGTCGTCATCAGATAGTCGGCTGCAGTCATGTTCATGTGGTCGTCCCCGCGCACCGAGCAGCCTCCCGGCTGGTACGACCAGCAGGCGAATGCCCGGAAGCCCCCGGTGTCGTCCTGAAGGTCACGGAGCACGCGCAGGTGCTCGATGCGGTCGTCCACGGTGTCCACCGTGCCGTACATCATGGTGGCGCTGGTCTGGAGCCCGCGCAGGTGCGCCTCGCGCATCACACCGAGCCATTCAGCCGTGGTGGTCTTGCGCGGCGCGATGATGTCGCGCACCCGGTCCACGAGGATCTCCGCACCGCCCCCGGGGATGGAGTCGAGCCCTGCCGCGATAAGGCGGTCGAGCACCTCCCCGAGGTCGAGCTTCGAGTAGTGGGCGATGTGCAGCACCTCGCTGGGGGACAGCGCGTGCAAGTGGACGGGGTAGCGGCGCTTGATGTCGGTGAACAGGTCCTCGTACCAGTCGATCCTCAGATTCGGGTGGTGGCCGCCCTGCAGCAGCAGGGCCGTGCCACCGAGGTCGAGCGTCTCCTCGATCTTCCGGAAGATGACCGGCTTGCTGAGCACGTATCCGGCCGGGTCGTGCGGGTGCCGGTAGAACGCACAGAAGTCGCAGTCCGTCACGCAGAAGTTGGTGTAGTTGACGTTGCGGTCGATGACGAACGTGACCACATCCGGATCGGTCACCCGGTCGCGCGCCCGGCGTGCCGCGGCGGCCACGGCCACCACGTCGCGCGACTCCAGGAGGACGCGCGCTCCCTCATCGTCCAGCCGGTCACCGGCGTCGAGGCACTCAATCACCTCGAGGTGGAGTACGGGCGTGATGGTGCTCATGCGGCCACGGCCTCAAGGGCCAGGACGTCGTCGAGTTCGCGTGTCTGGCGGGCCATCTCGAGGAACCGTGCGAGGCCCGCCCGCTCGCGGTCGCCGAAGCCATAACGCAACTGGGCCAGGTACCCGTTGATGTAGTCCTGATCGAAGGGGAAGGCCCGGGCCGCCGCACGGGCCACCGCTCCGGGGTCGGCGGCGAAGGCTGCGGGCGCCTCGGCGATGGCCGTCCCCAGCGCGGCGAGGTCGTCCGGCCGCCGGTCCGCCACATCCGAGCGGGCCGCCCACACGGCGAACACCATCGGCAGCCCCGTGCGCTCCTGCCACAGCCCGCCCAGATCCAGGGAATGGCGGGCAATGCCGTCGCGGTGCGCGACCAGCGCGGCGTCGGCAATGAGGAGCACGGCCTCGCCCGCGGCGAGCGCGGAGGGCGCCTCGCGGTCGGACGCCATGACCCGGAACGGCACATCGGGCCCGATCAGCACACGCAGCAGCGTGACGCTGCTCGCGCTGTGCCGCGTGACGGCCACCGCCTCGATCTCCCCGAAGGGCACAGGTGAGAGCAGCCGGATCGAATCGACCGCCCCCTCACACGCGATGCACCCTACCGGGAGCAGGCGCAGTCGGTCTGCGGCACGGGCGTACGCGATGCTCGACATCGCCGAGACGTCGAGGTCGCCCTCGATCAGAGCCCGGTTGAGGGCCGCCGGCAGTCCGTCGGTGAACGCGATGCCGGGCAGGCCCGCCCGCTCGAGGTGGTGGTACACGGGGAACATGTTGAGGGCGCTGATACGTCCCACGCGTAGGTCACTCATCGCGCGACCGCCCGTGCGCCCACGGCCCGGGCCATGTGTTCCGGATCGGCGGGGTCGCCCTCGGGGATCAGCCACTCATTGGCCCCGAACGCCACGGCCACCTGGCACGCCGGGCCGCCCAGCGCGTCCCAGTCGGGACGGATGGCGGCGTCGGGCAGCACGCGCCGGGCGACCGCCACGACCAGGAGGTCCTCGGTTCCCCATGAGCCGGGACGGGTGGGGGAGTCGTCCGACGGCACGAGGTGCACCGTGCGCACCGGTGACGGGGACCGTGCGATGTCGAGGAGCCGGTCGGCGACCTCCTCACTGGTGACGCCCGCGCCGTACCGCACGATCACGACTCCGTCCGGATCGCCGGGACCGCGCAGCCAGCCCACCTCGGTCGGTCGCGGGGTGTTCCGGGCTGCTGCGAGTGGGTCACGGCCGTCGAGGAGGGTGATGATTTCATCGCGCGTCATGCGAACCGGTCCACCACGCCCGCGGCGATCACGCGGAGTGCGTCATGGTCGGCGGGTCCGATGTCGCCGTCCAGCGACTCCATTGCCAGTTCGATCTCCTCGATGGCCCGCGCACGCGCGGCCCGGGTGCCCTCATGCGCGGCCAAGCGGTCACACAGCGCCTCGAGGCCCTCCCCGCCGGCGGCGACACGGGCGATCTCGGTGCCGATGGCCGGGTCCCCGGCGATCGCGAGGATCTGCGGAAGCGTGACGGTACCACTCAGGATGTCGGTGCCGCGGCGCTTCCCCATCTCGGCAGGGGACCCCGCGATGTCGAGGATGTCGTCGAGGATCTGGAAGGCCACTCCCACGTGCCCGCCGTAGGCGGCCAGCCTGTGCTGTGCCTCGTCGGAGGCACCGGAGAGCATCGCACCCAGGCGGCAGGCCACGGTGAAGAGCGCACCCGTCTTGCGTCGGCAGCGCGAGAGGTAGGCGCCCACGGGCAGGCCCAGGTCGCCCGCGGCGCGCTGTTGCTCCATCTCGCCGCGCGCGAGGTCGAGCGATGCGCCAACGAGCGCGCTGACAGCAGCGGGGGATCCGGTGGCGGTGAGCTCGGCGAAGGCCCGGGCGAACAGGAAGTCGCCCACGTTGATGGCCGCCTGCGCGCCATGCGCGCGCGCCACCGTGGGACGCCCGCGACGGGTGGTGGCTCCATCGATCAGATCGTCGTGCACCAGCGTGGCCATGTGCACCAGCTCCACCGCTGCCGCCGCGCAGATCAGGGCCTCGCGGTCGTCCTCGGCCCTCGAGGAACTGACGAACAGCATGATGGGGCGCACCCGCTTGCCGCCGGCGAGCAGGGTGTCGGTGGCGGGACCTGTTACCTCGGGGGCGTGCCCGCCGGTGAAGCGCGCGAGCATCTCTTCGCACTGGGCCATCCAGGGGCGCAGGGGCCGGGTGAACTCCAAAACGGGCGGGGCCGTGGTCATGGGCGCACCACGCCATGGTGAAGGGTGGCCATGCCGCCGGCGAAGCGGCGCCAGCGCACGTCACCCAGACCTGCCGCGGTCATCAGCGCGGCCATGGCAGCGGGCGCGGGCACATGGTGGACCGTACCCGCGATGTGGCTGAACGCCTGGGGGTCACCGCCCAGAAGGCCGCTGGCGAGTGGCATGGCAACGCGGAGCACGCGGGCATGGATCCGGCGAAGGCGCTCGGGCGGGGTGATCTCGAGCACCACGACGCGCCCACCTGGCCGCACGACGCGCACCAACTCGCGGATGCCGACTGACGGATCCTCGAGGCTGCGCAGGCCACCAGATGCCGTTGCGCCGTCGAAGTGGTCGTCGGGGAACGGCATACGGGTGCAGTCCCCCACCTCGAAGCGGCACTGGCGTTGGGGTGCCCGTGATTTGAGCCGTGCGCGGGCGATCATCCCGGGCGAGTGGTCCATGCCCACGACCTCGCCACGCGGCGTGACGCGGTCGGCCAGCATGAGCGCGAGGTCACCGGTTCCCGAGTAGGCGTCGAGCGCCCGCTGGCCCGCGCTCAGGTCGGCGGCCCCGGCGGCGGCACGGCGCCAGCGGTCGCCCAGGCCCAGGGTCATCACGGTGCTCACCAGGTCGTACCGGGGGGCGATGCGCTCGTAGGCGTCGCGGTCCAGTGCGGCCGTGCTCATGCGCCGGCCTCCGGCGCGGGGGTCTCCGTCTGGCCCCATCGGGGGAACAGCGCGTGGTCGATGCGCAGCACGTCCAGAGCCTTGCCCACGACGAAGTCCACCAGGTCGTCGATGGTCTGGGGCAGGGTGTACATGCCGGGCGAGGCGGGCAGCACGATGCCGCCGGCCTCGGTGATGGCCACCATGGTGCGCAACTGGATGAGCGAGAGCGGGGTCTCGCGGGGGATCACCACGAGCGTTCCGCGCTCCTTCAGCATCACCTCGGCGACGCGGTGGATGAGATTGCCACCGGTTCCATGGGCGATGTGCCCGAGCGTTGTGGTGGAGCAGGGTGCCACTAGCGCGGTGCGGGCCCCCGACGAGCCCGATGCGAACGAGCACGCGATGTCGTGGTGGTCGAGGATCTCGATGGTGCCCGCCGGGTCCGTGTATCGGGCGGCGAACCGACCGACGACGTCCGGGTACGACGCGGGCCGCGGCCCCTCGCCCAGGATCTCGTGGCTGATGACCCGGGCGCCGGCGTCGGACACGCACAGGCCCACGTGATGGCCGGCCGCGGTCAGCGCGGCGAGCGCTCGGCCGCCATAGGCGGCGCCGCTGGCTCCGGTTACCCCGAGGAAGACCCTCATCGTCTGTTGATCGTAGACCCAGAGACCAGCGTGACGGCCGGGGTCCCGCCGTGGCAGGGTCCTCGTGCAGGGCGCCTGACCGGCAGGGCGTGGCCTACTTGTACGTGGTCCCCAGGCCGTTGACGAACGTCGCCAGCGCCTCGAGCTCGGCGGGCGGCAGCGAGGCATACGACGGCATGGGTGGCTTGGGTGCCTTGAACCAGGCGATCATCTTCGCGTTGTCCCATCCCTTCGATCCCTCACTGCTGAGGTCGGGCCCCGGCCCGGGCGCTCCCACGCCCGCGACCATATGGCAACTGCCGCAGCCATTGGCCATGTAGACCGCCATGCCCTTCGTGGCCTCCTCATCGAGGCCGCTCACGGGCAGGCCCTGCGAGGACACGCCCGACGGGGAGTTCGCGCCCATCCAGGTGAGGTAGCAGAGCATCGAGGTGACGATGACCGTCATGCCGAGGGCGAAGGGACGCTTCCAGATCCGTCGCTCAGGGCCACGGTCGATGAAGGGCCAGACGATGAGGAGGAGGATCAGGATGTTCGGGACCATGAACGTCGCCATGATCACCGGCGTGAGGGCGTCCTGGTTCTTGAAGATCTTCAGCAGTTCGAAGGCGAAGTAGAAGTACCACTCCGGCCGGGGAACGAAGTCCGTCGTTGCGGGGTTGACCGGCTCGCCGACCTCGACCCTCACGACGATCGCCAGGATCATGATGCCGATCACCGTGAGGCTGGCGATGACCGTGTCCTTGAAGATGGCGTAGGGGAAGAACGGCTTCCCGGTCTTCTTGGCCTGCGCGTAGTCCTTGTCGTAGGCCCGCTTGTCCGCCTGCTTCATCGGGTGCCGTCCTTGGCCCCCGCCGACCAGGTGGCGGGGTAGGCCACTGCGCCGGGCAGGGCCTTCGCGTGCTCACGAACGGCCGCACGGCGTGCGTCCTCCTCGTCCCGTTCGATGCGCAGCCGGCGCTTCGACCAGGGTGGCTCGGAGATGCCCAGTCGCATGATGAAGTACAGATGCAGCCCGATGAACGTGGCGATGCCCGCGGGTATGACGAGCATATGGATGGAGTAGAAGCGTGTGAGGGTCGCTGGGCCGAATTCGGGGCCGGCGCGGAGGATGTCGCCGATGTATGGCCCCAGAACGGGGGCGCTGGCGAAGATGTTGACCGCCACCACCGTGGCCCAGTAGGCCTTCTGGTCCCACACCAGGAGGTACCCGGTGAGGCCCATGAACATGGTCATGAGGAGCAGGAAGGCGCCCGTGATCCAGGTCAGTTCACGCGGGTACTTGTAGGCGCCCCAGATGAATACACGCGCCATGTGCAGGAACACGATGATGATCATCACCGAGGCGCCCCACTTGTGCATGCCGCGCACCATCCATCCCCACGTCACCTCCTCGGTGATGCGCTGGATACTCGCGTACGCCCCGCCCTGGGTGTCGGGCACGTAGTACATCGCCAGGATGATCCCGGTGATGGCCTGCATACCGAATACCACCATCGCGGTGAAACCCAGCGTCTGGAACCAGCTGGTGCCCGCGGGGATATTCCGGAACAGGAACCACCGGGCACCGGTCTTCACCCCGGAGCGCTCGTCGACGAAATCCACCGCCGCCTCCGCCACCTGCTGGGCGGGGTTCTTCGGCCCGATGTCCCTGCTGGTCGTCAACTCAGGCTCCTAGTGGAACGGGTAGAGGTGGGAGAGGGTGCCGGAGACCGGCTGGCCGGGTCCCGCGAGGGGGAAGGGCCGCTGCTCCTGATCGATCGAGTACGGCTTGCCCACGAGTACCTGGAGCCTCGGGTTGCTGCTTCCGGCGGCCACGGCCAAGGGCACGCGGTCCTCGCCCTTCGCAATCTGCTCGGGCGTGTACGTCTTCCCGGTGTCCACGATCTTGATGTCCAGACGGTCGAGCGGGCGCGGCGGCGGGCCGCCGGTGACCATCCCCCGTCCGTCGTAGGCGCCGCCGTGGCAGGGGCATACGTAGCCCGCTGACCCCGGCGAGTACGCCACGGGACAGCCCAGATGGGCGCATCGGTTCCAGATGGCGATCAGGTCGAAGTCATCCGCGCCCAGACGGGACGCCCAGACGCTGAACCTCGCCTCGTAGGCTGCGGGATCCTCTCCCTGCCCCGGCGTCGGGCGCGCCGCGGGGTCCTTCAGGCCGTACACCACGAAGGCGCGCCGGTCGGCGTCCGGATCGGGACCCGAGACGGCCAGCGACGTGACCTCGCCGATCCTGGTGGACGGCACGGGGGTGGCATACGGCGGCGGGTTCTTCAGGAACTCGCTCGCCGGGCCGATGGTGACCCACCGGTAGTCCTCGCTGTGAAGGGGGGAGGAGATGGCGAAGCCGACGACCGGGACCATGATGGCCGCGGTCAGCACGCCACCGCCAGCGATGGCCGCGTTCGAGAGGAAACGGGTGCGCGTGATGTATCCGGCGTCGTCCCCGTGGTCCGGCTCCGGGGTGACATCGGTCGCACGGGGTCCGGTGTACGGACCGTCCTGCGCGCGGGGCGCGCCGTCGCCCGGCTCGTCCTCAGCCACTCCAACCTCCGTAGATGCTCATATGACCCGCGACACTAACCGAGGGGAGGGAAGTCGAGAGGCGATCACGGGGCAAGATGGGGAGATCGGGCCGGTTGTCCCCATCCCGGGGTGACGCCAGGGCACGTCGGTCAGGCCCCGGGCAGCGTGATGCCGAGTTCCGCCCAGCGGGCGCTCACGCTCTCGCGGACCTCGTCGCTCATGCGGATCTCGTCGGGCCAGGGTCGCACATGGCCCTCTCCTTCCCACTTGGCCGTGGCGTCGAACCCGATTTTCGCCCCGTAGGCGGCATACGGGGCCGCGTGGTCGAGGGCGTCAACGGGGCCGTCCACCACCAGCACGTCACGCCGTGCGTCCACGTTGGACAGCGCCCGGAACGCCACCTGCGAGACATCGTGCACGTCGATTGCGGCATCCACCACGATGACGCACCGGGTGAGCGACAGCAGGCCCAGGCCCCACACCGCGTTGATGAGCGTCTTCGCGTGGCCGGGGTAGCGCTTCTTCACGGAGACGATTGCGCAGTTGTGGAACACGCCCTCGAGGGGCAGGTTCATGTCCACCAGGTCCGGCACCATCATGCGGATGAGCGGCAGGAACAGCCGCTCGGTGGCCTTCCCCAGCCAGAAGTCCTCCATCGGGGGCATGCCGACGATGGTTGTGGAGTAGATGGCGTCCCGGCGCATGGTGAGCGCGGTCACGTGGAATGCCGGGTACTGGTCCACTGGCGTGTAGAAGCCGGTGTGGTCCCCGAAGGGCCCCTCGTCGCGGATGTCGTTCGCGTCCACGTATCCCTCGAGCACCACCTCGGCGTTCGCGGGCACCTCGATGTCCTGCGTGACCGCGCGGACCATCTCCACCCGCTCGCCGCGCAGGAACCCCGCGAACATCATCTCGTCAATGGCTGGCGGCAGCGGAGCGGTGGCCGAGTAGGTCACGGCCGGGTCGGTGCCGATGGCCACGGCCACGGGTATCCGCCCCTCCGAGTCGAGGAGGTGCTGGCGGCCGTCCTTGTGCACCTGCCAGTGCATGATGCAGGTCTGCCGGTCCACCTTCTGCACCCGGTACATGCCGCAGTTGCGCACGCCGGTGCGCGGGTTGTGGCTGAACACCAACGGCAGCGTGACGAACGGGCCGCCGTCGTCCGGCCAGCAGGTGAGGATGGGCAGACGGTCCAGATCCACGTCGTCTCCCCGCAGTACGACCTCCTGGCATGGGCCCGACCGCACCGACTTGGTCCTGAGCGAGGCGAGGTCCTTCAGGGTGCCGAGCGCTCTGAAGGCGTCTGCGAGTCCCTGGGGGGGCTGCATCTCTGCGATCTCGGCGATGCGTGCCGCGATGGAGTCCAGGTCGCCGCCGCCCAGGGCCATCGACATGCGCCGCTCGCTGCCGAACTGGTTGATGAGCACGGGAAGGTCCGAGCCCGTGACGTTGCGGAAGAGCAGCGCCGGGCCACCTGCCTTCATTACGCGGTCGGCGATCTCGGTGATTTCCAGATAGGGGTCCACCTGCGCATGCACCTCCACCAGCTCACCGGCGGCCCCGAGCCTCCTCACCCACTCGCGTAGGTCCCTCATCGCGCCAGAGCCTCCTCAAGGCCGGGAACCGGGGGCAGACCCGCGGCCATCTCGTGGATGGGGCCGGGCACCCCCTCGCGCAGGGCCGCGCGCACACCCTGCACTGCAGCGGCAGTGCCCGGGCCGGACTCCGCGGCGAGAGCCGCTGCGGTGACGCGCCAGAGCGGGGTCAGGTCCTCCGGGCGGCCCACCGCCATCGCCACGGCCGAGAGGGCCACCAGATCCCCCAGGGCCTCGACCATGGCGAGGTCGCCGGTTGCGGCGATGCGCACCAGCCCCTGCGCGTAGCAGTAGTCGCCGGCGAGCACGGCAGCGCCGATCGGCACGTTGTCCACATGCCGTGGCCGTCCGTGATGCAGCAGGAAGCCTTCGAGGATCAACTCCAGTCCCAGGGCGATCTCCCGCGGGAGCGGGGGGCTGACGATGGGCACGAGCAGCTCGTCGGCCTCCACCGTGCGCCCGGCCAGGGCGGGTTGCCCGGCGAGCACGTCGCTCACGCTCAGCGCGCCGGTGCTGATCACGCCACGGCCTCCTCGAGCGCCCCGGCCAGAGCCGCGGCGGTGGCCGCGAACTCCCGGTCCCCATGGAGGGTGCTCACGAACCAGGCCTCGAACTGCGATGGCGGCGGGTACACGCCGCGTGCGAGCAGGCCCCGGGCAACCGCCGCGTACATCCCGGTGTCGCAGGCGGTCGCACCCGCGTAGTCGGTGACCTGCGCGTCGGTGAAGAACGGGGTGAGCATCGAGCCCACCCGGTTGACCGTCACCGGTGCTCCGCTGTCGAGGATGATCTGCTCAAGGCGCGCGCCGCCCTCGTCCAGCCGCTCGTATGTGCCGGGTTCCGCGAGACGGGACAGCACGGCCAGTCCGGCCGTGGTGGCCAGCGGATTGCCCGACAGCGTGCCCGCCTGATAGCAGGGCCCCTCGGGCGCGAGCACGCCCATGATGTCGGCACCGCCGCCGAACGCCCCCACCGGCAAGCCGCCGCCGATGACCTTGCCCAGGCATGTGAGGTCGGCGCGTACCCCGTAGAGCGCCTGTGCCCCGCCACGCGCGACGCGGAACCCCGTGATGACCTCATCGAGGATGAGCAGAGCGCCGGTGCGGTCGCAGGCGGCCCGCAGGCCCTCGAGATAGCCGGGCGCGGGCGGCACCACGCCCATATTCCCCGCGACCGGCTCCACGATGATGGCGGCCGCGCCTTCGAGCGCGGCTTCGGCGGCATGCAGGTCGTTGTACGGCACCAGGCGTGTGGCGGCGGTGGCGCCTGCCGTCACGCCGGGGCTGGTGGGCACGCCCAAGGTCGTGGCACCGCTGCCGGCCTGCGCCAGAAGCCCGTCCACGGCCCCGTGGTAGCCGCCCTCGGTCTTCACGATGGCCTCGCGGCGGGTCGCGGCGCGGGCGAGTCGCACCGCACCCATGACGGCCTCGCTGCCCGATGAGGTCATGCGCAGCCGCTCGATCGACGGGAACGCCCCGATGACCACCTCGGCGAGGCGGACCTCGCGTTCGGTGGGTGCTCCGTACGACGTTCCCCGGGCGAGGGCGTCACCGAGGTCCCGGATGACCACGGGGTCGGCGTGGCCCGTGATCGCAGGACCCCACGAGGCCAGGTAGTCGACGTACGCGTTCCCGTCGGCATCCCACACGGTGGTGCCCTCGGCACGGTCGATGAACAGCGGATCGCGACCGATGGCGCGCATGGCGCGCACCGGCGAGTTGACACCGCCCACGAGCACCCCACGGGCGCGTGCGTACAACTCGGCGCTGCGGGTCTGGACGGGGGGTGCGGTCACCCGGATCATCCCACCGGGAGGGGCGAGCCCGCCAGCGCCATGTCCTCCCACGCGCGGTACTCCGGCGAGTAGTAGCGCAGGCGCACCTTCTTGTACTCGAAGGTCGAGTACAGCACCGCGTAGTCGTCCCGTCCGAGGCCGACCTCGTCGGCCAGGGCGGCGATGGTCTCCTCGCACGCGTCCTTCGAGCGCGCGTGGACCATGGTGAACAGGCTGTAGGGCCAGTCGTCGTACGTGGGCCGGCGGTAGCAGTGGGACACCGACTGGAATGCGGCCATGCGGCTGCCGAAGTCGTCCACGTCCGCGGCCGGGACCCGCCACACCGCCATCCCGTTGGCCCCGAAACCGGCCCTGCGGTGGTTCAGGACGGCGGCAAACCGGCGCATGAGGGTGCGGTCCTGCATCTCACGTGCCTTGGCCACGAGGCGATCGGGGTCCCACCCGGCTGCCTCCGCCCAGACATCGAAGGGCGCGGGGACCAGCGGAAGGTCCTCCTGGAGGATGAGGATGGCCTCCTGGTCCTCCTCGGACGGGGGTGAGCCATCGCCGCGCCGCGGGGGAGCCTTGGGCTCTGCGCGGGCGGTCGTGCCCGTCGTCCCCGTCATGTCCAGTTGCACGTTGATCTTGTAGAGCATGAGTGTGGGCAGGATGCGCATCGAGGTGGCGCCGGTTTCCCGGGCCAGCACGTCGAGGGCGTCTTCCAGCGACATGCGCGCGCCGGGCTCCACTGCCAGCGTGAACCACATGTTGAAGTCGTGCGTACGGCGGTAGTTGTGGCTCACGCCGGGGTGGCCGTTGATCACGCTGGCGGCCTCGAACAGCCTGTCCTCGGGATACGACGCCGCCACAAGGGTGCTCTCGTATCCCAGCGCGCGGGTGTCGAAGATGGCCGACACCTGGCGGATGATCGCTGCGGCCTTCAGGACACCCATACGGCGCAGGACCTCGTCCTGCTCGACGCCGACGGCCTCGGCGATGCCCTCGAAGGGGTGGCGGGTCAGGGGGATGCCCGCCTGCAGTGCGTTCAGCAGTCGCCGATCGATCTCGTCGGGCACATGCCGTGTTGGCTTCACGGCCGCGGTCGTCATCGCTCGTCCTCGCGGATCCACCGGGCGGCGTCCACCGCCGCGTAGGTGATGACGATGTCCGCCCCGGCGCGCACGATGGCGGTGAGGGTCTCGAGCGTGGCCTGGCGTTCGTCGAGCCAGCCCCGCTCCGCCGCGGCTTTCAGCATCGCGTACTCACCGCTCACGTGGTAGGCGGCAAGCGGCAGCCCGGTTGCCGCGCGCGCCGCGGCGATGACATCCAGATACGTGGCCGCCGGCTTCACCATCACGATGTCAGCGCCTTGGGCCTCGTCCTCCAGGATCTCCCGCACGGCCTCGCGCGCGTTGGGAGGGTCCATCTGGTACCCCCGCCGGTCGCCATGCCCGGGCGCCGACCCGGCGGCCTCACGGAACGGGCCGTAGAACGCCGAGGCGTACTTGGCCGAGTACGCCATGATCGCCACACCCTCGTGACCCGCGTCGTCGAGCGCGGTGCGGATGGCGGCGACCCGGCCGTCCATCATGTCGCTGGGCGCGACCACATCGGCACCCGCGTCTGCGTGGCTCACGGCTGTCCGTGCGAGCACCTCGAGCGATGGATCGTTGGCCACCTCGCCGTCCTCGTCGAGCAGCCCGCAGTGGCCGTGGTCGGTGTAGGCGCAGAGGCAGGTGTCGGTGATCACCACCAGATCCGGCAGGGCGTTCCTGAGCGCACTCACCGCCTGCTGCACCACGCCGTCCGCGGCGTCCGCCGATGAGGCCAGGGCGTCCTTGTCGTCGGGAACCCCGAACAGCAGGACGCCCCCGATGCCCGCGGCGTGCGCGATGCGGGCCTCCTCGACCAGCAGGTCGGGCGAGAGGCGTGCGACGCCGGGCAGGGCATCCACCGGCTGGCGGATCCCCTCGCCGGCCACCGCGAACATGGGCAGCACCAACTGCGACGGCCGGGGCACGGCCTCGCGCACGAGGCGGCGGATACCCGCGGACCTGCGCAGGCGACGGTGGCGGATGGCGGGAAACCCCGCCGCGGAGACGTGTGCCTGTGTGCGTGGTTCGAGCACGATCTCTGAGTGTATCGTCGCCCGGGTGGCGGACGGGCCGAACCCCACCGAGATGGTCAGGGGATACCTTCAGGGGCTGTTCCCCATGGATGAGCCCGGCTCACCGGGCCCCGTGGCGTGGTACCGCACCGATCAGCGGGCGGTGATCCTGCCGACCGAAGCCCGCGTGCCGCGAACCGTCCGGCGCATGCTCAGGCGGCGTGGGTACGCGATACGGGTGGATTCGGCCTTCGGGGAGGTGGTGCAGGGCTGTGGTGGCGACCGTGCCGGCGAGTGGCTGACGCCCCGGCTGCGGGATGCATATCTGGCACTCCATGGGGCGGGCATCGCACACAGCGTCGAGGCATGGTCGGGTGACGTGCTTGCGGGAGGGCTCTTCGGCATCTGGATCGGCCGGTTCGTGAGCGCCGAGAGCATGTTCCACCGGCTGCCCGACGGAGGGAACGCGGCTCTGGCTGGGCTCCTCGGTCTCGCGTGGTCCTCGGGTGCCGAGTTGATCGACGTTCAGATGTGCTCACCCCACGTGGCGCGGTTCGGCGCGCGGGAAGTCGCGCACGAGGAGTTCCTGCGAATGCTGACGCGTGCGCTGACCCCCCCACCCCCGGTGCCAGGCACTTAACAATCCCCGGCCCACCCCGGTGCCAGGCACTTAACAATCCCCGGCCCACCCC
>CAMAVU010000038.1 GCA_945861935.1 Bifidobacterium breve | reverse complement strand
AGCGGACCTCAACGCGCACCGCGGAGCGGCTCGCTGCTGCCCTGGGACGGGTCTTCACCCGCGCCAATGGGGCGCGCGGGCGATTCCACGGAGTGGTGCCACCGGGCTCCCAGCGCCGGATGAACCACTTCTACGGCTTCTACCGGACCACCGCGGCATCGCGGGTGATCGTGGAGGCCGGCGCCGCACCCGAGGACAACCTCTTCCTGGGGCGCACCGCCACGATCTCTCGGGCGCTGTCCGACGCGGTCATCGCCGACCTC
This sequence comes from Bifidobacterium breve, assembly GCA_945861935.1. Lineage (GTDB taxonomy): Bacteria > Actinomycetota > Thermoleophilia > Miltoncostaeales > Miltoncostaeaceae > SYFI01. Next base: position 13,724 of record CAMAVU010000038.1, on the reverse strand, counting down.
CGCGGGCGGCACCTGCTCTAAGGGGCGGCAGCCCCTCCACCGCGCACACCGTGGACCGGTCGGCCGGCAGCGATCCACTGGTAGTACGAGCACGCAGGGCCCATGGCGGTGCGGTACTCGGCGACGCGGGGGTTGCGCCCGACGTCCTTCGCGATCTGCGCGTGGGTGAGCAGGTTCGGATCGTCCATGTCGGGCCAGCAGATCACGAGGTGAGCGGCGGTGATGTGCTTGGCCACGAACCCGCATCCCTCTGCCGGGCACGGCCATGGGTCGGTGGCGAGGCAGTACCAGCCGTCGAGGTCCGCGCCCGAGTCATCCGTCCAGAGGTGCTCCTCGGTATCCACCGACTGGTCGGTGGCCTCGATCACCCCCACGCCCGGCCCCGTGGCGGGATCGAGCCTGCGCTCCTGATCACCCATTGCCGTCAGGGTACCGCGACGCCCGTGCCGGTGCGGCCGGGCGGCCTCGGTTTGGTAGCGTCCCACCCCACGCGAGGGGCCTCCCGAGCGTGCCGGACGACCTCGGGGGGACACCCGTGACCAGCGGAACCGACGCCGCAGGCGGCACCCGGAGCACCGACTCCGGAATCGAGATCGAGCCGGTCTACCACGCATCCGACGTGGCGGCGCTCGGCTTGGCGGATCGCCTCGGCGAGCCGGGCGAGTTCCCCTTCACCCGTGGGCCCTACCGCACGATGTACCGGGAGAGGCCGTGGACCATGCGGCAGTACGCGGGCTTCGCGACGGCCGGGGAGACCAACGAGCGGTTCCGCTACCTGCTCGCCAACGGCGCGCCGGGGCTGTCGATGGCCTTCGACCTGCCTACGCAACTCGGACTCGACTCCGACGACCCCCGGGCGCTCGGCGAGGTGGGGCGCGTGGGGGTGGCCATCGACTCACTCGACGACATGCTGAGCGTGTTCGACGGCATCCCCCTGGACACCGTGTCCACGAGCATGACCATCAACGCGCCGGCTGCCGTGCTGCTGCTGCTGTACCGGCTGGTGGGCGAGTCGCAGGGCGTGGCCGCCGACCGCCTGCAGGGGACCATCCAGAACGACGTGCTGAAGGAGTACATCGCCCGCGGGAACTACATCTTCCCCCCGCACGCGAGCATGCGGCTGGCGACCGACACCTTCGCCTACTGCGCCGCCGAGATGCCGCGGTTCAACACCATCTCGATCAGCGGGTACCACATCCGCGAGGCCGGCTCGACCGCCGTGCAGGAGGTCGCGTTCACGCTCGCAGACGGCATCGCCTACGTGCAGGCGGCGGTGGACGCCGGGCTGGACGTTGACCGCTTCGCGCCGCGCCTGTCGTTCTTCTTCAACGCGCACTCCAACTTCCTGGAGGAGATCGCCAAGTTCCGCGCGGCGCGCACATTGTGGGCGGGGATCATGCGCGAACGCTTCGGTGCGAAGGACGAGCGGTCCATGGCGCTGCGCTTCCACGCCCAGACCGGGGGCTCGACCCTCACCGCCCAGCAGCCCGACAACAACGTGGTGCGCGTGGCGCTGCAGGTGCTCTCGGCGGCTCTCGGCGGCGCCCAGTCGATCCACGCCAACGGCTTTGACGAGGCGCTCGCGCTGCCCACCGAGCACTCAGCCAGACTGGCCCTGCGCACGCAGCAGGTGATCGCCGAGGAGATCGGCATCACCGACAGCGTGGATCCGATGGCCGGGGGGTGGATGGTGGAGGCACTGACACACGAGATCGAGCGCGGCGCCCGGGAACTCATCATGCGCATTGACGCGCGCGGTGGCGCCGTGGAGAGCATCGAGTTCATGCGCGACGAGATCGCCGATGCCGCATACCGCTGGCACCGGGCGATGGAGCGCGGCGAGCGCAAGGTGGTGGGCATCAACGTGCAGGCCGAGGCCGACGACAGCCACATCGACATCCTGCGGATCGACCCCGCGATCGAGCGCGAGCAGGTGGGGCGGCTGGCAGGGCTCCGGGCCTCCCGCGACGAGTCGGAGGTGGCCGCGGCGCTCGACGCCGTGGGCACCGTGGCACGCGGTACCGAGAACCTCCTGCCACCGATGCACCGGGCCCTGGCCGCGCGGGCGACCATCGGCGAGGTCTGCGGGGTGCTCAGACGTGAGTTCGGCGAATACGACCACATGATCGCGGGGCGCCGGTGAATACCTCTGATGCAGAGCGGTATCTCGAGCAGTTGCGTGCCGAGGCCATGAACCCGTCCGGCGATGCCGCGGTGGAGCGCCAGCATGCGCGCGGCAAACTGACGGCGCGCGAGCGCCTCGACCTCCTCCTCGACCCGGGCTCGTTCGTGGAACTCGACATGTTCACCCGCCACCGGTCCACCGGGTTCGGCATCGAGGACAACCGGCCGTGGGGCGACGGCGTGATCACCGGGCACGGCACGATCGACGGCCGCCGGGTGTTCGTGTTCAGTCAGGACTTCACCGTGTTCGGCGGCAGCCTGGGCGAGGTCTTCGCCGCAAAGATCTGCAAGGTGATGGACCTCGCGGTGCGCATGGGCTGCCCGCTCATCGGCCTGAACGACTCGGGTGGGGCACGGATCCAGGAGGGCGTCGTGAGCCTGGGAGGCTACGCCGACATCTTCCTGCGCAACGTGCAGGCCAGCGGGGTGATCCCCCAGATCTCGGTGGTCCTGGGCCCCTGTGCGGGCGGCGCCGTGTACAGCCCGGCCATCACCGACTTCATCTTCATGGTGAAGAAGACCAGCCACATGTTCATCACGGGTCCCGATGTGATCAAGACGGTCACGGGTGAGGACGTGACCATGGAGGACCTGGGCGGTGCGCTGACCCACGCCATGAAGTCGGGGGTCTGCCAGTTCGCCGCCGAGGATGAGGAGTCGTGCATCGACGAGGTACGGCACCTGCTCTCGTTCCTCCCGCAGAACAACCTCGACGGGGCACCGTACGAGGTGCCCACGGACGACCCCCAGCGGCGCGACGCGGAACTGCACGCGATCGTCCCGGACAACCCGAACAAGCCGTACGACATCACGCACGTCATCGAGTTGGTGTTCGACGACGGCGAGTTCCTCGAGGTCGCGCCCCTGTACGCCCCGAATCTGGTCATCGGGTTCGCCCGGCTGAACGGTCACTCCGTGGGCGTGATCGGCAACCAGCCGAAGGCGCTCGCCGGTGTCCTCGACATCAACGCCTCCGTCAAGGGTGCGCGCTTCATCAGATTCTGCGACGCCTTCAACATCCCGATCATCTCGTTCGTGGACGTGCCGGGTTTCCTGCCCGGCACCAGTCAGGAGTACGGCGGCATCATCCTGCACGGCGCCAAGTTGCTGTACGCCTACGCCGAGGCCACGGTGCCCAAGCTCACCGTCATCACCCGCAAGGCCTACGGCGGGGCGTACGACGTGATGAACTCGAAGCATCTGGGCGCCGACTTCAACGCGGCGTGGCCCTCCGCCGAGATCGCCGTGATGGGGGCCGACGGCGCCGTGAGCATCATCTTCCGCTCCGAACTCAAGCGGGTTGCGGATGAGGGCGGCGACGTCGCGGCGCGCCGCGCGGAACTGGTGGACGCCTACAAGGAGCGGTTCGCCAACCCGTATCAGGCCGCCGAACGCGGATACGTGGACGACGTCATCCAGCCCGAGGACACCCGGCCGTGGCTCGTGCAGGCCCTTGAGATCTCGCTCACGAAGCGCGTGGACGGGCCGAAGCGCAAGCACGGGAACATCCCGCTGTGAGCCCGGTGGTGCTGGACATCCGCCCCGCGCCCTCGGACGCGGAGGCCGCGGCGATCGCAATGGCGGTGCGCGTGCTGCTCGAGTCGGCACGCGATGCGGCGGGAACGGACCCCCGTCCCCCGGCCTACCGCTCCCCGTGGCGGCAGACGGCCATGCAGGAGGGCGTGGGCCGGTCCCCCGACGCGCGGGGGCTCCGCTGATGTTCGAGGCCGTGCTGGTCGCGAACCGCGGTGAGATCGCCATCCGCATCATGCGGACGCTGCGCGAGATGGGCATCCGGTCGGTGGCGGTGTACTCGGAGGCCGACCGCGACGCGCTGTTCGTGCAGTTCGCCGACGAGGCCCACGCACTGGGCCCGGGACCCTCCACGGACACCTACCTGAACATCCCGAAGATCCTCGATGCCGCCCGGGCCTCGGGTGCACACGCCGTGCACCCGGGGTATGGATTCCTGGCCGAGAACGCCCGCTTCGCGCGCGCCTGCGAGGAGGCCGGGGTCGTGTTCATCGGGCCGCCGGCCGACGCGATCGATGCGATGGGGTCGAAGACCGCCGCGCGCGCCCTGATGGCGGCGGCCGGGGTGCCCATCGTGCCGGGCGTCACCGAGGGCGTGCCCGACGTGGCCGCGGCCACCGTCATCGCCGAGGAAATCGGCTACCCCGTCGCCGTCAAGGCCGCGGCGGGCGGGGGCGGCAAGGGCTTCCGCGTGGCGCTGGCACCCGACGGCCTGGAGGCGGCCTTCGAGGGAGCGCGCGGGGAGGGCGAGCGGTTCTTCGCCGACCCGACCGTGTATCTGGAGCGCTACCTGCCCGACCCGCGCCACGTGGAGATCCAGGTGCTGGCCGACGCCCATGGCACCACGCTGTGGCTCGGCGAGCGCGACTGCTCGGTGCAGCGGCGCCACCAGAAACTGGTCGAGGAAACGCCCAGCCCCATCGTGTCGGACGACCTCCGCCGCCGGATGGGCGAGGCGTCGGTGCGGGCCGCCGAGGCGGTGGGCTACCGCTCGGCGGGCACCCTCGAGTACCTGGTCTCGGGCGACGACTTCTTCTTCCTCGAGATGAACACGCGCATCCAGGTGGAGCACACCGTGACCGAGGTGGTCACGGGGATCGACCTCGTCCGCGAGCAGGTGCGCATCGCGGCCGGCGAGCCGATCGGTCTCACGCAGGACGACATCCACCCGCGTGGGCACGCCTTCGAGTGCCGGATCAACGCCGAGGACGCCGAGCGGCGCTTCCTCCCCACCCCCGGTCTGATCACGGCGTACCGCGAGCCGGCCGGGCCCGGCATCCGCGTGGATTCCGGCGTACAGGGCGGCTCGGTCATCGGCGACATGTACGACCCGATGGTCGCGAAGTTGATCGCGTGGGGTCCGGACCGCGAGGCGGCGCGGACCCGGATGCTGCGCGCGCTCCACGAGTACGTGGTGGAGGGGCCGACCACGCTCATCCCCTTCCACATGTGGCTGCTGGCCGAGCCGGAGTTCATCGATGGCGGGGCGTGCCACGCCGCGCTGAGGGCAATGAGCGAGAAGGACACCCCGTTGCCACCGCGCGACGGCGCCCCGCCGCCAGCCCCCGCGGCAGCGGCGCCGGAGCCCGTGGTCGAGAGGTCTCTGGTTGCCGAGGTGGACGGACGCAGGTTCGACGTGCGGCTGCTCATCCCGCAGAAGGACCTCGGGCCCGCCGGTGCCCCGCGGCCGAAGCGCGAGCGGAAGGCCAGCGGGGGCCACCACGGCGCAGGTTCGGCTGGCGCGACGGGTGAGGTGCACTCCCCCATGCAGGGCACCGTGCTGCGGGTCGCCGTGGAGGCCGGGCAGGAGGTGGCCCTGGGCGACGTCATCTGCATCGTCGAAGCCATGAAGATGGAGAACGAGGTGACCGCACACACGGAGGGGGTGATCGGCGCCATCCACGTGGAGGCCGGGCACGCCGTGACGGCCGGGCAGGTCCTCGCGGTGATCGGCTGACATGACCCGGGTCGTCCTGTGGGCGGGTCGGCTCGGTCCCGGCCGCGCATCCGCCGGCGCGCTGGTGGAGGCGGGCGATGCCGACCGTGAGACGGTGCGCCGGGCCGTGCTCGTATGTGGCATCGCCCTCGCGGCCGACCGCCTGGCGGCGGCCGGTCCCGGGCGTGAGGCGGTCATCCGGGCATTCGCCACGGCAGCCCCCGACGATCTGGTGGATCTGACCGGCCGCTGCGAGATCGGCGGTCTCTCCGTGCCCCCGGCCGGGGCCGCCCCGCCACCGGGGGCCGCCGTGGCCGCGCTGGTCCTCGCCCCCGGTGAGGACCCCGACGACGCCGAGCCGGTGATCGTGAAGGGCGACATCGCGCCAGCCGAGGCCGCTGCGCTGTCGGCCGCCGCAATCGCCCGTGCACTCCCGCGCGACCCCCTGCACCTCGCGCGCACCGGCGTGGCGCTCCGCACCCTCGCACGTGAAGCCACCACCTATCCCCAGACCCTCACCCAGGTGGCCAGCGGCATCGCGGTGACCGCGCGCAACCCCGAGGACATCCGCCTGTTCAGCACGCCGTCGGACGACGGCGCCACGGAACGGGGCCTCTGGCGCATGCCCGACTGGCGCACGGTGGCCACCGCCGCGGTGTCGGGGCTGGTGATGGGCGCACTCGGGGTGGCGGCAGCCACCGGGCTGATGGCGATGCTCGATCCCGCCACGGCCAATCGCGCCACCGCGCTCGTGGCAGGCGGCATCATCGGCGCGGCCGTGGGGATCGCGGTGGCCCTCCGGCTGCTCCGGCGCTAGGCGGGCGCCGGGCCGAAGAGCGCGTCGGCATCGCGGGTGATCTCGCCGGCCAGGAGCACGCGCGCGCCCGAGGCGCCTCCGGGGCGGGCAGGCCACTGCACGCCCACGCGGCCGTCCTCCTCGAGGTGGCCCAGAGCACGCATCACGGCCAGCAGTCCGTCGTCGCCGTCCAGCCCCAGTTCCGCCGCTGCCGTGGGGATGGACAGCATCACGGCCCCGTCGGCCGACCTGCCCTCGTCGAGCCACTGGAGCACCAGCAGCATCTCGAGCCGCTGTGCGTTGGTCTCTTCACCTTCCATTGCGCGAATGTAATGTCCCGCCCCGGCCCGCGGCGTGGATCCCTCTGGGAACCCGGCGGGCCGCTCACTGACAGCGACACGAGGGACGCGGGTGGATCTCTTCGAGTACCAGGGCAAGCAGCTCTTTGCCGCGCACGGCCTCGCCGTGCCGTCGGGCGAGATTGCGGAAACGCCCGAGCAGGCAAAGGCCGCGGCCGAGGCAATCGGCGGCACGGTTGTCGTGAAAGCCCAGGTGCAGGTGGGCGGTCGCGGGAAGGCCGGCGGGATCAAGTTGGCCGCGACCCCGGACGAGGCGTACGCCGAGGCGCAGAACATCCTCGGCATGGACATCAAGGGCCACACGGTGCAGCGGGTGTGGATTGAGGCCGCGTCCGACATCCGCAAGGAGTACTACGCCTCGATCACCTTCGACCGGTCGGCGAAGAAGCCGCTGGTCATGCTTTCCGCCATGGGCGGCATGGACATCGAAGCCGTGGCCGAGGAGCACCCCGAGGCGCTCGCGCGCCTGCACGTGGACCCGCTCACCGGGTTCCAGGCGCATCACGCGCGCTGGCTCGTGTACCACGCGGGCATCGACGAGGCCGCCCAGAAGGGCGTGCTCGACGCGCTGATGAAGGCCTACGCGGCCTTCATCGATCTCGAGGCCACACTCATTGAGATCAACCCGCTCATCTGGACGACCGATGGCCGCGTGGTGGCTCTGGACGCCAAGGTGTCCATCGACAACAACGCGCTGTACCGCCACCCCGACCTCGCGGCGCTGAAGGAAAGCGTCACAGACGACCCGCAGGAGCGCATGGCGCACGAGCGGGACGTGACGTATGTGAAGTTGGACGGCGACATCGGGATCATGGGCAATGGTGCCGGCATCGTCATGAGCAGCCTCGATGTGGTGGCGCTCGCGGGCGGCAGGCCCGCCAACTTCCTCGACGCCGGTGGCGGTTCCAACGCGGAGGCCGTGGCCACCGCCCTCGAGGTGCTGCTGAGTGACCCCAAGGTGAAGTCGCTGATGATCAACATCTTCGGCGGCATCACCCGCTGCGACGAGGTGGCCGAGGGGCTCCTCACCGCGCTCGACACGCTGGGGGCCACGCTGCCCATCGTCGTGCGCCTGGACGGGACCGCCGCGGTGGAGGGGCGCGCCATCATCGCCGCGCGCGCTCCCGCCAACGTGGTGGTCGAGCCCACGATGCTCTCGGCCGCGAAACGTGCCGTTGAGCTCGCGAAGGAGGCCTCGTGAGCATTCTGGTTGACGGGAACACCCGTCTGGTGGTGCAGGGGGTCACCGGCCGTGAGGGCCAGTTCCACACCCTGCGCAACCGGGCGTATGGCACCGCCGTGGTGGCGGGCGTGACACCCGGCAAGGCCGGGCAGGACGTGGACGGCATCCCGGTCTTCAACACCGTGCGCGACGCGGTCGAGGCCACGGGCGCGAACACGTCCATGATCTTCGTGCCCCCGCGGTTCGCCCCGGATGCCATCTACGAGTCGCTCGACGCAGGCATCGCCCTCACCATCACCATCACCGAGGGCATCCCCGCGCACGACATGATGCGCATCTACACCCACCTGCAGCGCGGTGGCCAGCAACTGCTTGGCCCCAACTGCCCCGGTGCCATCAGCCCGGGCAAGGCCACCGTGGGCATCATGCCCACCGACGTCTTCACACCCGGCCGTGTCGGGGTCGTGAGCCGGTCGGGCACGCTCACGTACCAGATCTCCAAGGAGATCGGTGACATGGGCATCGGGCAGAGCACCGTGGTGGGCATCGGGGGCGACCCCATCGTCGGGTCGTCATTCATCGACATCCTCGGGCAGTTCGAGGCCGATCCCGATACCGACCTGGTCGTGATCGTCGGCGAGATCGGCGGCGACGAGGAGGAGAAGGCCGGGGCCTTCATCGCGGCGAACATGACGACCCCCGTGGTCGGGTACATCGCCGGCTTCCAGGCGCCACCGGGCAAGCAGATGGGCCACGCCGGCGCCATCATCACGGGGTCGTCGGGCACGGCAGAGGGCAAGAAGGAGGCCCTCGAGGCGATGGGTGTGCAGGTGGGCATCACTCCCACCGAGGTCGCCGAAATCGTCCGCGACCGGCTGAGATGACGCAGCGACGCCCTCCCGGTTGCACAGGCAACCGGGAGGGCGTCGCGTCTACACTCGCCCGCGTGCCAGACATGATCTCGTTTGCCCGCGGTGCGCCAGCCCCCGAGGCCCTCGACGGCACCCTCATCGCGCGGTGCGCGGTGGCGGCACTGGAGGCGGACCCCACCGTGATCCTGTCGTACGGGACCGGAGGTGGCTACCCGCCACTGCGCACCTGGCTGGCCGGGCACCATGGCACCACCGCGGACCGCGTGCTGGTGACCAATGGCTCACTCGAGGCGTACGTGTTCCTGCTGCAGTCGTTCCTCTCTCCCGGCGACCTGATCGGACTCGAGGCACCCACCTACGACCGGGCGCTGCTGCAGGCCCGGATGCACGGCATGGAGATCCTGCCGATCCCCATGGAGGACGACGGGCTGGACGTGGAGGTCCTCGCCGCTGCCTGCGCGGCCGGACGTGTCCCCCGGCTCGTCTACACGATCCCCAACTTCCACAACCCCGCTGGCACCACGATCTCGCTCGGGAAGCGCCAGACCCTCGTGGCCCTCGCCGAGCAGTACGGCTTCTGGATCCTCGAGGACGACCCCTACGGCCGCCTGAGGTTCGAAGGAGAGGCGCTGCCCTCGCTGTACGAGATGGGCGGCCCCGACCGCGTGATGTTCTCGTCATCGTTCTCGAAGACGCTGGCCCCCGGTCTGCGCGTGGGCTACCTGATCGCGCCGCCGGACCTCATCGGGACCCTGACGACGCGCGCCAACCAGACCTACATCTCGCCGGCGCACCTGCCGGAGGCCGCCGTGTTCAGGGTGTGTGAGGACGGTCTGCTGGACCCGAACATCGCACGGGTGACCGACCTCATGCGCGTCCGCCGCGACGCAATGGCCGACGGGCTCCGGCACATGCCGGAGGGCACCCGGTGCACACCCCCGCAGGGTGGTTTCTTCATGTGGCTGGAATTGCCCGGCACCATGTCGGCCGATGCACTGCTGCCGGTGGCCACGGAGGCAGGCGTCATCTATGTGGCGGGCTCGGCCTGCTTCATGGAGGGGCACCAGAACACGCTGCGTCTGGCCTACTCGGGCGTGTCGCCCGAGGAGATCACCGTCGGGATGGAACGCCTGGGCGACGTTTTCCGCGCCGCCGTCTGACCGACAACGACCGCGGGCGCCATGGGCGGCCGTGGCCTGGCCACCGGCTCCCGTCGAGGGCCGAATGTCCCTGCGGACGGGGCCTTCGGGCCAGTCGGGCTGGAGTACCCTTCCCCACCAGCAGCACCCTCTCATCCAACCGGAGGTACGGGAACAGTGCGGACACACGATGTGGTGGTCGTCGGCGCAGGACTTGCGGGCATGCGGGCGGCGATCGCCGCGCATGAGGCAGGCGTCGATGTCGCCCTCGTCACCAAGCTGCACCCGGTCCGGAGTCATTCCGGCGCTGCTCAGGGCGGAATCAACGCCGCGCTGGGCAACGAGACCGACGACCACCCCGACAACCACACCTTCGACACCGTCAAGGGCGCCGACTACATCGGCGATCAGGATGCGATCGAGATCCTGTGCGAGCGCGCACCGCGCGAGGTGTACCAACTGGAGCACTGGGGCGCCGTGTTCAGCCGCCAGGAGGACTCCGGCAAGATCGCCCAGCGTCCCTTCGGTGGCGCCGGGTTCCCGCGCACGTGCTTCGCGGCCGACCTGACCGGTCTTGTGATCCTCCACACCCTCTACACGGTGTGCGTGAAGTACAACATCCCGACCTACGAGGAGTGGTTCGTCACCGACCTGGTGACCGACGATGTGGGCAACGCCGTCGGCGTCGTGGCCTACGACATGATCCACGGCACCATCGAGACCGTCGGTGCCAAGGCCGTCGTGATGGCCACCGGCGGCGCGGGTCGCGTGTACCGCCCCTCCACGAACGCGCACGCGTCCACCGGCGACGCCATGAGCCTGGCCCTTCGCAAGGGCGTGCCGCTGAAGGACATGGAGTTCATGCAGTTCCACCCCACCACGCTCGCCGCGAACGGCGTGCTCGTGACGGAGGGGGCCCGGGGCGAGGGCGGGTACCTCCTGAACAAGGACGGGGACCGCTTCATGACTAAGTACGCCCCGAACAAGCTCGAGCTCGCTTCGCGCGATGTCGTGTCGCGTGCCGAGGCCACCGAGATCCTGGAGGGTCGTGGGGCGGACGGCTGCGTGTTTCTCGACCTCCGCCACCTGGGTCGCGACCGCATCATGGAGCGGCTGCCCCAGATCCGGGAACTGGCCATCGCCTTCGCCGGTACGGACCCGATCGACACGCCCATCCCGGTCCGGCCGGGTGCGCACTACCACATGGGTGGCGTGCACGTGGACCACTGGGGCGCTGCCCCGCACATGCCGGGCCTGTTCGCCGCCGGCGAGTGCGCATGCGTGTCGGTGCATGGCGCCAACCGCCTGGGCGGTAACTCGCTGCTCGAGGCCGTGGTGTTCGGCGCGCGCACCGGCGAGGCGGCGGCGGCCTACGCCCAGGAGGCGCGCACGCCCAACGTGCCCGCACACGCCGCCGCGGAGACGCAGGCCCGGATCGAGGGACTGCTGGTGCGCGAGAAGGGACCCCGTCAGGGCGAGATCCGTGACGAGCTCTCGACCGTGATGCAGGAGAAGGTCGGCGTCTTCCGCTTCGACGGACAGCTTCGCGAGGCGAAGGCCACTGTCACCGAACTGCAGGAGCGCTTCCAGTCGGTCGTCGTGGACGACAAGGGCAAGACCTTCAACACCGATCTCATCCACACCATCGAGACCGGGTACCTCCTGGATCTGGCCGACTGCATGGTGACCGGTGCCATCGCGCGCCAGGAGAGCCGCGGGGCGCACTCGCGCACCGACTTCCCCGAACGCGACGACGAGCAGTGGATGAAGCACACGCTGGCGTACCTCGACGACGGCGAGGTACGGCTCGACTACTCGCCCGTCACCATGACCAAGTACGAGCCCCAGGTGAGGTCCTACTGATGGCGACCACGACGTTCCGCGTCTTCCGGTATCAGCCGGACTCCGGCGAGTCCGAGACGTACCACCAGGACTTCCACCTCGACCACGATGAGGGGACCACCGTTCTGGACGCGCTCCTGCGCATCCAGAACGAGCAGGACGGCACCCTGACCCTGCGCTACTCCTGTCGCAGTGCGATCTGCGGCTCCTGCGCCTGCAAGGTGAACGGCAAGACCGTGCTGGCCTGCATGACGCAGGTCGAGGACGCCAAGGCGGAGAGCGGCGCAGCCACGCTGCAGGTGGATCCCATCGGCAACTTCGCGCCCGTCAAGGACCTGGTCGTGGACCTCTCGCCGTTCTGGGAAAAGTTCAAGGCGATCAAGCCCTTCCTCATCCCGGATGGGCCGGCACCCGACAAGGAGCGCCTGGTCCCGAAGGCTGCCATGGAGAAGGTGACCAAGGAGAGCGCCTGCATCCTGTGCGCCGCCTGCTACTCCGAGTGCAACTCGCTGGCCGCTGATCCCGAGTTCGTCGGGCCGGCCGCCTTCGCCTGGGGCTACCGGTTCGCTGCCGACGAGCGCGACGCGCAGCGGAAGAGCCGCGCGAAGCTCTACTCGGGGGAGCACGGCATCTGGGACTGCACCCGCTGCATGTTCTGCAACGAGCGCTGCCCGAAGGGAGTGGACCCGCGTGATGCCATCGAGAAGCTCGGGGCCATTGCGTTCCAGGAGAAGGTCACGAAGGACAAGGGCGCCCGTCACGCCAAGGCATTCCTCATCTCCATGCGCACGGGAGGGAAGCTGAACGAGCAACTGATCGGCGGCTACACCGACCCGATCGGTGGGGCCTTCAACGCCCCGCTTGCGCTCCGCATGCTGCAGAAGGGCAAGTTGCCCGTGTCGCCGTTCACCCACAAGGTGGAGAACGCTGACCAGGTCAAGAAGCTGATCAAGAACGTCAAGGAGACGATCTAGTGGCGCGTCAGTTCGCGTACTACCCCGGCTGCGTAGCCGAGTTCAGTTCGAAGGAGCTCAACGCCACCACGAAGGCGCTGGCACCGCTCCTCGACATCGAGCTCCTGCCGATGCCCCAGGCCACATGCTGCGGCGCCGGCGACATCGCCGAGGCCAAGCCGAATCTCTACCTCACGCTCAACGTGCGCATCCTCTCCGAGGCCGAGGAGATGGGCGCCGACGTGCTGACCATCTGCAACGTCTGCACGCTCAACCTGCGCCGGGCGAACAAGATGGTGAAGGAAAACCCGCGACTCCTCGAGCAGGTGAACAGCGACCTGGTGAAGGCCGGGGCACGCCCGTACCAGGCCTCCGTGGATGTCACGCACCTCCTCTGGTACCTCGCAACCGAAGAGGGGCTCTCGCTGCTCGAAGCGCGCGGCCCGAGGGGTCTGAACGGCCTGAAGGTGGCGCCGTACTACGGCTGCCAGTTGCTCCGGCCCTCATCGGTGATGGGGTTCGAGGATCCCGACCGTCCGCAGTCGCTCGAGCGCCTCATCACCGCACTGGGCGGCGAGGTGGCCGACTACGAGGGCAAGACCCGGTGTTGCGGCTTCCCGATCATCCTGGCCCGCGAGGAGGTCGCGCTGCGTGAGTCGCACGTGGCCCTCTCGGGTGCGCGCGACGCCGGTGCACAGGCCATGGTCACCCCCTGCCCGCTGTGCCACCTGGCCATGGACGCATACCAGCGCAAGACCGAGCAGTTGATGGGCGAGGAGTACAGGATGCCGGTCCTGCACCTGCCGCAGATGATCGGTCTCGCCCTGGGTCTGCCGACGCCGACCATGGAGTTCAAGCGGCACTTCACCCCCATGGACGGAGTTCTGCAGACCGTAGGCGCGTAACCCCAACCACCTAACCGCGGGG
>CAMAVU010000037.1 GCA_945861935.1 Bifidobacterium breve | reverse complement strand
CGGGGTCATTGCGAGGAGGCGAAGCCGACGAAGCAATCTCGTGGCTTCTCGCGAAGACTTTCGTCATTCCCGCGGAAGCGGGAATCCATGGCCTTCCAGCCCCTTCTCCCTACGAGACCTTGACGGTTCCGCCGGCGTCCTCCACCTGGGACTTGATCTGCTCGGCCTCGTCCTTCGGCACGCCGTCCTTGATGGTGTTGGGCGCACCGTCGACCAGATCCTTGGCCTCCTTCAGGCCGAGGCCGGTGACGGCGCGGACAACCTTGATCACCTGGATCTTCTTGTCGCCCGCAGCCTCCAGCGTGACGGTGAACGAGGTCTGCTCGGCATCGTCGCCGTCGCCTGCGCCACCAGCGGCAGCCGGGGCGGCCGCGACCGCGACCGGCGCGGCCGCGCTTACGCCGAATGTCTCCTCAAGCGCCTTGATGCGCTCGCTCAGCTCCAGAACCGAAATGGCCTTGAGCTCGTCGATCCACTCCTCGGTGGTCATCGCCATGGTCAGTCTCCCTCAGTGGTGTCGTCGGCTGCCGGCTCGGCGTCCGCGGTGTCGTCGGCTGCCGGCTGCTGCTCGGCCTCCGTGGTCTCGTCGGCTGCCGCCTCAGGCGGGGCCTCCGTGGTCTCGTCGGCTGCCGCCTCAGGCGGGGCCTCCGTGGTGGAGCCGCCACGCTGCTCGTGATAGGCGCCGAGCGCGCGGGCCATGCCGGAGATGAGGCTGTCCAGCGCGTTCGCCGTGCCCTGCAGCGGACTGGCGACGACGCGGACCAAGCGGGCGAGCAGTTCGTCGCGTGGCGGCAGCACGGCAATCTGCAGCAGCTCGTCGGCCGAGATGGGGACGCCATCAAGGATGCCGCCCTTCATGCTCAGGCGGTTGTCCGTTGCCTGCGCGAATGTGTGGAGCGCCTTCGCGATGGCGGCTGCATCTCCCTTGGCCCACACCAGTGCGGTCTCGCCCTGGAGATACTCGAGAAGTGTCCCTGCGCCGGCCTGCTCGCAGGCGCGACGGGCAAGGGTGTTCTTGACGACCTGAAACTGGCCATCGGCCTCGCGGAGCGCGCCGCGCAGGTTCTCGACCTCGCGCACGCTGAGGCCGTGAAAGGCCGTGGCGATGACGGTATCCGTCGTGGCCAGACGCTCCGCGACAACGGCGATGGCGTCTGCCTTCTGGTCCCTGTTCAGTTCCTCACCTCCTCCTTCGCTGCCCGTGGGAGGGCGGGCCGGGAGGAGATGACACCGGACAGATGCCGATGCGACTCCATAGGGCTCCGTCCTCACACGGGTCGGGGTTGCCCCCTGTTTCAAGGCGGAACGATGTCCGCCCCCGTGATCTTCGGTCGGTTGCTCTCTGCGGTGCTGCCGCCCTAGGCGGAGGCCTCCTCGAGCAGGTTCTTCGTGTACTGCGGGTCGATGTCGATGCCCGGACCCATGGTCTGGGCGACGCTGACCGAGAGGATGTACTTGCCCTTGGCGGACGCCGGCTTGGCACGCAGGATCTCGTCGAGCACGACCGCGTAGTTCTCGGTGAGCTGCTCGGGCGTGAATGACCGCTTGCCGAGCCCCATGTGCACGATGCCGGCACGATCGGTGCGGTACTCGACCTTGCCCCCGATGACTTCGCTGACGGCCTTGCCGACGTCGAACGTCACCGTCCCCGTCTTGGGGTTGGGCATCTTGCCCGACGGGCCGAGCACCCGGCCGAGGCGGCCGACGGCGACCATCATGTCGGGCGTCGCGATGGCCACGTCGAAGTCGGTGAAGCCCTCCTCGATCTTCTTGACGAGGTCCTCGCCACCCACGTGCTGAGCGCCGGCCTCGGTGGCCTCACGGGCCTTCTCGCCCTCGGCGAACACCAGAACGGTGACGGAGCGCCCGGTGCCGTGGGGCAGCGTGATCGTGCCGCGGAGCTGCTCCTCGGCATGGCGCACGTTCACGCCCAGACGGAAATGGGCCTCGACGGTGGTGTCGAAGCGGGCGACCTCCTGCGTGACGAGCAGACGGAAGGCGTCCAGCGGGCGGTAGTTGCCCCCGGGGGCGATCTGTGCCTGTGCGGCGTCGTAGCGCTTACCGTGCTTCGCCATGACTAGCCCGCCACCGTGACGCCCATCGAGCGCGCCGTGCCGGCGACCATGGAGATCGCGGCGTCGATGTCGTTGGCGTTGAGGTCCTGCATCTTGGTCTCGGCGATGTGCTGCAGCTGGGCACGCGTGATGGTGCCGACCTTCGCCCGGTGCGGTTCGGCCGACCCCTTCTGGAGCCTGACGGCTTCCTTGATGAGGACAGCCGCCGGTGGGGTCTTGGTGATGAACGAGAACGACCGGTCCTCGTACACCGAGATCTCGACCGGGGTGATGACCCCGCCCAGGTTCTGCGTCTCGGCGTTGAACGCCTTGCAGAAATCCATGATGTTGATGCTCGCGGCACCCAGCGCCGGGCCCACCGGCGGCGCCGGTGATGCGCCCCCTGCGGGGATATGGAGCTTGATGACCTGCAGGACCTTCTTCGCCATGAGGGCGTGACCTTCCGGAGCGGGACCGTCTTGAGCGGCCCGGGATCATACATCCATGATCGCGAATGGCCAGCGGAAACCGCGGGGCCCTCGCGCGCTTGGTCTTACGTGAGCTTCCTCACCTGATCGAACGACAACTCGGCCGGGGTCTCGCGGCCGAAAATGGACACGAGGACCTTCACGCGCCCCTGCTCGGCGTTGATCTCGGCGATCTCACCGGTGAAGTCCGACAGCGGACCCGAGATGACCTTGATGCTCTCGCCCACCGTGAACTCGGCGCGCACCTTGACCCGTGGCGCTGTCTGGGTGTGCAGCAGGTGGTCCACCTCGGGACGCGTGAGCGGGGGGGGCCGGTGGTCATCGTTCCTGGTGGCCCCCACGAAACCGGTGACCCCGGGGGTGTCCTTGATGAGCGACCACGCATCGTCGTCGCCCATGTCCATGTTCACGAGCACGTACCCGGGAAGGGTGCGGCGCTCGGTCTGGACCTTCTGGCCATCCTTGTTGGTCTCGACCACCTGCTCGGTGGGGACGATGACCTCGCGGATCGAGCGCTGCCGGTGCTGGGTCTCCACCCGGCGCAGGATGTTGGCCCGGACCTTGTTCTCGTGACCGGAGTACGTGTTGATGACATACCAACGCAGCAAGTACCCCTCCTAGAAGACGGCGTCGACGAGCGTGCTCATGAGCGCGTCGATGAGGCCGAGATAGATCGCCACAACGGCGACGAAGATCAGAACCACGGCGGTGGCCTGAAACAACTGTGCCCGGTTGGGCCACGTGACCTTCTTCAGTTCGGTCGTCACCTCGCCGATGTAGCGGCGACTGCGACCCTCCTGGACTGACTTGGTGACCGTTCCGGCCTTATCGCTCCGGACCTGCCGCTTCGGGCGGGGCTGGGCCCGCTGCTGCCCGCCGCCCGAGGCCTTCTTCCGCCGCTTCCCGGGCACGGGAGGCGGGGCGGCCCCACCGGGGCCGGTCTCGTCGGCGCCGGATTCGTCGGGGCCGGGTTCCCCTGAGCTCTGGCCCTTCGACGGGCGGATGCGTGCCATCTGGCTGGCGGCTTTCTCAGTCTCTCGCGTTGTGCTGGACAGGGCCGGAGGGACTCGAACCCCCAACCCCCGGTTTTGGAGACCGGTGCTCTACCAATTGAGCTACGACCCTGTGTCCCCCGCGCCGGCGAACCGGCGGAACCCCCCTACCGCGTTTCGCGGTGCTCCGTGTGCCGGCTGCACCAGCGACAGTACTTCGACAGCGACACGCGGTCAGGCGTGTTGCGCTTGCTCTTGTTCGACTGGTAGTTGCGCCTCTTGCAGTCCTGGCATGCCAGGGTCACGGCGATGCGCTGGCCGGTCTTGCCCACAGGGAAGCCTCCGGTCGTTTGCGGGGGCGGGACGGTACCACAGCATCCTCGCTGTCCGGGTAGCCTCAGCGCATGCCTGCGGAGTGGAGCGACTGGTACACGAAGTCGGACGTGACCGGGTGGGTGCTGCCCCGCATCCTCCGCGACCGCGCGATCGCGCACCCCGACCGGCCCTACATCCGCTTCGGCACCGGTGGGTGGGTGACGTACGGTGAGATCGATGCGCGTGCCAGCCGCATCGCAAACGCGCTGATTGCCCGCGGTCTCCGGAAGGGGGAGGCCGTCTCGACCCTCATGCCCAACTCGGTGGATCAGGTGGCCCTGTGGTTCGGCATCCTGCGGGCCGGCGGCGTGCAGTCACCCATCAACCTGGCCTACCGGGGTGACTTCCTGTCGTGGGTCATCGCCCTGCCCGCATCGCGGTATCTGGTCATCGCCGACGACCTCCTCGACCGCCTCGATCAGGTCGCCCACGAGGTACCCGCGCTCGAGCACGTCTTCATCTGGGAATCGGGCGCGCGCAACGGTCCCGACCCGGTCGTCGTCCATGAGCCGTTCGCCGTGCTGGATGACGCACCCGACTCCGACCCCGGCGTGGAGGTGACCTGGACCGACGATGCCCGCATCATGTTCACGTCGGGCACCACCGGACGCAGCAAGGGCGTGATCAAGCAGCACGCCTCTGACTACTTCTCGGGCCGCACCTACATCGAGGTCTGCGGCGTCACCGCGGATGATGTCTTCTACACCTGCCTTCCGCTCTTCCACAGCAATGCCCAGACCCTGAACTGCTACCCGGCGATGATCGCGGGTGCGCGCATCCAGTTGTCGACCCGCTACTCGTCCACCAACTTCTGGCGCGAGGTCACCGAATGCGGCGCGACCATCCTCAACACGGTCAGCGCCATGAACTACTTCATCTGGAACACCGAGCCCGGTGAATACGACCGCGCCCACTCGGTGAGCCGCATCATGGCCATGCCCGCTCCCCCGGACATCTACCACGAGTTCATGGAGCGCTTCGGCATCCGGTGGCACGAGGGCTACGGCCTCACCGAGACCGGGATGGTCACCTACGTGCCGCCCGGCATCGAGAAGCCCGGATCATGCGGCATGTCGTCACCCGGCTTCGAGGTGAGCGTGGTGGACGCCGGCACCGACCGGCCGCTGCCCCCCGGGGAGCCCGGCGAGATCGTGGTGGACATGAAACTGCCCAACATCGTGATGCGTGCCTACGCCGGCATGCCCGAGAAGACCGCGGAGGACTTCCGCAACCTGAAGTTGCACACCGGGGATCTGGGCGTCATGGACGCCGACGGGTACCTCTACTTCAAGGACCGCGTGAAGGACTACATCCGGCGTCGCGGGGAGAACGTGTCGTCCATGGAGGTCGAGCGCGTCGTGGCGTCGCACCCGGCCGTTCTCGAGGCGGCCGCCGTGGGCGTGGCGGCGGGCGAGGGAGCGGGGGCGGAGCAGGAGATCCTCATCTGCGTCGTCCCGCGCACCGTAACGCCCGACCCGCATGATCTGCTCGCGTACTGCGCGGACAAGATGCCGTACTTCGCCGTTCCCCGGTACGTCCGGTTCATGGAGCACCTGCCGAAGACCCCCACCGAGCGCGTGCGGAAGGTGGAACTCCGCGACATGGGACTCGACGACGATGTGTACGACCGGACGAAGAGCGGGCCGAAGATCACCGCATGAGCGACGACGACCTCGACCTCGCCGAGGCCGCCGCATTCATCCTGGGCGAGCGGCCCTCGCTCTCCGAGGACGACGTGTGGACCGTGCTCAACGAGCTCGGCGACCCCCCTGTGCGAACGGCGGACGACATGGCGGTGGACCTGATCGTGCGCCTGCATCCCGCCGTGCGGGCCAGGGATGTCCGCATGATCCTCGGCGAGTGGCGCGCGTACGCGCGCCTCGCCGTGGAGCATGACTGGGACTGAGGGCCCGGGGTTGCCCGGGCAGGGGCGGCAGAGGGCCCGAACGGGCCCTCTGCCCCGCATGGCCTAGAGGGCGGCGGGCAGCGGGCGCGTGGTCTCGCAGCCCGTCAGGACGTCGAGCCCATCGTCGAAAATGACGCGATCGACACCTGGGCCGCAGTCGATGACATCCCGCTCACCATCGCCCTCGCTGATGGTGTCGTCGCCGGCCCCGCCCTTCACGAAGTCGCGACCGGGGTCCCCGCCGATCGTGTCGTTGCCCGCGCCGGCGATGATCCGGTCATCCCCGCGGTCCCCCACGAGAAAGTCGGCACCCGCGCCGCCGTCAATCCGGTCATTGCCCCGTCGGCCGTAGATGAGATCCGCGCCCGCGCCGCCGCTCAGGATGTCCGGGCCGAGGGTGCCGGACAGGCAATCGTTGCCGCCGAGTCCCATGAACACCACGGGCTGGGACCACCCGCCCTGACGGGCGACGAACCAGTCGGGGCCCGGAGTTCCCGTGCGCGTGCCCGTGAGCCCCGACGTGGGCGCGCCGGTGCACCCCGTGGCGGTCTCGGTGGCGCCCTGCGCCGAGGTGATGCCGATCAGCACGCCCCCCGCCACAACCATGGTCGCCACTGCGACGCCAACGCCACGCATTCCGAACCCTTCCGCAGATACCCGAATCACCCGTGATTGTAGGCGCGGTACCGGCCGGAGGTCCCATCGCCGTTCCGCAGGAACGGCTGCAGCGCTCAGCGAGAGGGGCGCACCGGGGACCCCCGCCCGAGCAGCATCTCCCGTGCGGCGTTGAGGGCGACCGTCATGGCCTGGGCCCGATCGCGGAGGTCCGGGTGCAGCGCTGCCACGCGGTCCGGGTGGCACCTCGCGACCTCGCGCCGCCACGCGCGCTCCACCTCGGCCGGGGCGGGATCCGGCCCGAGCCCCAGCACGTCGGCGGCCTGCGCCCGGCTGGTGGGCGCGCTCACCAGTCCCGACTGGCGCTCGGCCAGAAGTCCCTTGGCAAGCACGGCCAGACGCGCCTTCTCGGCCCGGATCTCGCCCCACTCGTCATCGAGGGCCGCGAGGCGGTCGGTCAGCAGGACCCGCTCCTCGCGTACTTCCCCGGCCAGCGATGCGAGAGCCCGGTCGCGCGATCCAGTGTCCTCGCGCAGCAACGCGAGCATCACCTCGGGGTCGGCGGGCAACGGGGCGTCACCGGGTACCACGCGGCCCTGGCCCGACTGCCCCTGCCGGATCAGGGCGATCACCTCATCGAGCCGGTGGTGGGCGGAGTTTGACATCGAGGGGCCGTCCGACGGGGCAAGGCGCACCAGCGTGAGGAAGTCCCACGAGGGGTCCACGATGAATCCGGCCGAGGAGCGGCCGGCCAGCATCACGCGCCGCTCGGGTCGGGCGCGGTGACCGATCACGGCGAAGCGGGCATCGGGGACATCGCCTCCGCGGAGAGCGGCCATCTCGTCGGCCAGGTCGTCCAGACGACGCGCGACCTCTCGCCCGTCCGCTCCCAGCGGCCTCACGCGGCGTGCGGCAGCCAGAGCCTCGTCCAGCCCCTCGGCCCCCGCGCTCTGCCCCACCACGAGCACGGCCCACCAGCGGGTCCAGGGGTCGTCATCCGGGGCGGCGGCGAGCGCGCGACCGGCCTCACGGGGATGATCCAGCGATTGCAGACAGGCAGCCAGCGCGGGGCGGGCCGACGGGTCGCCAAGCGATGCCGCCACGGCAAGCAGCGCCACCTGACGCCACCGTGCGGCGTCGCCGCGGGGGATCGTCGGGCCCGCGGTCCGGGTGAACGGGTCTGTCACGGTCACAACGGTAGTGCAGCCCCGCTGCCCTACCGCGCACCCGGTACGGCCAGACGATCAACCGGGGTGCCCGCCCACCGGGCGGGCACCCTCAGCCGGTGCCAGCATCGCCGCCGTGGCCAACCAACTCGCCAACGAGGCCTCGCTCTACCTCCTCCAGCATGCGGGGAACCCCGTGGAGTGGTGGCCCTGGGGTCCCGCCGCGCTCGCGGATGCGCGTGAGCGCGACGTGCCGGTGCTGCTCTCCGTGGGCTACTCCTCGTGCCACTGGTGCCACGTGATGGCTCACGAGTCGTTCGAGGACCCGGCGGTCGCGCGGGTGATGAACGAGGGGTTTACCTGCGTCAAGGTGGACCGCGAGGAACTGCCCGATGTGGACGCCCTCTACATGCAGGCCACCGTCGCCATGACCGGCCAGGGCGGATGGCCAATGACCGTCTTCCTCACCCCGGCCGGCGATCCGTTCTGGGCCGGAACCTACTTCCCCCCGGCGCCGCGCCAGGGCATGCCGTCATTCACCCATGTGCTCGAGGGTGTCGCTGAGGCGTGGCGCGAGCGCCGCGAGCAGGTGATGAGGCAGGCCGCGATGCTCACGCAGGGCATCCACGATCAGTCCGCGGCGGGGCCTGCCGTGGAGCCACCCCAGGGCGATGCCGTGGACCGGGCGATCGACTCGCTGGCCGGCATCTATGACGACCGGCACGGGGGGTTCGGCGGGGCGCCCAAGTTCCCGCCGTCGGTGGTGATCGACCTGCTGCTTCGCCGCTACTGGGCCGGACATGACGACGGGGGGGCACTCGCCATGGCCACCGGCACGCTCGACGCCATGGCCGCGGGCGGCGTGTTCGATCAGGTGGGGGGCGGCTTCCACCGCTACTCGGTGGACGACGTCTGGCTGGTGCCGCACTTCGAGAAGATGCTGTACGACAACGCGCTCCTGCTCCGCGACTACGCCCTGGCGATGCGCCTGACGGGCGAGCCGCGCTTCGGCCTCGTGGCCGACCGGATCGCCACGTACCTGCTGAGGGAGATGCGCGTGGGGGGCGGGGCGTTCGCCGCCGCGCAGGATGCGGACTCGCCCGGCGGCGAGGGAGCCTTCTTCACGTGGACCCCCGCGGAGATCCGTGCTGTGCTCGACGACGCATCGGCCGAGGTGATGATCACGCGCTTCGGCGTGGACGAGCGCGGGAACTTCGAGGGCCGGAGCATTCTGCGTGTCGTGGGCCCGGACTCACCCCTGGTGGGTCCCGCCCTCGATGCCCTGTATACGGCACGCGCCAACCGGGCTGCTCCGGCGCGGGACGAGAAGGTGATCGCCTCGTGGAACGGCTTGGTCATCGGTGCGCTCGCGGAGGCGGGCGTGGGAATGCGGCGGCCCGAGTGGGTGGACGCCGCACGTGCCGCCGCCCGGTTCGTGGTGGACCAGATGATCGTGGATGGCCGCCTGATGCGCGTCCACGCGGGGGGCCGGGCCCGCCATCTGGGAACCCTCGACGACCACGCCGATCTGGCCGACGGGTTGCTGGCCCTTTACGCCGCCGACTTCGACCCGCAGTGGCTCGGGACGAGCCGAACGCTCGCCGACGCAATGCTGGACCTCTTCGCGGATCCGGACGGTGGTGGCTTCTTCATGGCAGGTTCCGACGCGCCCCCGCTGGTGGCCCGCACGCGCGATCTGGAGGACCATCCCTCCCCCGCCGGTAACTCGCAGGCTGCCTGGGTGCTGGCGCGCCTGCACCGGCTGACCGGCGACGCGCGGTACGCCACCGCGGCTGAGGGTGCGGTGGCTCTCGTGGCGGAGCAGGCCGCACGCTGGCCGCAGGCCTTCGGACGAGCGCTGGTCGCAGCCGACATGCTGGCCGCGCGCCCGGTCGAGATCGCGATCCCGGGCAGGCCCGGCGATCCGCGGACAGACGCCCTGCTGGACGCTGCGCGGACGCATGCCGGCCCGTATGCCGTCATCGCCGCGGGTGATCCCGCCGACCCGCAGGTGGCCCGGGCCGCCCCCCTCATGGACGACCGGCCGCTGGTGGATGGCGCACCCGCGGCGTATGTGTGCAGTGGCTTCGCATGCCGCACGCCCGCCCCGGATGCCCCTGCGCTGATCGCGGCACTCGGGCGTCCCTGACGGCCTATCCTCCGCCCCATGGCAGACCTCGATGAGATCCGATCCATGATCGAAACCGCCCTGCCGGGAGCGCAGGTGCAGGTGAAGGACCACGGCGGCGGCGACCACCTGGCGGCCGTCGTCATCGCTCCGCAGTTTGAGGGAATGAGCCGTATCGACCAGCACAAGGCCGTCTATGCCGCCGTGCAGGTGCGCATCGACGATGGCCAGATCCACGCGCTCGCGCTCAAGACGCGGGCCCCGGAGGAATGATGAGCGACGTCACCACCCTGACCGACCAGCAGATCCTCGACGCCATCCAGGCCGAGGTCGCCGGGAACCATGTGTTCCTCTACATGAAGGGCACGCCCTCCGCGCCCGCATGCGGGTTCTCGATGCGGGTCGTGCAGATCCTGGACCATCTGGAGGTCGCCTACGGCTCGCGCGACATCCTCGAGGACCCGCGGGTGCGCATGCTGCTCTCCGGCTGGTCGGACTGGCCGACGATCCCGCAGTTGTTCGTGAACGGAACGCTCGTGGGTGGCTGCGACATCGTCACCGAACTGTTCCAGGACGGCGAGTTGCAGCAGGTGCTCGCCTCGTCATGACCAGCCACCCCCTCGAGTTCGCCGAGGACCTGCAGGAGGCATCGCCCGCCACGAGCATTGCGCTGTCCCGGGTCGGCGTCACGCGCTCGGCCAAGGCGATCCGCCTCGCGTTCACGGGCGCCGAGCACTACATGGACGCCACTGTGGAATGCGTCGTGGATCTGGACCCCGGCCAGAAGGGCGTGCACATGTCGCGCTTCGAGGAAGAGGTCAATGAGGCCGTGGATGCGGTGCTGATGGGCAAGGCCGTGGCGATCGAGGCGCTGGCAGAAGAGATCGCGCGCAGGGTCGTGGAGAGGCAGGGCGCCCTGCGCGGCATGGCGACCATCCGCGCGCGGTACCCGGTGGAGAGGCGCACTCCCGTTACCGACATCGCCACTCAGGAGATGTACGGCCTCATCGGCACGGCATGCACCCGCGGGGAGCGGAGCCGGCGGGCCGTGGGCGTGACCGCGCAGGGAATGAACGCCTGCCCATGTGCGCAGGGCCTGATGCGCGAGCAGGCCGAGGCCGCGCTGGCCGACGCGGGATTCGACCGTGACGAGATCACCCGCATCGTCGGGTTGGTCCCGATCGCAACGCACAACCAGCGCGCCCGCGGCACGCTGGTTGTCGGCGTCCCCGACGGCCGCCACGTGCCGGCCGACCAGTTGATCGAGATCGTCGAGGAGGGAATGTCCTCTGAGATCTACGAACTCCTCAAGCGGCCGGACGAGCTCTACGTCGTGGACAGGGCCCATCGGCGCCCGCGCTTCGTCGAGGATTCCGTGCGCGAGATGGTCGCGGGCGTCATCGCCCAGTTCCCCGACCTCCCGGATGACGCGTTCGTCTCAGCGCATCAGGAGAACTTCGAGACCATCCATACCCACGACGTCGAAGCGGCGCGCCATGGGCTCCTCGGTGACATGCGCGCCGAAGCCGCCGGCCACCCCGGTGGCCACCGCCACCTCACTCTTGCGGAGTGGCTGGACGGGCCGGAGTAGGGCAGCGACCTACGTCTGGCCGGGCGCGCTGCTGCGACCGAGGCGGATGCGGTTCTCGGTGCCAGTGCCGAGGCGCCGGATGTTCTCGCGGTGCTTCCAGATGACGAAGAGGGCGGCGACGGCGACGAACGCCACATAGGACCACGGCGCGCCAAAGGCCCACGCGAGCGGGGCGGCGGCGAGTGCGGCAACGATGCTCGCCACCGAGACGTAGCGCGTCACGAGGACCAGCACCACCCAGATGGCCACCATCACCCCCGCGGCGGCCGGGGTGAGGCCGATCAGCGCCCCTGCGCCGGTGGCAACGCCCTTCCCGCCCGTGAAGCCGGTCCACACCGGGAAGACGTGGCCCAGGATGGCCAGCGCGCCGGCGGCGAGCGGCCACGGGCTGGGCACGAGCGCCTCGGCGATGAGCACCGCGACAGCGCCCTTCGCGATGTCCAGCACCATGACCGCGATGCCCCATGAACGCCCGAGAACCCGGAACACGTTGGTGGCACCCAGATTCCCGCTGCCGGCGGTGCGCAGATCCACACCGTTGAGGCGCCCGGCGAGCAGCGCGAACGGGAGCGAGCCCAGCAGATAGGCGATCACGAGGGCGATGGTCTGGTTCACGGGTCTCCGGCCGCGTCGGGTGCGGGAGCGCGGCCGACGAAGAGCCGCCGCCGGGCCATGATGAAGTAGTACGCACCCGACAGCACGGTGAGGACCACCGCGACGTAGAGCAGGGCCGCGTCCACCCAGGCGGCACCGAGGTTCAGGATGACCCACGCGACTGCGATGTTCTGGCTGAGCGTCTTCGCCTTGCCGACGTTGCTGGCCGGGATCACGAGGTTCTCGCTGATGGCCACGAGGCGCAGGCCCGTGACGGCGAGTTCGCGCGCGATGATGACCATGACGATCCACGCCGCGACATCGCCGACCTCGATGAGGCAGAGCAGGGCGCCGATCACCAGCAGTTTGTCCGCGAGGGGGTCGAGGAATGTCCCTGCAACGGTGACCTCCCCGCGCGAGCGGGCGAGCCAGCCATCAATGGAGTCCGTGACCGCGGCCACCACGTAGAGGGCAAACGCCCAGTACCGGCCGCCGGTGTCGTCCACCAGGATGAGCACCATCACGACAGGGATCAGCGCGATACGCGCCGCCGTCACGACCAGTGCGGGGTTCAGCGATGCGCGGCCGCTCACGTCGCAAGCATAGGTATCCCCCCTATCCTCGTCGCATGAACGAGTACACACTGAGCATCGTGGGCGAGGATCGCCCGGGAATCGTTGCCGCCGTCACCGGCGCCCTCCTGCGCGCCGGCGGAAACGTGGAGAACTGCCGCGCCGCCATCCTGGCGGGGTCATTCGCAATGGTCCTCGCCGTGGCGGTCCCGGATGACGTCACCGGGCAGGCCATCGTGGATCTGGTCGGCCCGGCGGCGGCGGACCTGGACCTGTCCGTTGATGTGCGTCCCGCGGCTCCCGCCCACCACGACGCCGGACGGGAGCGGTGCGTCGTGACGATCTACGGGGCGGACCGGCCGGGGATCGTGCATGGCGCCGCCTCGGCCCTCGCGGCGGCTGCGGTGAACATCACGGACCTCAGTTCGCGACTGGTGGGTGACCCGCCCATCTACGTCCTCGGCATCGAGGCGGAACTGCCCGAGGGGATGACAACCACCGCACTCGAGCACGCCATGCGATGCCCCGAGTTGTCCGGGCTCGACATCTCGGTGCAGGCGGAGTCCGAGCAGCTCCTCTGATCCGCCCGGTCGTCATCTACCCCGACCGGCGCCTGAAGTCCTCCTGCAGGCCGGTGCGGTCGTTCGGCCCGGCGCTCGCGCGTCTGGCACGCGACCTCGAGGACACCGCGCGCTCCTTCCCGCGCACCACGGGCATCGCCGCGCCGCAGGTGGGAGAGGCCTGGCGGGTCTGCTTCATCGACTGCACGGGACATCCGAAGGTGCCCGATTCCCACGGCCCGATCGTGATGGTCAACCCCGTGCTCCTCTCCCACTCCGGGTTCGAAACGGGCCGCGAGGGGTGCCTGAGCCTGCCCGAGATCACGGCCAACGTCGAGCGCCCCGTGGAGGTGGCGGTTGGGTTCCTCGACGTCGCGGGCGACCCGCACGAGGTCGAGGCCGTGGGCTTCGAGGCACGCGTGATCCTCCACGAGATGGACCATCTCGACGGCGTGCTGATCCTCGACCGGGTGCGCTCGCTTGCGCTCGACGTGTTCCCGCGCACGCGCCCGGGTGCCAGCCGGTAGGCACCAGGGACCCGGCCCCGGTGCGGGGTCCGGAGTCCGTGGCATCCTGCCCCCCCGTGAAGGCGGTCCTCGTAGCGCTCGCCGTGACCCTGGCGGCGGTCCCGGCATCAGCCGTCCCGCCACCCGGGACCGGCACGACGGGGACAGCGGGCCGCCCGGTCGTGCTCGTGCAGGCCGGGCACCTGAGTCCGGGCGAGCCGGGGTACCTGGCGCAGACCGGCGCATCGGGGAACCCCTTCGGCCCCGAGTCGGAGTTCACCCGGCGCGTGCGCGACGACATGGTGCGCAGGCTGCGCGCCGCGGGCATTGACGCCAGACCGGTCGGGGCGCGCGTGGAGCCGCTGGGGGTAGCGGCGGCCACATTCATCAGCGTGCACCACGACTCGCCGGGTGGAGCGGCGATGGTGGGTCACGCCGAGGCCGGGGGCAACGAGAACTACTACCGGGGTCAGGGCTTCGGCACGGCGCAGGCGACGCCCTACCCCGACAGCGCGCCGCATCGGCG
>CAMAVU010000036.1 GCA_945861935.1 Bifidobacterium breve | reverse complement strand
GCGCAGGGTCATCATCCTCTCCCACGCCGTCGCCTCGGCGGCGGAATGGGTCTCCGAGTCGGCATACAGGTGCGACCCGCGCGAGACAGCCAGGTAGTCGGCCACGGCGCGTTCCAGTTCCTCGTGCACGTTGCGGAACTGGTAGGCGACATCTGCGGTCATCTCGGCAGTCCTTCCGCGTCGGGGTCGTCCGTGGCTGACCCTAGTGCGGAACCCGGACATCACGCAGGAGCACCCTCTCGATCCGCATGCCGGCTGGCCCGATCTCCACGATGCCCACCGACGATGCCCGTTCCTCGTCGGTCAGGCCGTGGCGGAAGCGCATATATGCGCGCCCCCTGACGCCGGTTCGCTCGCCCGCATCCCGCTCCTCGGGGATGTACACCGCGCCCGGCGAGAAGATGCGGGTGCCGCGCACCTCTGCATACGCGGGCATGTGAAGATGGCCGTGGATGATCAGGTCGAGGGGGCCCAGCCGCCGGCGCATCTGGCGGTGAAGGCCCAGCAGCACCGTGCGGCGTCGCGCCAGGCTCAGCGCGGCAGCCGGCATCTCGATGGCCCGGGACCGCCGGCCGTGCACCAGCCCGATGCGGCGACCGCGGACCGTCACGATACGTTCCCGCGGCAGGTCAATCCCCGCCAGACGATCATGGTCGCCCTGCACCGCTACGACCGGGGCGATCTGCCCGAGCCGCTCGAGCACCGACAGGCACGTGATGTCCCCGGCGTGCAGGATCAGGTCGCAGCCCTCGAACGCGGCGGGAACGGCCGCGGGCAGCTCCGGCAGCACCTCGCCCACATGCGTATCGGCGAGGACGCCGATACGGACGGTGCGGCTCAGATCGCCATGGCGTGGTAGCCGGCGTCCACGTGCAGCGTCTCACCCGTGACCGCCCGGGCGAGATCGGAGCACAGGAACACACCGGCATCGGCCACCTCGTCCGCGGTGATTCCCCGCCTGAGCGGCGACCGCTCGATCGCGTTCTCCACCATGTCGCCGAACCCGGGGATGCCACGGGCGGCGAGGGTGCGCACCGGCCCCGCCGAGAGCGCGTTCACGCGCACGTTGCCGGGCCCCATGTCCCACGCCAGGTAACGGACGATGGACTCGAGGGCCGACTTGGCCACGCCCATCACGTTGTAGCCGGGCACCGCCCGCTCAGCGGCCACATAACTCAGGGTGATGATCGCCCCTCCCCCGGCGGCATGCATGTGCGGCTCCACGCGCTGGGCCAGACGCTTCAGCGACCATGCCGAGATGTCCAGGGACAACTGGAAGCCATCGTCCGAGACATCCATGAAGCGGCCGCCGAGGTCCTCGGCCTTGCCGAACGCAACCGCGTGCACCAGCACGTCGAGGCCCCCAAGGGCCGCGGCCGCGCCGTCCACGGCGGCATCCATCTGGGCGGTGTCCGTGACGTCCAGCGGCAGCACGGGCACGGGTCCGTTCCCGAGTTCGCCCGCCAGCCTCCGCACGTCCTCCTCCACCCGCTCACCCTGGAACGTCAGAGCAACACGTGCGCCCTCCTGATCCAGGCGACGGGCGATCGCCCACGCGATGCTGCGCTTGTTGGCCACCCCGACCACCAGCGCCCGCTTCCCCTCGACGATTCCGCTCACCGCGTGCCCCCCGGCGCTCTCGTAGTGACGGCCGCAGGCTAGCCTGCGGAGCAGTGCGATTCCCGGCCCGCGCCATGATGCTGGTCCTCGCGGTCGTGGGCGTGGCCCTCGTCGCCACGGGCGCGACCGCGCCGCGCGCGACAGCGCACGCCGTGGTCGAGAACATCACGCCAGCCGACCGCGCGCGGCTGGACGCCGGCCCGGCTCAGGTGGTCGTCCGCTTCTCCGAACCCGTCCAGATCCTGCGACCGGGCGATCTGGCGGTCGTGGACTCCACGGGGGAGTCGGTGACGGACGGTGCGGTGCGGGTGGGCGATACGTCCGTCGCGGAGGTGGCACTGCGCCGTCACCTCGCTCCCGGGACCTACACCGTGCGCTGGCGGGTGGTGTCCACCGATGGCCACATCCTGCCCGGGGCCACGGTGTTCGCCGTGGGCGATGTGCCGGTCGCGCCGCCCTACCTCGGCGGCCCGGGTGGTGGATCCGGGCCGTCGGAGACCTCCGTCTGGGCGGTGGCCGCCCGATGGGTCGAGTTGGTGGGCATCGGCGGGCTGGTCGCGCTTCTCGCCTTCCGGATGCTCGTGTGGCAGGGCGTGTGGCGGCCACCGCCGCCCATGCCCGCCCTCGGGCGTGACACCGCGCTGGCGTGGGCGCGCGACGGGTGGTGGATCGGATTCGGCGCGCTCGCGCTCGCCGCTCTGGCGGGCGAGGCGTGCGTTCTGGTGGTCAAGACAGCGGGTGCGCTCGGAACATCCGTGTGGGGTGCCCTTGGCGATCCCGGGGGCATCGTGCGCGTTCTCGCCGACACCCGGTTCGGTGATCTCGTGCAACTTCGCACCATCGCCCTGTTCCTGCTCTTCGCCGTCGGCGTCTGGCGGTTCCTTGCCGAGTACCGGTCCGCCGCCCCCCCGGCGCCCCATGATGCCGGTGGCGGCACGTGGCCGATGGCGCTGATGCTGGCGCCCGCCCTCGTGGCGCTGGGCTCGATCTCGGCGCAGGGACATGCCTCAACCACGGCCATGCCCGCACTCCAGGTGCCGGTGGACGCCCTGCACGTCACCATGGCGAGCGCCTGGGTGGGTGGCCTCGTCCTCCTCGTCGTCTACCTGATGCGCCTGCCACGGGTCGCCGGGGCCGGGGGACGACTGGTGGGCGGGCTGGTGCTCGCCCGCTTCTCCTCCCTCGCGGTCATCGCCGTGACCGTGCTGGTGGCCTCGGGCGTCGTGCGTGCGGTCGGCGAGATGTCGTCGCCCACCGATCTCTGGGAGACCCCGTATGGCTGGACGATCGTCGTGAAGGTCGGCCTGCTGGGGGTGGCGATCGTCCTCGCCCTCCGCACCCGGAGGGTCGTCGCCGCGCTGCGCCGGCAGGGCGGGGCCCCGAACTCCGCGACCCTCGCCCTCGTGCGCCGGAACGCCTGGGTGGAGATCGCGCTCACCCTGGTCATCGTCGCAGTCGCGGCCCTGCTGGTCGGTCAGGTGCCCCCGATCTCATGACCACGCTCGTGCTCATGCGACACGGGGTAGCGGAGCCCGACAATCCGGGCGGCGACGGCGCCCGGCGCCTCACAGAGTCCGGTCTGGAGCGCGCAGGGCAGGCGGCCGCGGGCCTGGTGGCACTGGGCATCCGCCCGGACCTCGTGGTGTCGAGCCCGCTCATCCGCTGCCTGCAGACCGCCCGGCTGGTCGCCGACAGAGCCGGGTGCGCCCTGGAGGACGACATCCGGCTGGCACCGGGGATGACGGCAGCAGACCTCCTCGACATCGTGCTCGAGCACCCCGATCACGACATCATCGTGGCGTGCTCGCACCAGCCCGGGCTCACCTATGCCGTCGCCGACCTCACCGGCTGCGACAACATGCCCTTCCGTCGCCCGGGCGCGGCGGTGATCACGATGCATTCCCCGCGCCTCGGCGACGGGACCTTGGTCGCCGTACTCCCGCCGAGAGTGCTACGCGCCGCCGCGCAGGGCTGATCAGCCCGGATCGGGCGAGAACACCGGAACGATCGACCGGTGGAACAAGTCTTTCGACTCGCCGTCCAGCACCTCCGGGCCCCGCTCCTCGATGAGCAGCAGCATCTGCCGCCGCTCCTCCCGACGCTTGTCGTGCAGCATCTCCCAGCCCCGTGCCTCACCGTCGCGCCCGTTCGACACCGCGAGGTGATGGAGCGTGTGAGCCACATGCTCGGTGGGGGTGGCGCCGGCGAGGCGGTCATGGGCGTCGACGAGGAGCATCGCGCGCATCCATGAGGTCGCGGCCTCACCTCTGGCGAACCGGGTCCACTCCGGGGGCATGGCGTCCTCAAGGGCATCCACGATCCCATCCCAGACACCCAAGCCGGGGACCATCTCGGTCGTCGCGTCCTCAGTCATGCGCCTCCCTCCCGTGACGGGCATGCCGCCCCCGTCCCGGGGCGGCATGCATCGCTCAGCGGCTTTCGATCTCCACGTAGTCGCGCTCGTCAGCACCCACGTACACCTGACGCGGACGGGAGATCTTCTGCTCATTGTCGTTGATCATCTCGAGCCACTGGGCCACCCAGCCGGGTGCCCGGCCAACGGCGAACATCACCGTGAACATGTCGGACGGGATCCCGAGCGCCTCGTAGATGAGGCCCGAGTAGAAGTCGACGTTCGGGTACAGCTTGCGCCGCACGAAGAACTCGTCATTCAGCGCGGTCCGCTCGAGTTCAACGGCGATCTCGAGCAGCGGGTTGACCCCGGTGACCTCGAACACGTCGTCGCACGCCTTCTTGATGATCGTGGCGCGCGGGTCGTAGTTCTTGTACACGCGGTGGCCAAAGCCCATGAGCAGGGCCTCGCGGTTCTTGACCTTCTCGACGAACGCCGGGACGTTGTCCTTGGAGCCGATCTCGCGCAGCATCACGAGCACGGCTTCATTGGCGCCGCCATGCAGCGGCCCGTAGAGCGCGGCCACCCCGGCTCCCACGGCCGAGTAGGGATCCACCCGCGACGAACCGACGACCCGCACCGTGGAGGTCGAGCAGTTCTGCTCGTGGTCGGCGTGCAGGATGAGGAGGATCTCCAACGCACGCACCAGCCGCGGATCGGGCTCGTAGTCCGACCCGAAGAACATCTTGAGGATGTTCGTCGAGTAGCCGAGTACGGGGTCCGGGGCGACCCCGTCCAGGCCCTGGTTGTGCCGGAATGCCAGCGCGCCGATGGTCGGGATCTTGGCGATGGTGTTGTAGAGCGCGTCCATGCGCTCCGGGTCGCTGTCCACGTCCTTGGCCTCGGGGTACAGCGTGGAGAGCTGGCCGAACCCGGCCTCGACCACGCCCATCGGGTGGGCGTCCTGGTGGAAGGCGCCGATGGAGGCGGCGATCGACGGATCCACGGGCATCCGGCCCACGATGTCCTCGGTGAAGGAGGCCAGTTCCGCAGTGGTCGGCAACTCGCCGTGGATCAGCAGCCACGCCACCTCGAGGAAGGTGCTCTTCGCGGCCAGTTGCTCGATGGGGTAGCCCCGATAGCGGAGGACGCCGTTGTCGCCGTCGAGGTAGGTGATGGCGCTGCGGCACGACACGGTGTTCATGAACGCCGGGTCGTAGGTCATGAGGCCGAAGTCGTCATCCGAGACCTTGATGTTCCGGAGTTCGGTGGCCCGGATCGTTCCGTCAGTGATCGGGAACTCATACGTCGTGCCGGTCCGGTTGTCCGTGACGGTGAGCGTTCCGTCCTGGGCCTCTGTCGCCATTCGACGCCTTTCCTACATCGTGACCGCAGGACCCGGGTGGCCCCCTGGTGTGCCGGACTGGTCCCGGACCGCGAGCGAGTCTAGGGGACAGTGCGTACCCCGCGCCGGGGGAAAGGGGGGCTCGGCCGACGCGGCCGGGAGCACACCGCTTGGTACACCTGTGGTGGACAACGGACCGTCCATCCGGCCCGGGCCGGGAGCCGCTGATGCCACGCGCCCGGAGGTGCGACCGTCGCGCCCACCGGCGAGCGCGTGGTCGGGAGCGCGGAGTCGTGCACCGACCCGGCCACATGGGATCTGGCCCGGGAACCAGCGCTGCTACTGTGCAGCCCGGTTCCCTGCCCACGGGCGGGGACGTGGCATATCGCCGCATGGCCTGCCCCCGCTCGCGGGGCACCGACAATCCGACATGGAGGAACCCATGGCAGAGCACGTGCTCGCCGTGCTGGTCGACTTCGAGAACATGGCCCGACCCGGCGCCAAGTCCCGAGGCGACTTCGATATCAATCTGGTCCTGAGCCGCCTGGCGGAGAAGGGCCGCGTCGTCGTGAAGCGCGCGTATGCGGACTGGAGCCGCTACCGCGAAGTGAAGATGGACCTGCAGAACGCGGGGCTCGAGTTGATCGAGATGCCCTCGGCCCGTGAGGGCGCGAAGAACCGCGCCGATATCAAGTTGGCGGTGGACGCGATGGAACTCGCGTACTCGCGCGATCACGTGGATAACTTCGTGATCGTCTCCGGCGACAGCGACTTCACGCCGCTGGTGGGCAAGTTGCGCGAGCTCAACAAGCGCGTGATCGGGATGGGCAATCGCGAGAGCTCAAGCGAGCTCCTCATCGCCAACTGCGATGAGTTCATCTTCTACGACAGCATCGCCTCCTCGTCCCGGCGCGGACGTGGGGGCTCGCACAAGGACCCCGTCGCGCTCCTGTCGGACTCGCTCATGGCACTGCAGCGCGAGGGGGTCGGGATTCCGCTCGCGAGCGTGGTGAAGGATGCGATGCGCCGCAAGGACCCGGCCTTCGACGAGGACGCCCTGGGCTTCTCGACCTTCAGCAAGTTCCTCGAGGCATCGGCCGACAAAGCGGGCATCGTCCTGCAGACCGACCCGCGCAGCGGCACATACCGCGTGGGCATGTCCGACCAGCCAATGGTCCTGCCCGCGGCGGGTGGCGACGACGACGAGGCGACGGGCGACGGGCGGCGGCGGCGGCGGCGGGGAGGCCGCGGACGCGGATCCGGCGCGGGTGGCGACGACGCCCCGCGTGACGCGGGTGGCGACGACGCCCCGGCTGCTGTCGAGGCCGGTGCGGACGTCTTCGAGGTGTTCATCACGCCAACCCCGGATCCCGATCTGGGCCGGATGCCCTCGCTCGACGAGCCGATCACCTACGAGGACATGGTGCTCCTCACCCCCGAGGTTGACGCCGGGGTGAGGGCCGCCGGCATCGCGGACGACGACCCCGACGCCCCGCCGGCGCGGAGCACGCGTCGCCGGCGCCGACGCGCATCGGCCGACGACGAGGCCCACCCCGAGCCCACGGCGGGCGATCTGGCAACCATCGCCGACGACGATGCCGACGCCGACGAGGCCTCCGAGGACGAACTCGCCGTGACCGATGAGGTCCCGGTGGCCGAGGACCAGGAGCCGGTGGCCGACGACGGGAAGCCCGCGGGCCGACGCCGCGTGCGGCGCAGCAGCGCGGCCCGGGTGGCCGACGAGGAGACCGCAGGCGGGGA
This sequence comes from Bifidobacterium breve, assembly GCA_945861935.1. Lineage (GTDB taxonomy): Bacteria > Actinomycetota > Thermoleophilia > Miltoncostaeales > Miltoncostaeaceae > SYFI01. The sequence continues at coordinate 7,081 of CAMAVU010000036.1, read as the reverse complement.
CGAGGTGGCTCAGGCGGAGAAGCCCGCACGCAGGCGTGTCGCCCGGAAGAAGGCCGACGAGGAGACCGCAGGCGGGGACGAGGGGTCTCAGGAATAGCGGGCTCCCCCGGGCACACGGCCCGGCGGGTTCTCAGAGCGCCGGGCACCGCCTTCGCGATCATCCCGATCACGCTCGTCGGTCAAGAAGGGGCAGCCATGGACATGATCGATCGCCTCACCGGGAATGCACGCACGTGGGCCGACGGGTTCACCGCAGGAGCCCTCGCGGTCGAGCCCTCCCTCCGTCTGGCCGTGGTGGCATGCCAGGACTCGCGGCTCGATCCCCAGGGTCTGCTGGGCCTCGGACCCGGGGAGGCCCACTACATGCGGAACGCCGGTGGCACCGTCACCGACGATGTCATCCGCTCACTGTGCATCTCGCAGCGCTTTCTGGGCACGCGGGAGATCGTGCTCATCCACCACACGGACTGCGGAATGCTGCGGTTCACCGACGACGAACTGCTGGGCGACCTGCATCGCGAGACCGGGGTCAGGCCCACATGGGCGGTCGAGACCTTCGACGATCTGAACGAGGACCTCCGCATGTCCATGCGGCGGATCCTGCGTAGCCCCTTCATCCCCCACACCGACAGCGTGCGCGGGTTCGTGTACGACGTCGGGACGGGACGGCTGCGGGAGGTCGTGCTCGACGAGGACCCTGGCGGGCCGCGCGGCTAAACGACCTCCAGAGTCTCCTCGGCCACCTGCTCGCCCTCAGGGGCGGAGCGGGTCAGGCGGAATGCCCGGATGACCGGCTGGTCGGGCTGCTGCAGCGACACGATCACGTAGAGCGGCTCGGGGAAGAAGGCCAGTTCCACATCGGTCCGCGACGGGTAGGCCGCCGACCGGGTGTGCGAGTGGTAGATGGCGACGAGATCCTCGTCGGCCGTCTCGATGTCGTCCATCAACTGCATCTGCTCCCGCGGGTCCATCACGTACATGAAGGGCGTGCCCTCGGCGTTCGTGGCGGGCAGCACACGCGTGGCCGTGCCGTCGCGCCCGGCGATGAGGCCGCAGCACTCGTTGGGGAACTCCGCCCGGGCGTGCGCCACGAGGGCGTCCGCCTGCGCCTGGGTGAGCCTCACGACCGCCGACCGGCCCGTGCTACCAGAAGACGCCGTTATCGAGGGTCCGCTCGACGGCCTCGATCTCGTCGGTCCAGATCCCCGCGGACAGGTACTTCCAGCCGCTATCGCACACGATGCCGACGATGGTCCCGCGCTCCATGCCCTGGGCCACGCGGGCGCAACTGTGCATGACCGCACCGCTCGACACGCCGGCGAAGATGCCGTGCTCGCTCGCAAGCCGGCGGGTCATGACGATGGCGTCCATGTTCTCGACGAGCAGTTTCCGGTCGAGGCGCGAGAGATCGAGGATCGGGGGGATGAAGCCATCGTCCAGGCTCCGGAGGCCGCTCACGGGGTCCCCCTGCAGCGGCTCGCAGGCGATGATCTGCACATCGTGGTTGTGCTCCTTCAGGCGTCGCGAGCACCCCATGAGGGTGCCGCCGGTACCCAGCCCCGCCACGAACGCGTCCACCTCGGGGCAGTCACGGACGATCTCGGCCGCGGTGCCCTCGTAGTGCGCCTGCGGGTTGGCCGGGTTGCCGTACTGGAACAGCATGGGGATGCCCTCAGCGGCCGAGAGGCGCCGGGCCATCTCCACCGCGCCATTCGACCCGGTTTCGCCGGGGCTCTCGATGATCTCCGCGCCGTACACCTGCAGCAGGCGGCGGCGCTCCTCAGTGACGTTGCCGGGCATCACGGCCACCAGCCGGTACCCGCGCACCCGGGCGATCATCGCGAGGGAGATCCCGGTGTTCCCTGAGGTCGGCTCCATGATTGTGTCGCCGGGGTGGATCAGCCCCCGGGCCTCGGCGTCGTCAATGAGCGACTTCGCGGTGCGGTCCTTGATGGAGCCCGTGGGATTGTGGCTCTCCATCTTGGCCAGGATCCGCACCTCGGGGTTCGGCGAAAGGCCCGAGACATCCACGAGCGGCGTCTCGCCGATCGTGGCCAGAACATCCTCCGACACCACGAGGGGCGGGGCCTCGAGGCCGGACCGCGTCATCGCGAGCCACCCGCCATGGCAGGGAGGATCAGGACGGTGTCGCCGGTGCCGACCGGGGTGTCGGTCCACTGGAGCAGGCGGGCATCCTCGTCGTTGACGTACACGTTGACGTACTTGTGGAGGTCGCCCTCGGGCGTGAGGATCTGCGCGCCAACGGCCGGATGCTGATCGCACAGGTTCCCGAGTACCTCGCCCACCGTCGTCCCGGCGGCCTGAACCGTGCGCTCGCCCCCGACGGCCTGACGGAGCACGGGCGGGATCTTCACGATGGTCACGCGGTGGCCCCCGCGACTTCCGACGCGTGCGTGCCCACCCCCGCGCACCAGGCCTCGTAGTCGCGCAGCCGCAGGTCGGCGGCCGGTCCGCACGACGGGCAGTCGGGGTCCCGGCGCACCTTCAGTTCGGTGAAGGTCATGCCGAGGGCGTCGTAGATGAGCAGGCGCCCCGACAGGGTGTCGCCGATGCCGAGCAGTACCTTGATGGCCTCGGTCGCCTGAATATTCCCCATCACTCCGCAGAGCACGCCCAGCACCCCGGCCTCGCCGCACGAGGGCGCGAGGTCGGGCGGCGGGGGCTCCGGGAACAGACACCGGTAGCACGGTCCGTCGTAGGGCACGAACACCGACGCGTGACCCTCGAACCTGAGGATGCTCGCGTGCACGAGGGGCGTCTTGGTCATCAGGGCCGCATCGGCCAGCAGGTACCTCGTGGGGAAGTTGTCGGCGCCATCCACCACGACGTCGTAGCCGGACAGAAGATCGAGGACGTTGTCGCGGGTAACGCGGAAGGGGTGCACGTTCACCTGCACCTCGGGGTTGAGCGCGCGGATCGCCTCCCTCCCGCTCTCGCCCTTGTTCATGCCCACGCGATCGGTGGTGTGGATGATCTGCCGCTGCAGGTTGCTCTCGTCCACCACGTCGTCGTCCACCAGACCAATGGTCCCCACGCCGGCTGCGGCGAGGTAGTAGGCCGCCGGCGACCCGAGGCCGCCCGCCCCGATGAGAAGTGCCTTGCTGTCGAGGAGCTTGAGCTGGCCCTCCTCGCCGACCTCGGGGATGAGGACATGGCGCGAGTAGCGCGACCGCTGGGCCGGGGTGAGGATGCGCGGGACCTCAACGGGGTGGTCATTCTGCTTCCAGCGCGCGAAGCCGCCCGCGAGGCTGGACACGTTCGTGTAGCCCATATCACGCAGGGTCACCGCGGCCAGCAGTGAGCGCTGCCCGCCGGCGCACGACACCAGCATCTCGCGACCGGTGTCCCCCGCGACCCCGCCGATACGGCTCTCGAGGAATCCCCGGGGGATGTGAACGGCTCCGGGCAGATGCCCCTGATCCCATTCCCCGGTTTCGCGCACGTCAACGATGAGAGGGCCGTCCCCGGCTTCCACGCGAGGCGCGACATCAGACGGCTCGACCTCGGGGATGACCTCGCGCGCTCGGGCGATGAGGTCCTGATACGTCGGGGACATCGGGTGCGTGGCCTCGTTCCTCGTTTCCCGGTAAATCCTGCGGCAATAATACCATTTAGCCTGTGGGGGGTCCGGAGTGCGTAACCTCGGGACCCCGCGCGGGGTCGGCGAGAATAGCGACCAGCGCGCGCAGGACGAGGTGCCAACCGCATGCCGGATCCGATTCCCAAGAGCGACTTCGTCAACCCCGATGCGCGGGTCCGATGCCCCACGCCCGACTGCTGGGGCGACCTCGTCCTCTTCCCCACCGGGGAGGTGGATCAGGACGGCATCCCGCGGTTCTCGAACAACACGCTCTGCCCGCTGTGCATGACCGGCTTCGACCTCACGCCCGACATCGATGACCGCGACCTGTTCCTGAAGGTGGCGTGGATGCGCGCCAATCCGGGCGCGCCCCTGCCCGACGGTGATCCACGCTCCGGTGGGAACGCGTGAGCAACCGCCCGGACCTGTTCGGCGACGCAGTCGAGCGCACTCTGTCCGGGTCGCGGCCACTGGCCGCGCGGATGCGCCCCCGGAATCTGGACGAGGTCGTGGGGCACACCGGACACCTGGGTCCGGAGGGGTTCCTGCGGCGCGCGATCGCCGACGACAACGTCCCGTCCCTCATCCTCCACGGACCGCCGGGGAGTGGCAAGACGACGCTTGCACGTGTCATCGCCGCCAGTACGCGATCCGAGTTCGAGGAGCTCTCGGCCGTGTCGGCCGGTCTGGCCGACGTCCGCGCGGTCATGCAGCGGGCTCGCGACCGTCTTGCCTCCGGCACCCGGACCGTGCTCTTCATCGACGAGATCCACAGGTTCACAAAGAGCCAGCAGGACGTTCTGCTTCCGGCCGTCGAGGACGGTCTGCTCGTGCTGATCGGCGCCACGACAGAGAACCCCTACTACGAGGTCAACGCGGCGCTGGCCTCACGCATGCGCGTTCTGCAACTGGAGGCGCTCGACGAGGGCGACGTGATCACCCTGATCGAGCGCGCCATCACGGACGACCGTGGCCTGGGCGGAGAGGTGGTCGCGGGCCCCGAGGCGCGGCAGGCCATCGCCCGCATGGCCGGTGGCGATGCCCGCTACGCGCTCAACCTGCTCGAGGCCGCCGCTGGTCTGGCCGGGGACGGACCCGTCACTCCCGAGGTGGTCGAACGGGCGGCGGGGGGCCGGGCCGTCGTCTACGACAAGGACGGCGACCAGCACTACAACGTGGCCTCGGCCTTCATCAAGTCGCTGCGCGGTAGCGACCCCGACGCCGCGCTCTACTGGATGGCCGTCATGCTGCAGGGGGGCGAGGACCCCAAGTTCATCGCACGACGCATGATCGTGGCCGCGAGCGAGGACATCGGCAACGCCGATCCCCGTGCGCTCGAGGTGGCCGTGGCGGCAGCGCGCGCGCTGGAGTTCGTCGGCCTTCCGGAGGCCCGCATCAATCTGGCGCAGGCCGCCACCTACCTTGCGCTCGCACCGAAGAGCGACGCCTCGTACCGCGGCATTGACGCGGCCATCGCGCGCGTGCGGGACGAGGGCGCCCGGGTACCGCCCCTCGCCCTGCGCGATTCCAGCCCGGCCAACCGCGTGCACCTGGGGCACGGCACGGGTTATGTGAACCCGCACGGCGCGCCCGGTCGGGTGACGGGCGACTCGTGCATGCCCGAAGGGATGGAACGCGTGCGCTTCTTCGAGCCCGGTGGCGTGGGTCCGGAGGGCGATCTGGCGGCACGCCTTGCAGCACTCCGCGTCCATGCGCGAGGCAGCACCGGGTCTGGCACGATGCCCCCGTTGGACGACCGGGAGGACGCAGGGTGAGCATCGAGGTACATGTGGGTCCGATGTCGGCCGGTGAGTTCCGCCGGCTGTTCCGGTACACCGAGGCGGAGTCCTCCGGTGAGCGCGTGCAGGGCAAGGCCGACGACCCGCTGCGCACCGTGGCCGAGATCATCCTCCGCCACCATGGGACGGCGGACCGCGAGGAGGGCTTCCGCGTCACGCTGCCGGACGACGCGGACGACGACGTGTTCGCCATCCGTGCCTCCCTCATCAACGAGGGAATCTCCCACCACCTTGAGCAGCAACTCGACGGCGGCCTCACCGAGGAGGTCTCGTGGCATACCCACGGTGACCACGACCACGAGCGCGCGGTGATCCGCACGAGGCACGGCTACGTCGCGCTGGTCGCCGCGGCGTGGGCCGAGATCGCCGTCACCTGCCCCGACATGGACATCCGCGAGCGGTTGAATGACTACTTCTTCGTGGACGCGACCGGGCACCACATGTCGGGCATCCCGCTGGACGTGGACGAAGACATCCCCGATGAGGACCGCGAGGTGGGCGGAGTGCCGCTGCTGCTCGCGGACGAGTGGGCGCTGGTGGCGCGCTATCACGGCGATCTGGAAGTGCGCGACCGCCTGAACGATGTCTTCGCCGGCCGCCGCGAACTCGGCACGTCCGCCGGGCCCGACGACCTGCCCTGACCCCGTGAGCGGCGGCGACCTGAGCGCGGACGAGCGCGCGCGCGTCGCTCCCTATGTGACCGACCCCGACGGACCCGTGTTCGCGCTGGTCAACCTTCCCGAGGCCGTCAAAGGGGCGCTGTTCGCCCGGTACTCGCGCAGCCCCGACTCGCTTCGGCGCATCCTGCTCCAGGAGTTCCTGCCCGACGACGACTCAGGCACGCCCGTGCCGGTGCCGGAGGCCGGGACGGAGCGCGCCCGGGACATCTTCCAACGCGTGCTCACCGAGTACGGGGACGACTCGGTCGCGCAACTGGGCGGTGCCCACGTGGCCATTGAGGGCGCGAGCAACGTGCTCACAAAGGTGATCGAGTGGGGACGGCTCGCCTCGTATCTTGAGCAGTCCACGCGATATGTGCCGTATACGGCCCGCCCGGGGGGCAGGTGGAAGTACGTCCGGCCGCCGGGCATCTCCGCCCACGGCGACCTGCTGGCCCGGTACGAGGCGGTGCTGGATGACGCCTTCGCCACCTACGCCCGCCTCCTCGACGCCGTGCTGGCCGATCTGGACTCCCGTGACGGCCCCTGCGATGACGACGCCGCCCTGCGCCGCGCCCGACGCGCGCGGGCGCTCGACGCCGTGCGGGGCCTCCTGCCCGCAGCCACCACGGCGAACCTCGGCGTGTACGCCTCCGGTCAGGCGTGGGAGTCGCTCGTCATCCGCCTCCGGGCGCACCCCCTCACCGAGGCGCGCGCGGTCGGAGACCAGGTGCTGGCCGCCCTGCGGCAGGTGATCCCCGACTTCCTCACGCGGGTGGACCGTCCCGACCGGGGCGAGCGCATCGGGTTGTACCGCCGGGCCTCGGACGAGCGGGCAGCAGAGATGGCAGGGAAACCACCAACCCCGGGGCTTGCCCCCGGGACTGGTGGGGGGACTGGTGGGGGGACTGTCCCCGCGGTTGGGGTTGGGGTTGACGTTGGGGCCTGTCCCCCCGCGGGGACAGTCCCCGCGGTTGGGGTTGGTGGGATTGGGATTGGGGGTGGGGTTGCGGTTGGGGTTT
>CAMAVU010000035.1 GCA_945861935.1 Bifidobacterium breve | reverse complement strand
TGCCTCGGTTACGTGCCTGGCACCTGCCTCCGCACGCCATATGTTAAGTGCCTGGCACCGGGGTGCCGGGGTCGCTCTGCGTGCGGCAGTATCGTCCTCGTACCCGTAGGACTTGATATGAGGCGACTCATGTTGTTGTATGCATGGCGTATCCGGTTTCGGGCAACGTATTCAGGAGGCAAGACGTTTCATGGGAAAGACGATCGGCATCGACCTTGGCACCACCAACTCGGCCATGGCCGTGCTCACGGGCGGTGAGCCCGAGGTCATCCCCAACGCGGAGGGTGGTCGCACGACTCCGTCGGTGGTCGCGTTCACGGCGCAGGGCGATCGCCTGGTCGGCGCCGTGGCCCGCCGGCAGGCGGTCACGAATCCGCAGAACACCGTCTTCAGCGTGAAGCGTTTCATGGGACGCGAGCAGGGCGAGGTCTCGGAGGAGATGACCATCGTCCCGTACGCGATCGTTCCGGGCCCGAGCGGCGACGTGCGTGTGAAGGCGGGTGACAAGGAGTGGTCTCCGCAGGAGCTCAGCGCGATGATCCTCCAGAAGCTCAAGCAGGACGCCGAGGCGTTCCTGGGCGAGGAGGTCACCGGCGCGGTGATCACCGTGCCCGCGTACTTCAACGACGCGCAGCGCCAGGCGACCAAGGACGCCGGGGCCATCGCCGGCCTCGACGTGAAGCGGATCATCAACGAGCCCACCGCGGCCGCGCTCGCCTACGGGCTCGACAAGGAGTCGGAGCAGACCATTCTGGTGTTCGACCTCGGTGGTGGCACGTTCGACGTGTCCATCCTCGAGATCGGCGATGGCGTGTTCCAGGTGAAGTCCACGAACGGCGACAACCATCTGGGTGGCGACAACTTCGACAAGGCCGTCGTCGACTGGATGGTCTCGGAGTTCCGGCAGAGCCAGGGCATTGACCTCAGCCAGGACCCGATGGCGCTCCAGCGGCTGTACGAGGCTGCCGAGAAGGCCAAGATCGAGCTGTCCACGACCACGAGCGCACAGATCAACCTGCCGTTCATCACGGCTGATGCCGCAGGGCCCAAGCACCTCGACCTGTCGCTCAGCCGGGCGAAGTTCGAGGAGCTCACGCACGAGCTCCTCATGAGGCTCGAGGGTCCGACGAAGCAGGCTCTGGCGGATGCCGGCGCGTCGGGCGATGCGATCGAGCACGTGGTGCTCGTGGGCGGTATGACCCGCATGCCCGCCGTGCAGGAGCGGGTCAGGGAGCTGACGGGCAAGGACCCGCACCGGGGCGTGAACCCGGACGAGGTGGTGGCCGTCGGTGCCGCAATCCAGGCCGGTGTGCTGGCCGGCGAGGTGAAGGACGTCCTTCTGCTCGATGTCACACCGCTGTCGCTCGGCATTGAGACCAAGGGTGGGGTGTTCACCCGCCTGATCGAGCGCAACACGACGATCCCGACCAAGAAGAGCGAGGTGTTCTCCACCGCCGAGGCCAACCAGAGCCAGGTGGAGATCCATGTGCTGCAGGGCGAGCGGGAGATGGCCTCGTTCAACCGTACGCTTGGTCGTTTCACCCTGACCGGCATTCCGTCGGCGCCGAGCGGCGTTCCCCAGATCGAGGTCACCTTCGACATCGACGCCAACGGCATCGTGCACGTGAGCGCGAAGGACCGGGGCACGGGGAACGAGCAGAAGATCGAGATCAAGTCGTCGTCGGGGCTGTCCGATGACGAGGTCAGGGCGATGGTGGACGAGGCCGAGGCCCACGCCGACGAGGACAAGCGCCTGCGCGCGCTCGCCGATGCCCGCAACCAGGGTGAGGCCCGGGTGAACGAGGCCGAGCGCCAGATCAAGGACCACGGCGACAGCGTTGACGCGGACCTCAAGGCCGAACTCGAGTCGGCCATCGAGGAGGCGCGCGCGAGTCAGGCGGGCGACGACGCGGCGGTCATCGGAGCGGCGACCGAGAGGGTCACTCAGGCCCTCCACAGGGTCTCCGAGCAGGTGTACCAGCGCGCGGCCGCCGAGCAGACGGATGCCGGCGACGCGGGGGACGAGACCGTCGAGGACGCCGACTATGAGGTGATCGACGAGGACGACCCGGCCGCGAAGGCCTAGGTGACCTGCGTTGACCGACCACATCGAGGATGAGGTGGCACCCGACGGGCCCGGGATACCGGCCGCTCTGGCGGTGGAACCCGACCCGCCGGATGCGGAGGGCGAGGAGGAGACCGACGACCGTGCGCGGGTGGTCGCCGAGCGGGACGACTACCTCGACCAACTGCAGCGAACCCGTGCCGACTTCGACAACTACCGCAAGCGCGTGGATCGCGAGCGACCTCTGCTCGCGGAGGCAGGCGTGCGCGAACTCGTCTCGGACCTCCTGCCCGTGCTCGACAACCTCGAGCGCGCGCTGGAGGCCCTGGTGGCCGCTGGCGATCAGGGTGCCGCCAGCATCGTTGCCGGGGTGGAGATGGTGAAGGTCCAACTCGGCGCGTTGCTTGCCGGACGCGGGGTCCAGGAGATCGCGGCCGAGGGCCAGTCGTTCGACCCGAACATCCACGAGGCCGTGCACAGCCTGCCGAGCGACGACCACCCGGAGGGCACCGTCGTGGCGGTGCTCGAGCGCGGGTACCGCATGTCCGACGCGGTCATCCGGCCCGCGCGCGTCGTGGTCTCACAGGGGGGTGAGGAGCGCTGAGCGACGCGGACCCGTACGCGCTCCTCGGTGTCCCGGTGGACGCTGACGACGAGGCCATCAGGAAGGCCTACCGTGCGCTGGCGCGCAAGCACCACCCGGACGCCAACCCCGACGACCCGGCTGCCGAGGAGCGCTTCAAGGAGGTCTCGCACGCGCATGACGTGCTGTCCGATCCGGAGAAGCGCCGGGAGTACGACGCCCAGCGGCGGTTCGGGCGTATGGGCGGCGGCGCACGGCCCGCCGGCTTCGGCGATCTGGGAGATCTGTTCGGGTCGGTGTTCGGGGCCGGTGGACGTCGCGGCGGCAGGCGCGCCGCCGCGGGAGGTGTCCGGCGCGGGCAGGACCTCGAGGTCGAGGTGACGCTGTCGTTCGATCAGGCGATGTCGGGCGCCGAGGTGCCGGTGACGCTCGAACGGACCGAGCCCTGCGTGATCTGCGGGGGGAGCGGCGGGAAGCCGGGGACGCGTCCGCGGCCGTGCACCACCTGCGACGGGCGGGGGTCGGTCGGCCGGGACATCGGCGGCTTCTCGATCCCCGAGGCATGCCCCGACTGCGGTGGCGCGGGGGCGATCACCGACCACCCCTGCACCGACTGCCGTGGATCAGGCGTCCGCTCAGCCGAACGTCGCATCCGCGTGCGAATCCCAGCCGGCGCCAAGGACGGCACCCGCATCAAGGTGAAGGGCAAGGGGGGCGCAGGCGTGCAGGGAGGCCCGGCGGGCGACCTGCACGTGATCACGCGCGTCATGCCCAGCCCCGTGTTCACCCGAAAGGGCGATGATCTGGTGGTCGAGGTTCCGGTCACGTTCGCCGAGGCGGCGCTTGGCGCCAAGATCGATGTGCCCACGCCCGACGGCCGGGTGAAGATCACCGTGCCGCCGGGCAGCCAGGACGGGCGCACGCTGCGCGTTCCGGGACAGGGTGCGCCCAATCTGCACGGCTCGGGCCGAGGATCTCTCCTCGCACGACTGCGGGTGTCCGTGCCCACGGCGCTCACCGACGAGCAGAAGGCGGCGCTCGAGGCCTTCGCGGGCCTCGACCCGGCCGACCCGCGTGAGAGGTTGTTCCGATGAGCCCGCCCCCGGACGAGACGCGTCCGGTGTTCATGATCGGGGTGGCGGCCGAGATGGCGGGGATGCACCCCCAGACCCTGCGCATGTACGAGCGCCGCGGTCTGGTCCGGCCCGGCCGCACCAAGGGGCACACACGCCTCTATTCGACGGCCGACCTGGCCCGGCTGCGGCGCATCCAGGCCCTGAGCGGGACCGGGCTGAACCTGGCCGGAATCGAGCGCGTGATGGATCTCGAGCAGCGGCTCGAACGGGCCGTGGCGCGGGTGCACGAACTGGAGCGCGAGGCCCAGGTGCGGATCGCCGAGCACCGGCACGCCGTCGAGGCCGCGCGCCGCGCCATGTCAACGGATCTGGTGCACGTGCGCGTGGCGTCGCCGCCCGCCGTGCGCGTGCAGCAGGTCATCCCCATCGGGCTCCGTCCGGTGCCACGCGATACGCACGTCCGGGACCCGGAGAGGTCCATCTGATGCCCGTTGACAAGCCCACCGAGCGTGCCGCCGAGGCGCTCGGGGCAGCCCGGTCCCTCGCCGGGGCGCGGGGCAATCACCTGGTCGAGCCCGAACACCTGCTGCTCGCTCTCCTCGAGCAGCCGGAGGGCGTGGTGCAGCCCATCGTCGAACGCGCGGGTGCCCGTTCCGCTGCGCTCCGGAGGGCAGCCCTGGCCGCGGTGGAGGCCCGCCCCACGGTGAGTGGGGCCACCGTCACGGTGGAGTTCTCACCGGCATCCAAGGCGATCCTCCGGAGGGCCGGGCAGGAGGCAGAGGCCCTCCATGATGAGTACATCAGCACCGAGCATCTGGTGCTGGCCCTGGTCGAGGAGCCCGGGCCGGCGAGGCAGGCGCTGACGGACGGTGGGGTCACCCGCGACTCCCTCATGACCGCATTGCGGGAGGTGCGCGGGTCGGCCCGGGTCACCGATCCAAACCCCGAGGACACGTATCAGGCTCTCGAGAAGTACGGCCGCGACCTGACCGTCGCGGCCGCGCAGGGCAGACTCGACCCGGTCATCGGCCGGGACGAGGAGGTGCGCCGGGTGATTCAGGTGCTCTCGCGGCGTACCAAGAACAACCCGGTGCTCATCGGCGAGCCGGGCGTCGGCAAGACCGCCATCGTCGAGGGGCTCGCCCAGAGGATCGTGGGCGGCGACATACCCGAGGGCCTCGCGGGCAAGCGCGTGATCGCGCTGGACATCGGCGCGCTGATCGCAGGCTCGAAGTACCGGGGCGAGTTCGAGGACCGCCTGAAGGCCGTGCTCAAGGAGATCGCCGACGCCGGGGGCGAGATCATCCTCTTCATCGACGAACTCCACACGATCGTTGGTGCAGGCAGGGCCGAGGGTGCCGTGGACGCGGCGAATCTGCTGAAGCCGATGCTCGCCCGCGGTGAGCTCAGGGCCGTCGGGGCGACCACGCTCGACGAGTACCGCCGGTACATCGAGAAGGACGCTGCGCTGGAGCGCCGCTTCCAGCCGGTCATGGTGGGCGAGCCGTCGGTGGAGGATGCCGTCGCGATTCTCCGTGGCCTCAAGGAGCGGTACGAGGTGCACCACGGCGTACGCATCCAGGACGGTGCGCTCGTGGCCGCCGCCCGGTTGAGTGACCGCTACATCACGTCGCGCTTCCTCCCCGACAAGGCCATCGACCTCATTGACGAGTCCGCCTCCCGGTTGCGCATCGAGATCGACTCGGTGCCGGAGGAGTTGGACGTGCTGCTGCGCCGCATCATCCAGCTCGAAATCGAGGAGCAGGCCCTGCAGGCCGAGACCGACCCCGCATCGGTGGAGCGACGCACGGGCGTGGCCCGGGAGGTCGCCGACCTGCGCGAGCAGAGCGACGGCATGAAGGCCGCGTGGGAGGAGGAGAAGGCATCCATCACGCGCATTCGTGACCTGAAGGACGACCTCGAGCGCGCGCGCACCGAGGTGGAGCGGGCGGAGCGGGTGGCCGACCTCGAGAGTGCAGCGCGCCTGCGCTTCGGGACCATCCCCGCCCTCGAGCGTGGTCTCGACGAGGCGGCCGACGCCCTCGACGCCATCCAGGCGGAGCACCGCATGCTGAAGGAGGAGGTCACGGCCGAGGACGTCGCCGAGGTCGTGGCGGCATGGACCGGTATCCCCGTCAGCAGGCTGCTGGAGGGCGAGGTCGAGAAGCTCGTGCACATGGAGGACCGCCTGCACGAACGTCTGGTGGGGCAGGATCTGGCCGTGGAGGCCGTGGCCAATGCGCTCCGGCGCGCGCGGGCCGGGCTGGGCGACCCCTCGCGGCCCATCGGGTCGTTCATCTTCCTGGGCCCGACCGGGGTCGGGAAGACCGAGCTCGCCCGGGCCCTCGCGGAGTTCATGTTCGACGACGAGCGCGCGATGGTGCGCATCGACATGAGCGAGTACATGGAGAAGCACGCAGTGGCCCGCCTGATCGGTGCGCCGCCCGGCTATGTCGGCTTCGAGGAGGGCGGCCAACTCACCGAGGCCGTGCGGCGCCGGCCCTACGCGGTGCTGCTGCTCGACGAGATCGAGAAGGCGCATCCCGATGTGCTCAACGTGCTGCTGCAGTTGCTGGACGACGGCCGCCTGACCGATGGGCAGGGCCGCGTCGTGGATTTCCGCAACACGGTGGTGATCATGACGTCAAACATCGGCAGCCAGTTCATGCTGGACGGGCTCGATGAGGGGATCGTCGCCGAACGGGTCATCGGCTCGCTCCGCGAGCACTTCCGGCCCGAATTCCTGAACCGGGTGGACGAGGTCGTGCAGTTCACCAGGCTGGGCCGTGCCGACATCGACCGGGTGGTGGACCTGCAGATGGCCCGTCTGGACCAGCGGTTGGAGGAGCAGGACATCCGTCTCATCCTGTCGCCCGGGGCCCGGGAACGGATTGCCGACGAGGGGTATGACCCGGCCTACGGGGCGCGTCCGCTGAAGCGCGTCATCCAGAAGCGGGTGCAGGATCCGCTGGCCATGCAGATGCTCACGGGTGCCGTCGTACCCGGCGACGTCGTCGATGTGATCGTCGAGGGCGACGTGCTCGTGATCCGGCCGCGCGGTCGCCCCCGGACCTGATCACCCCTCCCACCGGGCGTGCCTGACGAGGCGGTCAGGTCCGGGGGCGCACGGCTCCAATGGATGCGACAAGGGCCACGATGGTCGCGGCCTGCGCCATGAAGAGCCCCACGTCGCGCGCCAGGAACTCGGCGGGCCCGGGTGGCCGGACCAGCCGGAACGCCACGAGGGCAGTAGCGGTGAGCGCCAGGACCAGACACGCCCAGGTGAAGGCACGGGCGACCTCCGCATCGAGCGGCACCAGACCGCGCGCATCGAGCCAGAGCAGCGCCGCCGCCGTAAGCATGACGATGGCCAGACCGAAGGTGACACGGGCGAACGTGCTCGCGTCCCAGCCCGAACTTGCCTCCGCGGCGAAGGGCGGCGCGACGTCCGCGGTGTACCAGGGCAGGAACACGCTGATCGCCAGCACGACGGACGCGACGGACACGATGGCGGGGATCGTTCCGCGGTCGTCGCGGCGTGGATCCCCGGTTGCCATGGAACCATCCTAGTCGGGCGCTGGTACGCTCAATATGTCCGGAGAGGATCCAAGGAGGACGGGTGCCCACATACATCCTGCTCAGCACGCTCAGCCCTCACGGCGCGGGCACCATCAAGGCCAACCCCCAGCGCCTCAGGGAAGTGAATCAGGAGATCGAGCAGATGGGCGCCAAGGTCGTGCAGCAGTGGGCGGTCCTCGGTCCGTACGATTTCGTGAACATCGTCGAGGCGCCTGACGAGAAGGTCATCGCCCGCGTCTCGATGGAACTCGCGGCCCGCGGCACGGCGCACTTCCAGACGCTGACCGCCATCCCGGTCGACGAGTTCCTCGCTGCGCTCAAGTAGTGGCATGGGCACCCGGCGCCGCCTGATCATCGGCGTGGGGCTGGTGGGTCTGGTGGCGTCGCCGCTGGCCGCCCCCCTGCGCCGCGCCGTGCGCGTGCGGATCGAGCGCTTCCGCCGCCGCTCGCCCGATCCGACCGCCGCGTTCCTCGAGGCGCCCTGCTACGCGCGCCCCGATCCGGAATAGCCCGTGGCCGGCGGTCCCTGGCGCTGGCAGGTGCTGGTGCCCGCCCATAGGATCGTCCTCGGACTGATGGCGGGCGAGGTGGTGGAGATGCGCGCGTCCACCAACGAGGGCACGTTCGGGGCATACCGCCGGCTGGAGGGGGCCGTGCCCGGGATGATCGCCTGGCCGAACACGGTGCTCCTTGAGGGCGATGAGCCCATCGTCATCGACCCGGGTTACCAGACGCAGGGCGACATGCTCGCCGGGGCGCTCCGCGCACGGGGCATCGAACCGGACGAGGTCCGCACGGTCGTCCTGACCCACGTGCATTCGGATCACCTGAGCGCGCTGCCGCAGTTGCCGGGGGTCACGCAGGTGTGGGTGCACCGCGACGAGATGGACACACCGCACGCAGAGCGCCAGCGGGGGATCCTGAACGCCGTGCCCGTTGAGATGATGGAGGGCGATGCCGGCGGTATCCGTCCCGGGCTGTCGTGGTTCCACACACCGGGCCACTCGCCCGGTCATGTGGCAGTGGTTGCGGAGTGCAATGACGCGCGAGTGGTCGTGGCCGGGGACACCCTGGGGCCTGACCCGGCATGGTTTCGGGATACCGCGGCGCCCGAGGGGCTGGAGAACCGGGGTCAGCACATGGCCGCGTGGCAGATGATCCGCGACCGTGCTCCCGCCGTGGTGGTGCCCGGGCACTACGCCCCGTTTCCCCTCTCGCGGGAAGGGACCGCCGCGGGGGGCGTCGAAAGGCCCCTCGTCTGAATCCGTACAAGGAGCAGCGGTGGACCTTCGAGGGATAACGCGTGAGCAGAAGCAACTGGGCGCAGCCGTGTGCATGCTGCTGTTCATCATCGCCCTGTTCCTGAAGTGGCAGACGTTCGGGCCGATCTCCGGGTCCGGTGCCGACCTGGGCTCGTGGTGGCTGGTGCTCGTCATCGCCCTGGCCGCCGGTGCGTTGATGGCCACGGATGCGCTCGACATCGCCCTCCCGCTGCGTCGCCGCAACCCGGTCCCGGTGGCCATGTACCTGATGTCGCTGCTGGTCTTCTATGCGGTGGTGTTCGTCTTCGCCATCGACGGCATCGCCTACGGCGTGTGGCTCGCCCTGATCTTCTCGCTCGTGGGCCTGCTGCTCACGATCTCGGTCTCCCGCGAGGACGGCCGGTAACACCGCGCCGGGGGCGACCTCGCGTCCGGGGCGGCCCTCGGTCTGTCCGCCGCCGCGGTGGAAACGGCACGTCCGTGAACTCCCCCAGATCACCCGACCGCTGCGATCCTGAACGGCGTGTCCGCATCCCCGACGTCGCTCATTGATCTCCACGATTGGTGCCCTGATGGACCTCCGGGACCAGTCATGGGGCATCATCGTGTCGTTGACCGTCCCGATCGTCTCCACGTCCATCGTCTTCGTGACGTGGCGGGCTGATCGGGCCTGACCGAGGAGCCGATCCGATGGGCTTTGCCGACAAGGCGAGGGAACTCGCCAGCAAGACCGCCGACGCGGCGCAGAAGGGCGCCAAGGACGCGCGGGACAAGGGTGAGAGGTTGATGCTGCAGCGCAAGTTGAATGGTGTGGCCGAGGATCTCGGCCACACGGTGTACCGGCAGCATCAGGGCACGGAGGCCCCTGAGGGCGAGGTGGACCGCCTCGTGGGGGAGATGAATGCCCTGCAGGCCGAGATCGACGCCATCCCGGCGTAGGTGACTGTCACCACTCTGTCCGCCCCGGCATGGCGCGGGGGCTGCTGACCCATGCCCGATATCACTGCGCCGCTGGTCAACTTCGCCACGGAGGCCGTGGGGTCGTACGGCGTCTGGGCCGTCTTCGTGCTCATGGTCCTCGAGAGCGCGTGCATCCCCGTGCCCAGCGAGGCCATCATGGTCTTCGGCGGATTCCTCGCCGGGCAGGGCAAGGTGTCGTTCGTGGCGGTGGTCGTGGCTGGCGTGGCGGGCAACGTGATCGGGTCGTGGATCGCCTGGTGGGTCGGGCGGGAGAAGGGGCGGGATTGGGCGCTGCGGTGGCATTGGCTGCACATCACGCCCGCGCGCCTCGATGCCGCCGACCGGTGGTTCGTGACGTACGGCGCGTGGGCCGTACTGATATCGCGGTGCCTTCCCATCATCCGCACGTTCATCTCACTCCCCGCAGGGGTGGCGCGCATGCCGTTCTGGAAGTTCACGGTGCTCACCGTGATCGGCTGCATCCCGTGGTGTCTCCTCCTGGCCTACGCGGGAATGGCCGTGGGTGACAACTGGGATGCGTTGCGGGGGCAACTCCACTGGTTCGACTATGCCGTGGTCGTGGCGATCGTGGTGGGCATCGTGTGGCTGTTCATGCGCTACCGGCGTCGGAGGGCGGCGGCGTGATGGCCGTGGCGTGGGTGATCGCGGGCGTGGCCGTGGTCGTGGCCATCCTGGCCATGGTCACACTGCGGCGGCGCGGGTCCGAGGCGCCCGCGCCGGCCGAGCCGGCGGTGGTGCCCGTGGTGCCCGACGCCGAGCGCCTCGCTGCGGCGTTCGAGGCCATGCCGCTGACCGCCGTGCTGGTGGGCCCGGGCGGCGAGGTGGAGCGGGTGAACCCCACCGCGATGCGGGCGTTTCCGCTTCTGCGCACCGGGGTGGGGGTGCTCGTGGCCTTCGGCGACCACATGTTGGCAGCACGCGTGCGCGATGCTCTGGCGACGGGCCGCACCGACGAGTTCGAGCTGAGGCTGTTCGTGGACGGCAGGCGCACCTTCCGCGTGGAGGTGGTGCCGTTCCGGGCCGACGGCGTACCGGGTGCAGTGCTCGTGCTGGTGGACGCCACCGAGGCCGTGGCCTACCAGGACCTGCGGTCACAGTTCGTCGCGAACGTATCGCACGAACTCCGCACGCCGCTCACCGGCCTCCGCGGCATGCTCGAGGCGCTGGAGGACCCGGACATCCCCGCGGACACGCGGGCGGATTTCGTGCATCGCTCGCGCCTGGAGGCACGGCGCCTCGAGGCGCTCATCGACGACATCCTCTTCCTGTCCGAGTTGGAGGCGGCCCACGGCGACTCCACCGGGGATCGCAGCGACATGGGGGCCATCGCCCAGGTCGTGGCCGCGGATCTCGAGGGTGAGGCCGGTGAGCAGGGCGTGCGGCTGGTGGTGGAGGCCGACGGGGGCATGTGGACCGCACTCAACGACCGCATGGCCCATACCGTGGTGCGCAATCTGGCTGAGAATGCCGTGCGATACGCCGGCACCGGGTCCACGGCCACCGTGCGCGTGCGCCGCGCCGGTCCCAACGTGGAGGTGGAGGTGCAGGACGACGGTCTGGGGATTCCCGAGAACGATGTTCCCCACGTGTTCGAGCGCTTCTACCGCGCCGATCCGTCGCGCTCGCGCCGCCTCGGCGGTACGGGTCTGGGCCTCTCAATCGTCAAGCACATCGCCGAGCGCCTCGGCGGAGCGGCGTCCATCACATCGCGCGAGGGCTTCGGCACCATCGTGGCGGTGCGGATTCCCGCGGCGCGCCCGCCAGTGACCGATGTCCCCGGTGCGCCCGGTGTGGGTTCCGGCGCCCGTTTACGTTGGTAACGTCGCGCGGCGTGGCTATCCCTCTGATGGACATCAGGGCGCAGTATGCGCCGCTGCGGGGCGCGCTCGACGCCGCCCTCGCCGACATCCTCGATTCCGGCACCTTCATCCTCGGTCCGCGCGTGCGGGCCATCGAGGAGTCGGTGTCCGCGCGTCTCCAGAACCGCCCCTGTGTGGGTGTGGCCAACGGTACCGATGCCCTCGTCATCGCACTGCAGGCGCTGGGTGTTGGCCCTGGCGACGAGGTCATCACATCCCCCTACACCTTCTATGCCACGGCCGAGGCGATCGCACGCCACGGCGCGACGCCGGTGTTCGTAGACGTCGAGCCGGTGGGGGCCTGCCTCGACCCGGACCTCATCGAGGGCCGTATCACGGAGCGCACCAAGGCGATCATCCCCGTGCACATCTTCGGTCACGCCGCCCCGATGACCTCCACCCTCACCACGGCGGCCGAGAACGGGCTGTCGGTGATCGAGGATGCCGCTCAGGGGTTCGGATCGGCTGACGGCGAGTGGGAAGTGGGGACGATGGGCGACATCGCCACGATCTCCTTCTTCCCCACGAAGAACTTCCCCGGCATCGGTGACGGTGGGATGGTGGTCTGCCGGGACACCGATCTCGGCAACCTCGTCCGCCGCCTGCGGTTCCACGGCTCGGAGGACAAGCAGACGTTCACCGAGGTGGGGTACAACTCCCGCCTCGACGAGATTCAGGCCGCCGCCGTGGGCCTGTTCTTTCCCCACGTGGACAACTGGAACAACCGTCGTCGGCAGGTGGCCGACTGGTACCGCGAGGCCGGCCTGGGCGAGCACGTCACGCTGCCCGGGGAGCGCGACGGCGTGCGGCACATCTATCACCTGTATGTCGTGCGCCACCCCGAGCGCGACCGGTTGCGCGACCTGCTGGTCGAGGACGGCATCGGGGCCGTCGTCTACTACGGCACGCCCCTCCATCTGCAGCCTGTCTTCCGGGGGCTCGGGTACGCGACGGGCGACCTGCCAGTGGCGGAGGGATGGGCGGCCACGGGTCTGGCGCTGCCCATGCACCCCAATCTCACCCGCGAGCAGGTGGATGAGGTCGTGGCGGCCGTCGGCCGCGCGGTCGGACGCCTGTAGCACGACCGGGGAGGGCCCCATGAGGGTCTGGGTCGACTGCACCAACTCACCGCATGTGCTCATCTTCCGTCCGCTCATCCGGCGGATGGAGGAGCGCGGGCACGAGGTCGTCGTGACCTCCCGTGACTTCGCGCAGACCATCGGCTTGCTCGACCGCTACGCGATCCCCCACCGCACCATGGGCGCGCACGGCGGCGGCGGCCTGCGCGGCAAGGCCCGTGCGATGGGCTCCCGGTCCGCCCAGCTGACCGGCATGGTGCGCAGGGAGCGCTTCGACGTGGCGGTGGCCCACGGCAGCACGGACCAGCCCCTGGTGGCGTGGTTGGCGGGCATCCCGCAGGTGACGATGTTCGACTACGAGTTCGCCGCCGCCATGCATCACTCGAACGGCCGGCTGGCCACCCGGGTGCTCGTGCCCGACGCCATCCCCGAGCGGGCGCTCGCCCGATACGGGATCCGACCGCCGAAACTGATCCGGTACCCGGGCCTGAAGGAGGAGTACTACCTCGCCGACGACCCGCCAGATCCCGGCGTGGCCGATGAGCTGGGGCTGGATCCGGGGATGGTGATCGTGGTGCTGCGCCCCCCGCCCGAGGTGACGCTCTACCACCGCGGCGTGTCAACCGACCTGTTCTCGAGGGTGGTGGATCATCTCGAGGCCAGCGCCGGGCGTGTGCAGGTGGTGGCGCTGCCGCGCACCGACGCCCAGCGGGACGCCCTCCGCACACGGGGGGTGATCGTGCCGGAGGTCGCGGTGGATGGCCCCGGGCTCATCGCGGCATCGGATCTGGTGATCAGTGCCGGCGGCACGATGAACCGCGAGGCCGTGGCGCTGGGCGTTCCGGCCTACAGCCCGTTCGCGGGTCGTCTGGGTGCGGTGGATGCGCGGCTCATCGAGCAGGGTCGTCTGCACCGCCTTGAGGACCCTGCGGAGATCGCGCTGGTCCGGCGGGAACGTCTGGCACCACCCCCGATGCGCGACCCTGACCTCTTGGTGGACCTCATCCTCGGGGTCGCCGAAACACGTCGTGCAGGTCGCCGCTGGCGTTCGAATACGATGGATCCCTGATGAGCACCGTCATCGGACGCATCGCGTGGCGTGGCCACCTGCATCGCCTGGGACAGGTCGTCGTGGACCTCGCGCTGGTGTCGCTCGCATGGTGGCTGGCGTTCGTCGTGCGCTTCGACGGCGACCCGCCCGCGCGCTACGAGCGCTTGTTCCTCATCACGGTCGGCGTGGTTCTGGGCATCAAGATCATCACGCTGATCTCGTTCCGCCTCTACACACGCTGGTGGCGGTTCACGGGCCTTCAGGACCTCGAGCGGATTCTGGTGGCCTGTCTGGTGGCCAGCGGTCTGGTCACCCTTGCGCTTACCCTCTGGCGCCCGGAGGGGTTCGAGGCCGTGCCACGCGGAGTCTTTACGCTGGACTTCCTGTTCACCGTGGTGCTCATCGGTGGGGTGCGGTTCGTCGTGCGCTCGGTGATGGAGCGCTCCTCGCGTGGGGCGGGGGTGGGCAAGGGTCGCCCGGTACTCGTGTATGGCGCCGGCAACGCCGCCAACTCGCTCCTGCGTGACATGCGTGCCAACGCGGCGCTTGCGTACACGCCCGTGGGCCTCATCGACGACGACCCCCGCAAGAAGGGTGTGCGCGTGGGTGGCGTGAAGGTGCTCGGCGGCCGGGAGGATCTGGCGCGCATCCTGCGCGAGACCCGTGCCAGTGAGGTGATCATCGCCATGCCGTCCGCTCCGGGCTCGGTGCGCAAGGACATCGTCGAGCGCTGCCGGGCAGCCGGTGTGCGCGTGACCACCCTTCCCGGCCTGCCCGAGTTGATGAACGGTGAGGTCTCGGTGCAGAGGCTGCGCGAGGTGCAGGTGGAGGACGTTCTGGGTCGGGCGCCCGTGGAGATCGACCTGGCGCGCGTGGCGCGCTACCTCAACGGGCGACGCGTGCTGGTGACGGGCGCCGGCGGGTCCATCGGGTCGGAACTGTGCCGGCAGGTTGCGGCGGTGGGCCCAAGCAGTCTGGTGCTCGTGGACCACGCCGAGAACAACCTCTTCGAGATCGACTTCGAGTTGCGCGAGCGGGGCTATGCGCCCCTGCCCGTGGTGGCCGACTGCCGCGACGCCGACCTGATGGAGCACGTCTTCGCGGCCCATCGGCCCGAGATCGTGTTCCACGCCGCCGCGTACAAGCACGTGCCGATGATGGAGATCAACCCCATCCAGGCGATTGCGAACAACGCCCTGGCCACGGCCACGCTGGCCGACCTCTCCACCCGGCACCACGTGGAGAGGGTGTGCCTCATCTCCACGGACAAGGCGGTGGAGCCGAAGACCGTCATGGGCGGCACCAAGGCCCTGGCCGAGCGCATCGTCGAGA
Source organism: Bifidobacterium breve (assembly GCA_945861935.1). GTDB lineage: Bacteria > Actinomycetota > Thermoleophilia > Miltoncostaeales > Miltoncostaeaceae > SYFI01. Next base: position 820 of record CAMAVU010000035.1, on the reverse strand, counting down.
TGCACGGCCGCGACGCCGGCACGCGCTTCGCCGCTGTGCGGTTCGGCAACGTGCTCGGATCCTCCGGCTCCGTGCTGCCCATCTTCCGGCGGCAGATCGCGGCGGGGGGGCCGGTGACGGTGACCCACCCGGACATGACCCGGTACTTCATGACGATCCCCGAGGCCGTGCAACTGGTGATCGAGGCCACCGGTATCGCCGACGGCGGGGACGTATTCGTGCTCGACATGGGTGAGCCCGTGCGCATCATGGACCTCGCGCACAACATGATCCGCCTCTCCGGGATGGAGCCGGGACGTGACATCCAGATCGAGGTGACGGGTGTGCGTCCGGGCGAGAAGCTCCATGAGGAGCTCTTCAACCTCGACGAGGACGTGCGCCCGACTCGCTACGGCGGCATCCTGCGCGCCACCCGCCCCGCCCTCGACTCCGGGACCCTGGGGACCCGCATCGATGAACTCCGTGCGGCGGTGGCCACGGGCGACCCGGCAGTGGCATCGGCGGCACTCTGGGCGACACTGCGGGCGGGCAGGGACCACGTCCCGCTCGGCGAACCAGACGACGTGCAGGCACGCGACCGGGGGGATACGCGATGACGACGGCTACGGTGATGATGCTGAGCGGACCCGACATCCTTCCCGAGGGCTGCGACCATGTGCGCGTGGGTGGCGTGCTGTCGCACGTGCAGCGCACATGCACGACGCACCGCACCGATGCGTTGTGCGTCGGGCGCCACGCCAACGGCAACGGCCTCGTGTACTGGTGCGCGGAGGGCCGCCACCACATCGGCTCCGACCGGAACCCCTGACCCCTGACCCCG
>CAMAVU010000034.1 GCA_945861935.1 Bifidobacterium breve | reverse complement strand
ACTTAACAATCCCCGGCCCACCCCGGTGCCAGGCACTTAACAATCCGGAGGAGTGTTAAGTGCCTGGCACCGGGGGTCCCGGGCCGGGGATTGTTAAGTGCCTGGCACCGGGGTGGCGAGATCAGGCGTTGAGCCCAGGCGGTGCACCGCGATGAGGCTCGTTGCACCCGGAGTGGCCACCTGCGGCCCGCTGGTCAGGACCACGCGCGAGCCGTCGGGCAGACCCAGACGGTCCTGGGCACGGCGGAGGCTGCGCTCCACGAGGGCATCAATGGGCTCCTCCGGCCGCTGGTGCAGGGGCTCGGGGATGACCCCCCACTCGAGTGCCAGTTGGCGTGCCACCTCGGGTGCGCTGCAGAGAGCGAGGATGGGCCGGCGCGGGCGGAAGCGGGCGGCCGCTCGCGCCGAACCACCGGTCTCGGTGGGGATCACCAGCGCCTCGGCCTTGATCTCACGGGCCAGCAGCACCGCGGCGCGCATCACCGACTCGGCGGTGGTGCGCCCTTCTTCGCGGGAGCCGCCCTCCACGATGAGTGGCGTCACGCCGTCCTGGGCGTCGAGGGCGATCGCCGCCATCTGCTGGATGGCCTCGACCGGATACCGCCCCACGGCCGTCTCGCCCGACAGCATCACGCACGAGGTCCCGTCGATGACCGCGTTCGCCACATCGGATGCCTCTGCGCGGGTGGGCTCAGGGGAATCGCTCATCGATTCGAGCATCTGGGTCGCCGTGATGACCATCTTGCCGCGCTCATTCGCCGCCTGGATGATGCGCTTCTGCAGCAGGGGCACGCGCGCGACCCCGGCCTCCACGCCCAGGTCGCCGCGCGCCACCATCACCGCATCGGCGGCATCGACAATCTCTTCCAGATGCTCGATGGCGGAGAGTGTCTCGATCTTTGCGATGGTGCGCACGGACGACCCCAGGATCTCCCCGCGCAGCTCCCGGATGTCATCGGCGCCGTTCACAAATGAGAGCGCGATGAAGTCGGCTCCGGCGTCCAACGCGGTCTGCACGTCGGCGCGGTCCTTGTCGGTGAGCGCCATGCGCCCCACGTGGGCATGCGTGAGGAACGCGCCCTTGCGCGGAAGCGCGATGCCGGGGATGACGCAGGTACCCACCAGGGCACCCTTGGTGCGCTCGGCGATCGCGATTCGCGGTGCGCCGTCCCCGATCACGAGCTCCGACGTGCCGGGCTCGGCGGCGTCCACGACGCCTGGCCAGTCGACGACCAGAGATCCGGCAGCCCCCGATGCCCTGGGGTCGCCCACAATGCGCACCCGGTCGCCCTCACCCAGGTCGGCCCGGCGGGAGGCCGCGTGCAGGCGGATCTTCGGCCCCTGCAGGTCGAAGATCAGTGCCACGTGCCGCCCCGCCGTGGCGGCGGCATCCCGCGCCCGCCAGGCATGCCGGATCCAGTCATTCCGCGTGCCGTGCGAGCAGTTGATCCGCACGCCGTCAACTCCGGCACGGATCATCGCGACCAGCGTGGGCTGATCGTCGGTGGCCGGTCCGAGCGTGGCCACGATCTTCGTGCGTCGCAACGCGTCCATGAGGGGGCGGGATGCTAGCCCCGATCCGTGAGAGCGGTGTTGCATCGCCGCCGCACGCCCCGGATGACCGGGTGCGCGGCCGACCCCGTGGGTCAGGCCCGGGCCGCTCCGACGTCGTCGTGCATGCGCCGGGCGGGCGGAACGGTGGACACGACCCTTCGGGTCGGCCCCGCGGGGATTACCGCCCCGCGGGGGATCGTGAGTCGCCTGCGGCTGCCTCAGCCGACCTTCGTACAGGGGCCCGAGAGGGTGTCGCCCTCGTCCGAGAGAACGAGGTTCCGCGCACTCCCGCAGATCACCCGGTCGCCGGGCTTCCCGTCCTGTGCGTTGATGTAGGTCCCGCCGCTGCCCCCGACCAGGGTGTCGCGCCCCGGGCCACCGCGGAGCATCACCCGGTTTCCGTCGACCGCCCGGAGCACGTCCCGGCCCGGGCCGCCATCGGCGACCGAATCGGCGCCCGCGATCCGCACGGTGTCGTCACCGAAGCCTGCGAACACCGCCGATCGCCGGCCGTTCGCCTCGATGTCGTCGGCACCGAGGCCTCCGAACACCGTCGCTCCGGCGCGATCCGTGGTGATCTGATCGGCCCGCAACGTCCCGTATGAGAACGGGCCGCGCGCGAGCAGGTTGGCCGCGCTCGCGCGGCACACCACCTGCCCAGTCACCGTGGCCCCCACGTCCGACGGCTGTGCGCGCAGAGTCGCGCCCTGTGCGGTGAGGCCGGTGATCCCGACGTTATCGTCGGGGCCCGTGGTGAGGGCGTCCACATGCAGCATCCGGGTGCCGGGCGGGCACGCGAGGGCCAGCATGGCCCGGTCCGCATCCACCACTTGGCGCCGTGTCACCACCGACACACCCGACGACGTCACGGGCACCGTCCGGCCCCCCGCTGCGGGACCACCCGGCGGAATACGCCAGGGATCGGTCCCGGTGACGGCTGTGGAGCCCCGGCGCGCCATCTCGGTGGTGCCCGAGGGAGTCCACGTGTAGGCGTACGACTGCCCGGTGGGGGCTGTCTGGTACACGGCAACGAGCGTGTAGGCGGTGCCTGCGGTGTAGCGGAAGCCGATGGTCGCCGTGCCGTTCGATGTCGCCGCCTGCCCGATCGCCGTCTTCGTGACGACTCCCGTCGAACTGGTGGTCACGCTGACCAGCGCCACCGCGCCGGTGGTCGTGGTGGGCGCCACCGTCACCTGGGCCGAGGCGGTGCCGCTGGCTCCCTGGGTGATGCCGGTGATCTTGAGCCCCGTTCCTCCCGACACCGTGACGGATGTCGTGCTGGTTGTCGCCGGGGTGTAGGTGGTGCTGCCGGCGTACACGACCGCGATCTTCGACGTGCCCGGCATCGCAGGGACCCAGGTGATCGTGCCGACCCCGTTCGACACCGTGCCCGACGCCACGCTGACTCCGCCGTCCTGGATCGCCACGGTGCCCGTTGCCCCCGAGTTCACCGTGGCGGTCACCACGTACGCCTGACCCGTGGTCGCCGTGGTCGGGACCCCCGACTGGCTGATCGAGCTGATCTTGTAGATGGTGGGCGACGTCTTCCAGGTCTGGGATGTCGTGTCACATCCACCGCTGAACCCGCTCACGCTGTACCCGCCGGGCGTCCACAGCACTGCCGCCGACCAGTGGCGGGTGTTGGACGGCGTCAGCCAGTTGGTGGCCGTCCACGAGTCGCTGCCGAACGTCTTGCCGTGGGCGACGCTCACCGACGACGACGAGGTGTCCGAGCAGTCCGTGTACGGGTAGTACGACGCGTCCGTGCCGGTGTTGTACGAGTGGGTCTTGCCGGCTCCGATGGACAGGCTGCCGCTGTGGTCCTCCTGCGCGCACATGTATCCCTGCACCGCCTCGGAACTGCCGCTCTTCATCACCGTCTGCTCGCTCTTGCACGAGCCGGCGGCCGCACTCGTCGGCACGGTGAGGCCGATACCCGCGGCGATGGCCATCGCCAGTGGGATGGCCGAGAGCCTGATCGGGACATGCATGGAGAGGTCCTCCCGCTCGTATGTTCTATCCGTGGAGTGGCGATCGCCTGACGGCCGTTTATCGTACCAAAACCGGGCATACGCCCGGCCCGCAGGGGAGTCCGTCAGGCCGCCCCCTGCCCGCCCACAGTCCCTATGCCACGCGCGGCCGCCCGCGGCATACGGGGGGTCACTCCCGCGCAGACGTGTGACGGCTCACAGGTACGCCGCCTTCCACCGCGACCAGTGCCCCGCGCCGTCCCGGACCCTCACCCACACCCGCGCGCCCGTCACCATTGTGCGAACGGCCGCGCGAAACGGCAACACCTTGGCACCGGGTGCCCTGGCGGACGCGATCTGGATGTCCCGCACGCCTGACGTCCGGTCACGGGCCCTCACCCGCACCATCACGACGCGCCCGGGGCCGGGTGCGTTCGCGTCACTCCCCGTCGCCGGCGCAACCGCCACCGAGATGATCTCCGGAGGGGTCTCGTCCAGGATGACGTCGTCGGTGAAGGTCTTGGTCTCATCGACCCGCCAGCCCCTGAACCGCACGTAGATGGTGGTGGGAAGGCGCTCCGCACCACTCGAGGAGAGCGTCCATGAAATCCGGGGCGCCAACTCGTGAGTCTCTGCGTTCTTGAAGCCGCCGTCGTTCGAGATGCGCGCGTGGGTCGCGCCCTCGGGCCAGACGAGATGCAGCACCACGTCGGGCTGATTCACGTAGATGGCGGCGTCGCTGATGGAAACGCCGACTTCTCCCGGTGGGGGCGTGGGCACGGTGATCCATCTGGTCGCGGCCGGGGCGCTCCGGTTGCCGGCCGCGTCGACCTGCCATGCAGTGATCGAGTGCCTGCCCATGGGGAGGTTGCCGACGGTCTGCCGCCGAGGACACGTGACCTCCAGCCCGTCGTCGCGCGAACAGATGAACGATGCCCCGGCCTCGCCGGCAAGCACGATCAGTTCCCCGGGGTCCAGCGAGAACATGACCGGCGCTCTGGTGAACCTCGGCGGCGGCGGTGCAACCGTGTCGACGTTCCACGCGACGGTCGCAGGTTCGCTGCGGTTCCCCGCCGGATCGATCTGGGTGATCGCCATCGTGTGGGCCCCATCCGGCAGCCCACCCACCGTGTGGGGACTCGAACACGCGACCTCGCCGGCACGGTCAAGGGCGCACGCGAATGACGCGCCTGCGTCGCCCGGGAAGGCGAACGTGGCGGAGGCGGTCGGCGAGTCGACCAGAGGACGCTCCCTGATGACGGGCCGGCGAGGCGGCGTGACATCGACCACCCAGCGGAACGCTGAGGGCTGCGACACGTGGCCGAGCACCGACACCTGCCGGGCGCGGAAGGTGTGATCGCCCTCGGTGAGGCCTGAGACCGGGAAACGGGGTGGGCACGGCGTATAGCCCCGTCCGTCGAGCGCGCACTCGAAGCCCGCTCCCGCCTCGCCCGACAGCACGAAGGTCGCCGATGTCTGGTTGGTCAGCGCGCCGATGGACGGAACCAGGCCGGGCGGCGCTGCCGAGATATCCACCGTGATGGCAACCGCAGGGGCGGGCATGCTGGGGTTCCCCGCCACATCGATCGCCCGGATGCGCACCGAGCGATCGCCGTCGGCGAGCCCTGTCACCGTGGGCGGGCTGCCGCACGCTGTGTACGCGCCGCCATCGACCATGCACTGGTAGGAAGCCGCCGCCGACCCGGCCATGGCGAAGGTGGCTGTCGCCGAACCAAGTGGTGACGTCGGGCGACCGGTGACGGACGGGGTCGCCGTGAACCCCAGCACGACGACCGGATTGATGTCGCCCGTGCCCCAGAAGTCGCCGCCCACCGAGCCGCCGGAGTTACTGCCCCAGCACTTGACCGAGGGGCTGCCCATCACGGCGCAGGCCACGCTACGACCCACCGCGAGTGCGCTCGCGCCCTTCAGGCCGGGCACGGCGAGCGGCGTGCCGGTGCCACCGACGCCGCCGTTCCACACGCCATGGCCCCAGCACGTGACGGTGGCGCCCGCCGCGCGCGCGCACCCCGCCTGCCCACCGAGACCGATCTCGAGTGCTGTCGAGATCCCGCTGACCGGCATCGGACTCATCTCGATGCCACCTGTCGAGCCAAGCCCGAGCTGGCCGTCGTCGTTGGCGCCCCAGCAGTAGGCCGTACCGCTCACCAGCGCCGCGCAGGTGCCGGACGCTCCCGCGTCGGCACTGATGACCGCGCCCGGGAGGGGCACGGTCTTCGGCGTGAGCGACCTCGTCTGCGTCCCGTCGCCGAGTTCACCGTAGAAGTTGGACCCCCAGCACCTGAGCGACTGATCAGTCATGAGCGCGCACATGTGCAGGCGCCCACCGATGATCCTGCCCACGCCGCTCAGGCCGGAAACCGCCCCCGGGGTGCGCTGGATATTCGTGGCCGAGCCATCCCCGCGCGTGCCGTAGTCGCCGCGCCCCCAGCAGCGAACCGTGGTGTCCATCAGGAGGGCGCAGGTGGTCTCAGATCCCGATGCGATCTCTGTCGCGGTCGTGACCCCGCTCACCGTCACAGGGCTGAGGCTCGGCACGAAGCCCCGGGTCACCCCGTCCCCCAACTGCCCGAACTGACCCGAGCCCCAGCACTTGACGAGGCCGGTGGACTGCACCGCGCACGTGTGTGCCCGGCTCGGCGCCACGCCCACGACATCGCCGAGGCCCGCCACCCGCACGGCGGAGTTGCGGTCCGTGCGGGTGCCGTCCCCCAACTGGCCATCGTCGTTTGCACCCCAGCACATGACCGTCGCGTCCTCCATCACCGCGCACGCGTGGTCCTGCCCCGATTCGACCGAGGAGACGGGCAAGGCAGCCGCACCGGACGCTGCGGCCAGGCCCAGCACGATTGAGATGACTGCGAGAAGACGACAACCCAGCGGACTCGTCATGGCCCACCCCCCGGTCACGGTGGTACGGGAACTGAGTTATGAGTCATCGCCGGATGGACGTTTCCTTACCTGCCCACGTGCGCGCGCGCTGGACGGACTGCCGGCCCCTGATGGGTGACAACCGCCTCAGCCCGTGACGACACCCAGGGTGCGTTCGATCTCACGCCGCACGACCGTCCTGATCTTCGCGTTGGGAACCCGGGCAATCCACGCTTCCAGCGCGGGGTAATCGAAGTCGGCAGACAACTCGATCTCGGGGAAGTACACGCGCCCTCCCCGCGGGGCGCGGACATAGACGACGTCGAACAGCGCCTTCTCGGGTGTGGCGAGAAAGCCGTGATCGGGGTCCCCGGTGAAGCCGCCGAACAACTCGGGGGTGAGGTGGTGGATGGAGAATGAGCCGGACGGCGTCGAGATCGTCCGCGTCCGGCCCAGGGAGGCGACGAAGGTCTGGGCCGGGATCTGGTCGACCATCCCGTGGTAGGCGAGGGCCGACCAGAGAGAGACATAGCCGGGGTAGGGGGACGTCAGATACGGGGCCAGGACACGCGGATCGGCGGCGGCGCCCACCGCCCAGACGCCGCGGTGCAAACGGCGGGCCAGACCGGACCCGGCCGGGGAACGGAGGAGATGCGACGCGCTGCTCACGGACACGCCGAGCAGGGCCGCGGCCTCCCGCGTCTCGACCACGGGGCGGCCAAAGCGGGCGAGTCGCCCGTAGGCCTCCCCGGACGTCACCGACGCAACTCCCCGATCACATACGCCTGCATCTGCTCCCACGACCGCTGGTCGTAGGTGGCTGCGACCGCCGGCTCGAGGAAGGGGACAACCTGATCCAGGAACGCCTCGTAGGGCAGCAGCGCCGCGGCATCGGCGGCGCGGGCACACACATCGGGGAGCACCGCACCCGTCTGGAGGCCGGACCGGCGGATCAACATGTCAAGGTCGAACAGATCGCGCGCCTGGGTTTCGGTCCGATCAGCGAGCGCCACGACCTTCTGCTCAGTCGCGGGCGCGAGCAGGTAGTGCTGAACCGAGGGGGGTCGGAGGGCGTATGGCGCGACCACGTTGCCGGGAATGCTGTCCAGCCGGTGGCGCGGGTCGCCGTTGCGATCGCTGAACTCCACCGTGGTCCGGAGTGGCTCGCTGTGGCCAGCGACCTCCAGGGGGACCTTCCACCGGCGAGTCGTGGACGTCTGCTTCGGCTCTGAGATCTCATCAACGAGGACACGGATCCCTGATGCATGGAGGTTGACGCGCAGGGCATCTGACTCAAGTGTCCTGTCGACCTGGTCCTCGTGGCGCCACGGCGCGCCACCCGCCATGTCGAGGTCGAGGTCCTGCGAGTACCGGACGCTCGAGAAGAAGTAGCGGAGGTTCGCCCCGCCCGTGAGGATGTAGCGCCGTTCGTCGAGCCTCGTCCGCAGCACACCGAGAAAGCAGAGGCGGAAGCATTCGGTCGCCTGAGCGGGTGCCATCGCCATGACATTGACGCTGCTGGTTGTTGACGCATACGTCAACAACCAGCAGCGTCAAAACCCGCCCGGTAGAGCAACGACAGGCCCGCGCTCACGCCGATGCCCCACGATGTGGCGCCCGTCCCGTCTGAGCGGCGCCGCGACAGGGGAGCCGGGGGAAACTCCGGAACAGACCGGGTGGTGGCGAGGAGTGAGCCGACGGGATCTACTCAGGAACGCGAAAGGGGCCCGACCGGGCCCCTTTCTCAAACGCACTTCTCACATCCTGACGCTGGGTAGCGTCGTGTGGGTGGTGGACGCCGTCCCACCCGCGCCGCGCCTCACATCAACTGCAGCCCGAGGTGCTCCCGCAGTTCATGCACTTGTAGCAGGAGCCCGAGCGCACCATGGTCCAGCCGCAGGAGCCGCAGATGGCGCCGTCCTGGTCGAGTCGCACCGTGAGCCCCGCGCTCTGCGCGAGGCCGACGTCCATTGAGGTCTGCTCTCTCGGGGCGGTCCCGGCGGGAGCGGTCGCCACCACCACGGCGCCGGCGGCGCTGCCCTCGATGACCACCGGCCGCTCGCCCCCGGGCACCTGACCCTCCAGTTCGGCGCGCATCTGGTCGGTGATGATCCCGATCTGGCGCTTCTCGTCCTCGTTGAGGAACTTGGCCGAGAGCCAGCGCACGAGGTAGTCCACGATGGACTTGGCGCTGGGGATCTCGGGGTTGCCGGTGAAGCCCGATGGGTCGAACCGCATGTGGCTCAGTTTGTTGGCCAGCGTGCTGAGGGGCACGCCGTGCTGCAGGGCCAGCGACATGCAGATGGCGAGGGAGTCCATGAGGCCCGACACCGTGGAGCCCTGCTTGGCCATCTTCATGAAGACCTCGCCCGGGCTGCCGTCCTCGTACATCCCCACGGTGATGTAGCCGTCGTGGTCGAGGATGCGGAAGTGGTGCGTGATGGCCTGGCGCTCGTCCGGCAGGCGACGGCGGTGCACCCGGGCGGGGCTGGCCGCGGCGTCGGTGGCCGCCTTCATGTCGGCGGGCGAATCCTTGCCCGTGGACAGGGGCTGGGTGCGCTTGCTGCCGTCCCGGTAGATCGCCAGGGCCTTGACGCCCTCCTTCCACGCCAGCAGGTATGCGCCCATGATGTCCTCGGGCGTGGCCTCGTTCGGCATGTTGACGGTCTTCGAGATGGCGCCCGAGATGAAGGGCTGCACCGCGCCCATCATCTTGATGTGGCCGCGGTAGTGGATGCTGCGCTCGCCGTTGGCCGGCGTGAAGGCGCAGTCGAAGACCTCGAGGTGCTCCTCTTTGAGGCCGGGGGCGCCCTCGATGGTCTCGTTCTCGTTGATGTAGGTCACGATCTGCTTGACGGCCTCCTCGTGGTAACCGAGCGTGAGGAGGGCCGGGGCCACGGTGCCGTTGACCATCTTCAGCACGCCGCCGCCGACGAGGCGCTTGTACTTGACCAGCGCGATGTCGGGCTCGACGCCGGTGGTGTCGCAGTCCATCATGAAGCCGATAGTGCCCGTGGGCGCCAGCACCGTGGCCTGCGAGTTGCGGTAGCCGAACACCTCGCCGCGGTCCACGGCGGTGTCCCACTCGTCACGCGCGGCCGCGAGCAGGGCCTGATCGGCCACACGGCCGTCGGGGATGTCCTGCGCGGCGCGGCGGTGACTGCGGATGACCCCGTTCATGGCCCTGGCGTTGGGCGCGTAGCCGTCGAACGGGCCCATCCGCTCGGCCAGACGGGTGCTCATCGCATAGGCGCGGCCGGTCATGAGTGCGGTGATCGCGGCGGCATAGCCGCGGCCGTCGTCGCTGTCGTAGGGGAGGCCGTGGCTCATGAGCAGGGCGCCGAGGTTGGCGTAGCCGAGGCCCAGCTGGCGGTACTTCCGGGCGTTCTCGCCGATCTGCTCGGTGGGGTAACCGGAGCGGGCCACGATGATGTCCATGGCCGTGATGACCACGTCCACGGCCTGACGGAAGTCGTCCAGGGCGAACACACCGTTTTCGTCCACGAACGTCATGAGGTTGAACGACGCCAGGTTGCAGGCGGAGTCGTCGAGGTGCATGTACTCGCTACACGGGTTGGACCCGTTGATGCGACCCGACTCCGGGCACGTGTGCCAGCGGTTGATGACGCTGTCGAACTGCATGCCGGGGTCACCGCAGACCCACGCGGCCTCGGAGATGTCCTTCATCAGATCGCGGGCCTTCATGGTGTCCACCACCTCACCGGTGGTGACGGCCGTGGTGTGCCAGGTGCCGCCCGCCTCGACGGCGTACATGAACTCGTCGCTCACACGCACGGAGTTGTTGGCGTTCTGGAACTGGATGCTGTGCCAGGCCTCGCCGTTCAGGCCCATGTCGTAGCCCATCTCGCCCAGCGCCCAGGCCTTCTTCTCCTCCTCGGCCTTGCAGTTGACGAACTGGACGATGTCGGGGTGGTCGACGTTGAGGATGACCATCTTCGCGGCGCGGCGCGTGGTGCCGCCGCTCTTGATGGCACCCGCGCATGAATCGGCGCCGCGCATGAACGAGACCGGGCCCGAGGCCTCGCCCCCGGCCGACAGGCGCTCCCGGGACGAGCGGACGGCCGACAGGTTGATGCCGGAGCCCGAACCGCCCTTGAAGATGATCCCCTCCTTGCCGATCCAGTCGAGGATCGACTGCATGGTGTCCTCGACCGAGAGGATGAAGCAGGCCGAGCACTGCGGGTTCTCGCGCATGCCGACGTTGAACCACACGGGGGAGTTGAAGGCAGCCATCTGGTGGACCAGCAGGTGGGCGAGTTCGGCCTCGAACACCTCGGCCTCGTCCTTGGTGGCGAAGTAGCCCTCGTCCACGCCCCAGGCCTTGACGGTGAGCACCACGCGATCAATGAGCTGCTTCACCGAGTACTCGCGCTCGGGCGAACCCATCGCCCCGCGGAAGTACTTCGAGGCAACGACGTTGGTGGCGAGTTGGGACCACTCGACAGGTACCTCGATGTTGTCCTGCTCGAAGACGCTCGTGCCGTCGCCGGACGAGATGCCGGCGGCGCGGCGCTCCCACTCGATGAGGTCGTAGGGGTGCCTGCCCTTGGTCGTGAAGTGCCGCTTCAGGCCCAGCGCGTCCTGCCGCCGCCCGCGTCCGGCCTTCACTGCCGGCTGTGCGCCAGCGACCTCAGTCCCCATCAGTTGCCTCCCCAGGCGTGGTGGTGTGAGTGGAATCCAGGGCGTCCTCGACCCCGAGCCCGCCGGCAAGGGCTCTCAGGCGACGGCGCGGCGAGCGCGTGGCGGGGGCGGGCTCGGTGAGGATCTCGAACATGTGGTCATCAAGCGGACGCTGCCCGCGGGGCAGCGGGGGCTCGCGCTCCAAGCGGTGGAGTTCGTCGGCGAAGCCATCGGCGTCCTCGAACTGCCGGTACACCGATGCGAACCGCACATAGGCCACCGTGTCGACATCCCGGAGCCGCCGGAGGGCCATTTCGCCGATGGCCTTGCTCGTGACCTCCTGCTTCAGGCGGTTCCTCAGGCCTACCTCGATGTCGCGCACGGCGGCCTCGAGATGGGCAGTGGGCACCGGGCGCTTGTGGCACGCCCGCTGGAGGCCCGAAAGGAGCTTGTCGCTGTCGAACGGCTCACGGTCACCATCGCTCTTCACCACGATGAGCGGCATCTCCTCCACCCGCTCATACGTGGTGAAGCGCCTGCCGCATGTCTGGCACTCCCTGCGCCTGCGAATGGCGTCCTTCGTGTCCGGGACGCGCGATTCCATGACGCGGTGCTCGGAACCGTCACAGTACGGGCAGATCATGTGCGAAACGCTATGGGTGGGGTGTGCAGCATGGTGCGGCACACTACATCCAGCGTTATCCACCATGCAAGACGCGACTTCGCGCCGATTGTTGCGAACCACCCGCAACGTGCGCCCTTTCGCGTAGATTCTCCCCCCAGCCGCCCCGGGGTGCTCAGTTCAGGAAGCGCACCCTCTGGATGGGCCAGTAGATGACCTCGGCCTGGCCGATCACGTTGTCCATCGGGGTGAACGCCGCCCCCTGCTCGACCCATATGTGGGCATCGCAGGAGCCCGGGCGGTTGTCGCCCAGGACGAGAATCTGACCCTCGGGCACCATGGGGAACGCCACCTCGTAGTCGGGCGTGATGGCCGACCCGACCACCTGCGGGTGCGCCTCGATCTGGCCGCGCTCCTGGACGTACGTCACATACGTCATACCGCCCTCGGACAGGCGCGCCTCCCGCACCCCGTCGGGCGCGAAGGAGTTGGGCTCCGCCAGCCGCAGCACGGCGAGCGCGCCACCGGGTCGGAGCGCCGGATCGGGGTTCGCCCCGGAGATGGTCTCCCGTCGCACCGAGACGGTGTCGCCCGGCAGCCCCACGACGCGCTTCACGAAGGGCACGTCTCCGGGCTCGCTGCACGCGCCCCGTGCCGCCGCGGTGGGATCAAACACCACCACGTCACCGCGGGAGATGCCACGCAGTTTGTAGATGACCCGGTTGGCGATGACCCGGTCGGGCGCACGATCCCCGGCCGAGTCGCCCCCCTGGATGGCCGGGTACATCGAGTTGGTCGGGATCTCATACGGCTTGGCGATGGACGCCTGAATCGCGAATGCGAGCGTGATCGCCACGGCCACCGGCAGGATCAGGTCCTTGACGAACTTCCTCATGCGTCGCGGTCGCCGCGGCGGCGGCGGGAGACCACCATGTAGCCCACGAAGCCGATGATCCCGAGCCCGCCCACCACGAGGACCAGGATCACAACCGGCGGCAGGGCATCGCCCTCCGACTCGGCGGTGCCTGGTGACCCGACCGGGTCCGGGTCGGGCGTCCCGTTGGCAGAGGTGCCCCCGCACGCCTCGCCGGGCCTGCGGATGTTCGTGAGCTCGGCCTGACGGATCACGTCCACCGCTGCCCCGTACTGCTGCTGATCGGGACGGATGCTCGTGAGGGCGTCCTCGAAGTCCGCGAGGGTGTAACAGCCGTCGATACGGCCGTTGTCCTCGTAGTCGGCCAGCACCTGCCTGCCGTCACCCAGTGCCGGCGCGGCCACCACGCCCAGAGCGAGCGCGATGAGGAAGGTCACGAGTACGCTGCGACGGATGGCGGCGGGGATCAACGGGGCGAGCGTAGCCGGTCACGGGGGCACCCGCTGACCGTGGTGGTTGGCCGCGACCGGGCCGCGCTGGCGGTCGGAGCGGCGTCGCTGGCGTGCTGGACCGGTCTGGTGGTGCTGAGCGGCGGCATCGATCTGGGCGACGGCCTGGCCACGCGCGGTGCCACGTCCGCGATGCTCGCGGCCCTCGTGGCCGCGCCGGTCGCCGCATGGGCCATCATGCAGGCGCGCCGGCGCGCTGCGGCCCGGTCCGGCCCGGCGCTCCTTGCCATCGGCGGTACGGGAGGCCTCGCCGTGTGGGCGGGCATCTCCATCCTATGGGCACTGGCCGGCGACCTCGCATGGACGGAGGCCAACCGCGTCGCCCTGGCCGCCATGGCGCTCATCATCGGCATCGGCATCGCGGCCGTGGTGCCGCGGGCGCCCGAGCGGTTCGCGGTCGGCCTCAGCATCGCTGCGGCACCCGTCGTCGCTTGGGCCCTGCTGGCACGCTGCCTGCCCACCGCGTTCGGAACCGACTACGAGCCCGCGCGCCTTCAGGCACCCGTCGGCTACTGGAACGCCCTCGCGCTGGTTGCCGTCATGGCGGTCCCCGGCGTGCTGTGGTGGTCAACCCGGCGGCGCAGCGGGCCCGGCCACCTCATGGGTGCCGCCGCCGCCCTCTCGGTGGCCATCACCACGGTCGCCCTCACGTACTCGCGCAGCGGCCTGCTGGCCCTGATGCTGGTACTGGTTCTCGTGCTGTGTCTGATGCCGGGACGCATCCGGCAATTGTCGGTGGTGGTGGGCGCGCTCGTGGGAGCCGTTCTGCCGGTCTGGTACGCCATGACCACCGACGCGCTGACCGAGGACGCCCTGCTCGCCGCCGACCGCAGCGGCGCCGGGGCGGGGCTCCTGTGGCGCATCGCCGCCGGGGTGGCCCTCGCGGGCGTGGTGGCATGGCTGGCCGCGCGCATGCTGAGCGGAGGGCGGCTCACGAGGCGGCGTGCCGGGGCCGCCGGGGTGATCGCAGCGGTGGCGGCGGTGGGTCTCCTCGGGGGCTATGCGGTGGCCGAGCCACGTCAGGTGGGCGACTGGATCTCGGCGCGGTCAGCCGAGATCGCCGGTACCTCGGGCGGGCTCTCCAACGCGCCGGGGCGGATCGGGAGCCTCGACACGAACCAGCGCCTTGAGTGGTGGGCCGAGGCGGCCCGGTCGATCGAGGGGAGCCCGGTCATCGGGGAGGGGGCGGGGTCCTTCCCGCTCGTTCACCTGCGCGAGCGCACGACCGACGAGGACCGCCTCAACGTCCGCCAGCCGCACAACCTGATGCTCGAGGTCGCCTCGGGGCTCGGCCTCGTGGGTCTGGCGCTGCTCGCATGCCTCATCGGCGGCGTGGCATGGGCGGCGGTGCGCGCATGGCAGCGCCGTGCCCCGCCCACGACCGTGCTCCCCCTCGCAATCTTCGGGGCGTTCCTCCTGCAGGCGCAACTCGACTGGACCTGGACGGTACCCGCGCTCACGGCGGCGGCGATGGCGGCTGGCGGTGTGGTGATCGCAGCCGCAGCGCCCGGTCCGGCTCCGCCGGAGCGGGCCATGCCCGGCGCCGCGGTGGCGGGGGGCTGGGCCATCGTGCCCCTCATCGCGCTGAGCGCAGTGATCCCGTGGTGGAGCCAGGAGAAGGTGTCCTCGGGCAACCGCGCCATCGCGGCCGGGCAGCCCGCCGTCGCCGAGCATCTCGCCGGCGAGGCCTCGGGGCTCAACCCGCTCGCGATCGAGCCATGGCTGCTCCGCGCGCGTGCGGCCGCGCTGCTGGATAACCCCGCGGGCATGCGGATAGCCGCCCTGCGCGCCACCCAGGTGCAGCCGGACAACCCGGCGGGCTGGGCCCTGCTGGCCGTTGCCTACGGCGCCACCCCCGAGGGCGACGACGCCTGGCGGCACGTACTGGCCCTGAGCCCCCACGACCGGCGGGCGTTGCTCGCCCTTGAGGCGGCTGGGTGAGCGTTCCGGTTGGTGCTGGGGCCGTGATCGCCCGCACCGGGCGGGGTTCCTGATGGCCGACATCGTGCTGCTTCACCCATTCCCCGTCGACCACTCATTCTGGGGCCCGGTGGCCGACGTCCTTGCGACCGCGGGCCACCGCGTGCTCGCCCCGGACCTGCCCGGCTTCGGTCTGCGCCCGGCCGGGCCCGGGTGGTCGATGTCCGGCGAGGCCGACCGTCTCGCGGAACAGGTCACCGACGGATCCGTGGTGGTGGGCCTCTCGATGGGCGGCTACCTGGCGCTCGCACTCGTCGCGCGCCACCCGGGGAAGGTCGGCGCCCTTCTGCTCGCCGACACCCGCGCCGGGAACGAGACCCCCGACGGAGTGGAGGCCCGGCGTGCGAGCGCCGATGACCTCCGGGCGGCGGGCACCGGGGAGTTCATCCGCGCATTCGTGCCCCGCGCCATGTGGCCGGGTGCCGATCCCGCAGCAGTCGCACGGCTCACGGCCATCGCCTCAGACCAATCGGCCGAGGCCATGGCCGACGCCCTGCTGGCAATCGCCGGGCGCGACGACCACACCGCGCTGCTCCCCCTCATCACCGTGCCCACCGTGGTGGTGGTGGGGGAGCACGACGCCGTCACCCCGCCCGCAATCGCCACCGCCATGGCAGCAGCCATTCCCGACGCCCGCCTCGCGGTCATCGGAGAGGCAGGCCACATGACGGCACTGGAGTACCCGGGCGAGTTCACGGACCTGGTGCTGTCACTGATTCCCTGATCCCGAACCCCGGTGCCAGGCACTTAACAATCCCTCGGGATTGTTAAGT
>CAMAVU010000033.1 GCA_945861935.1 Bifidobacterium breve | reverse complement strand
CCCCCTGTGGCCTAACGGTGCAGGTCGAAGCGGTCCAGTTCCATCACCTTCGCCCATTCCGCCACGAAGTCGTCCACGAACTTCCGCCCGGAGTCCTGGCACGCATAGACCTCGGCAACGGCGCGAAGGACCGAGTTCGCCCCGAAGACCAGGTCCACGCGACTGGCCCTCCACCGGACCGTGCCCGTCGTGAGGTCCCTCCCGTCGAAGGCGTCCTCTCCCCCCGAGGTGGGCGCCCACGCCGTGCCGGTGTCGAGCAGATTCACGAAGAAGTCCGTGGTCAGGGCACCCGGTCGGTCGGTGAGCACGCCCAGCCCGGAGGTGCCGCTGCCCGCCCCGACGGCACGTAGGCCACCGACCAGCACGGTCATCTCGGGGGCGGTGAGCGTGAGCAGGTTCGCCTTGTCAACGAGAAGCCGCTCGGCCGGCCAGGCGCTGCCCGGCCGCAGGTAGTTGCGGAAACCGTCGGCCACCGGCTCAAGCACGGCGAACGACTCGATGTCGGTCTGGTCCTGCGTCGCGTCGGTGCGCCCCGGCGTGAAGGGCACCTCGACATCGAATCCGGCGGCGCGGGCCGCCTGCTCCACGGCGGCACCGCCACCGAGCACGATCAGGTCGGCAAGCGAAATGCGCGTGCCGCTCCCGTCCTCTGCACCGTGGAATGCGTCCTGAATGCCTTCCAGTACACCGAGTACCCGTGCGAGTCCGGCCGGGTCGTTGGCGTCCCACTCCCGCTGTGGCTGCAGCCGGATGCGGGCGCCGTTGGCGCCGCCGCGGTGGTCGCTGCCACGGTATGTCGAGGCCGAGGCCCACGCGGTGCGGACGAGGTCGGCCACGGACAGGCCGGACCCCAGCACCATCTCCTTGAGCGCGGTGATGTGCCCGGCATCCACCAGCATGTGGTCGGCCTGCGGCACCGGGTCCTGCCAGATGAGGTTCTCATCCGGCACCTCGGCGCCCAGATAGCGGACGATGGGGCCCATATCGCGGTGGGTGAGTTTGAACCATGCGCGCGCGAAGGCGTCGGCGAACTGGTCCGGCTGCTCCAGGAACCGGCGCCCGATCCGGGCGTACTCCGGATCCACCCGCAGGGCGACATCCGCGGTGGTCATCATCGGCGCGTGGCGCCGTGAGGGGTCGTGGGCGTCGGGGACCGCATCCCCCAGGGCGCCGTCCGCCGGGTACCACTGGTGGGCTCCCCCCGCGCCCGTGCCGAGCTCCCACTCATTGCCGTACAGCAACCCGAGGTAATCCATGTCCCAGGTCGTCGGGGTGGTGCTCCAGGCGCCTTCGATTCCGCTGGTGATCGTGTCGCCACCACTGCCGGTGCCGAACGAACTCGTCCACCCGAGACCCTGCTCGTGGAGGGAGGCGCCCTCAGGCGCCGGACCCACGTACTCATCCGCGGAAGCCGCGCCGTGGGCCTTCCCGAAGGTGTGGCCACCGGCAATCAGGGCGACCGTCTCCTCGTCGTCCATCGCCATGCGGCGGAATGTCTCGCGGATGTCCCGCGCCGATGCGCGGGGATCGGGGGTCCCATTCGGACCCTCGGGGTTCACGTAGATCAGCCCCATCTGCACGGCGGCCAGCGGGTCGTCGAGCGCGCCGTCATCACTGTGGCGCTGGTCTCCGAGCCACGTGCCCTCGGGGCCCCAGTAGGTGTCCACCGGGGGCTCCCAGACATCCTCGCGCCCGCCGCCGAAGCCGAACGTCGTGAAGCCCATCGACTCGAGCGCGCAGTTGCCCGCCAGGATCATGAGGTCGGCCCACGAGAGCCTGCGGCCGTACTTCTGCTTGACCGGCCACAGCAGGCGACGCGCCTTGTCGAGGTTGGCGTTGTCGGGCCAACTGTTGAGGGGCGCGAATCGCTGGCCACCGGTGCCCGCCCCGCCGCGGCCGTCGGCGATGCGGTATGTGCCCGCGCTGTGCCACGCCATACGGATGAAGAGCGGCCCGTAGTGCCCGTAGTCCGCGGGCCACCACGGCTGCGAGGTGGTCATGACGTCCTCGATGTCAACCTTCACCGCGTCCAGATCGAGCGCCTTGAACTCCGCGGCGTAGTCGAAGTCCTCTCCCATCGGATCGGCGGTCGGGGGGTTCTGGCGGAGCGGGCCGAGGTCCAGCTGGTCGGGCCACCACTCGCGATTGGTCATTCCGGACATCGCCCCGGCGACGGGGCACCTCGCATCACTGGTCATGGAGTCCTTTCGTCTGTGGGCGCCCGGGGCGGCGCGACGACCGGACCGTAGTGACCGGGCTGTCCCGGATCGCCCGGGACCCGTCGACGGTGAAAGCCCGCACCAGCAACGCCCGTGATCGAGCCATGAGGCGGGCGTCCACTCCACACGACGCGGCCTGCCACCACGGGCCAGCGCGTCACCCGAACCTCCGGGATCACCTCGTCGCTGCCAGCACGTCCTCGGACCAGCCCGTCCCCAGACGCATCGCCGTGTTGATGTCCGCCACCCGGGCCACGCCCTCGTCGGCGATGCGCTGTGCCTCGTCCCGCGCGGCCGCGTAGTACAGGGCGCCCACCTGTCGTGCCCCCTCCGGGACGGGCACGACCTCTCCCGGCGGCCCCACGAAGAACCCGCCGCCGGTCTTCCTGCCCAGCCGCCCTGCCGCGACCATCGGCGCGAGCACACCGCCGTCGTCGTAGCGGTCACCGTAGGCCGCCATCAGGTCGCCACGGATGGCCTCGAGCGTGTCGAGGCCGATCAGGTCGCCCAGAGCATGGGGGCCCATTGGCGCCGGGCCCGCTTGGACGACCGCGGCATCGGCCGCCGCCGGGTCCACCCCCACCGAGGTCCGGTACGCCGCCGCCATCGCACGTACGAGGATGCGGTTGACCACGAAGCCGGGGCACTCCCGCACGGATACGGGCTCCTTGCCCAGAGCCCGGGCGAACTCGGCTGCCCCCTCGGCCGCCTGGTCCGTGGTGCCCTCGCCGCGGATCACCTCCACCAGCCGCATGACGCTCGCGGGATTGAAGAAGTGCAGCCCCACCACGCGCCCGACCGGGGGGGCCGAGGCGGCGAGGGCGGTGATCGAGAGCCCGGAGGTGTTGGAGGCCACGAGCACGTCGGCCCGCACGCCCGCCGCGATGCCCGCGAGCACCTGCTGCTTGAGCGCCAGCCGTTCCGGCACGGCCTCGATCACCAGATCGGCATCGGCGAGCCCGGCGGGGCTGGTGGCGATACGGATCCGTGCGAGCGCCGCATCGCGCACATCCGCCTCGAGCCTGCCGCGCGCGACGTGCCCATCCGCCACACGCCCTGCATGCGCCAAGCCCTTCCCCACCGCCTCGGCATCCACGTCCACGAGGGTCACGTGAAAGCCGGCGATCGCGGCGACCAGGGCGATCTCCGCGCCCATGACACCCGCACCCACCACGCCCACCGCCTGCACGCCACCGCTCATCGCGCCGCGTCACCGAACAGGCTGCGGGCGATGACCACGCGCTGGATCTCGCTCGTGCCCTCGTAGATCTCGGTGATCTTCGCATCGCGGTAGTACCGCTCGGCGGCGAACTCCGCCGAGTAGCCATAGCCGCCGAGCGTCTGCACGGCCACGTCGGCCGCCCGCACCGCCACCGACGACGCGAACAACTTCGCCTTCGCCCCCGCGGCCCCATGGGGCCTGCCGGCGTCACGCAGCGCGGCGGCATGCAGAGTGAGCAACCGCGCGGCGTCGATCTGGGCGGCAACCTCGGCGATGGGGAACTGCACGCCCTGCAACCGTGCGATGGGGCCCCCGAACGCCACGCGCTCCGACGCGTAGGCCACCGCCAATTCAAGCGCCGCGCGCGCGATGCCCACCGCCTGGGCCGCGATGGTGATGCGCCCGCCATCCAGAGTGGCAAGCGCGAGCGTCAGGCCTCCACCCTCCGTGCCCAGCAGCCCGGATCCGGGCACCCGCAGCCCGTCGAGGGCGATCTCCACCGTCGAGGACGAGTGCAGGCCCATCTTCGGGATCTCGCGGCCTACCACGAGCCCCTCGGCCCGCGGCGTGATGAAGGCGCTGATGCCGTGCGCGCCCTCACCGCCGGTGCGCGCGAAGATGATGAACAGGTCCGCGATGCCGCCGTTGCTGATCCACTGCTTGGCACCTGTCACCTCCCACCCGTCCCCGGTGGCCACCGCGCGTGTGCGAAGGGCCGCGGCGTCCGACCCCACATCCGGCTCGGTGAGGGCGTAGCACCCGAACACCTCGCCGGTCGCGAGCCGCGGGAGCCACTCCCGCTTCTGCTCGTCGGTGCCTGCGCGGAGCAGCGGCGATGCGACCAGTCCATTCTGTGCGGCCACGGCCACCGACACGCCGGCGTCGGCGCACGCGATCTCCTCCATCACCAGACAGAGCGAGGTGGCATCCAGGCCGGAGCCGCCGTACTCCTCCGGCACGACCACACCGAGCAGGCCGATCCCGCCCAGACGGCGCAGGAGGTCGAGTGGGACCTCGCGGGCCTCGTTCCAGCGGGCCGCGTTGGGGGCGATCTCGTTCCCGGCGAACTCTCGGGCGAGCGCCTGAACCTCGCGCTGAGTGTCGGTCAGGTGGATCGCCATGGCACGAGTATCCCAATCGGACGGTGCAATGTCAGGCGATCGGCCGTGTGTGTGTGATCCCCCCATGCCCCGCTCGCGTACCCCGAGGCGGTTGCACACGGCCAATCACCACCCGTCATGCGTGATCCGGGCCACATGGGCCGCACCACGACTGAGGGAGCCCCAGTTGGCTCCCTCAGGTCCTGCGTGTGTCCTTCAGTTCCCTCTTCTGCGGAACTCTCCGCAGAAGAGGCCCTGATGGGTCTCCTCTGCATTAGGTGAACGGCCCATTAGGGCGTGGGCCTGGATCGCGTGCACCCACGCCACGCACACGCGGTTACCGATCTCACTCACATTCGGGGTCCCGGCTGGATCGGTTCGCCCCAGCGTCAGAAGACGAAGACGAGGCGGCGCGCGCCTCGTCTCATGATATGGTCATTCAGGTCAATCTGGTCATTCCGACCATCTAGACAGCGAGAATGCCATGACGCAGGTCATCACGACGCATCAGTTCACTGAGGCGAAGGCCGGATTGTCCGACCTGATGACGGACGTGATCCGCCACCAGCGCCCCACCCTCATCGATCGCCACGGCGGCAAGGAGAACATGCTCCTCCTGCCCCAGGCGCTCCTTGGCCTCCTCGTCGCCGATCACGAGTTCTCGACGCGGGCCACGCGCGAGGGTGACGAGTGGCTGCTCTTCTGCCCCGAGCTCAACATCGCAGCCGCTGGCGAAACCTTCGATGAGGCCCTTGATGACCTGACCGAGAGCGCCGAGGCGTACGCGCGCGACTTCATCAACAGGATGGCGTTCTTCCTGGAGACCGATCGCGCGGCCCACCTGCCGTGGATCATGCGCTTGGCGGCATGCAGCGACGAGGATGAGCGCCGCGATCTCCTGGCGGGCAGCCCACCGCCCCAGTGACGCCCAGTTCCCCCACATTCGGCGACATCAGGCGCTTCCTGAAGATCGATGGTTGGCGCGAATTGCCACCTCAGGAGCGCGGTGGCTCCCGCCAGCGGCATGTCTTCTTCGAGAAGGTCCTTGCCGACGGACACGTCCTTCGCGCCAAGGTGTCTCATGCCGATCCGAAGTCGCCAACGCCGGGCAGATGGCGTCAGATCGCCCGCCATGAGCTCGAGGCCGAACCTGACGCCTTCTGGGAATGCCTCCGGAGCGGGGAACCCGTACCGCGGCCGGCACCCACTGAGGAGATTCAGTACGAGCACCCGGCGTGGGTCCTGCGCATCCTGTCTCGCTCGTTACACCTGAGCGACGCGGAGATTTCCGCGTTGGACCCCGTCGAGGCCGAGGCACGCGCCCGCACGCACTGGGAGCAGCGCTGACCGCGGTCTTGCCCTGTGATGCGCGCCGGGACAGCGGCCTGCGGAAACGCTGAGAGGGCCGTCTCCGGCCCTCTCAGATCCCGCGTATTTCCTTCATGTGGCCCCTTTGCAGAACACTCCACAGAAGAGACCTGATGGACCCGGCCGGCACTGCCCCGGCGTCCGAAAGCGTTTCCAGATGGGTTTCTCCGAGCGCAGCCGATGATGTGAATCTCGGGGTGGGTGCCATCGTCGGCAAATCACTCCGCCCCCAGTTCCTCCTGCAATCTCGCCCCGTGGCCGAGGAACCCTGCCTCGGAGCCAGGATCACTATGCGACGCCGGTGATCTCCCTCGTGATCCGGAGAGGAGGCCGACGACTCTCAGACCCGCGTACTAGGCGGCGAGAGCGAGCTGGCGAGAATCCGCAGCTACGTTTGGTTCCCTGTTGGTAACGCGGTCCTCAGGGTCCGCGGCTCGCTTTCCGATCCTTCTCCGCCCCGTCGAAACTGGTTCGGGCCCGTGAAGGTTCCTGCTGTGCCCAGCGTAGCAACCCGGCCGCGCAACGCCCGTGGGTGAGTCCCGGCGCACCGGCGGGTACGCTTCCACGATCACCACGCGCCCGATCCCCATCCGGGGAGGCACCACCTCCACCCCTGATCGCCCCCATTCCCGCAGGATGCACGTCGCCGTCGGCACGCTCGCCGCGCTGGCCATCGCGAGCACGCCTGCGTCGGCGGGGACGCTCTACTGGGTGGACAGCCCCACGACGATCGCACGCGCCGACCTGACGAGTCAGGGCGTCGCGAATATCAACCGGTCGTTCCTCACCGGCCTGACGAACGTGTATGGCCTGGCCGTCACCGACACGCACATCCACTGGGTGAGTTCCAGCACCCACCTGTACTGGCGCGCGGACGTGAACGGTGAGAACCGGATCAACCGATCGCTCGGCGGCGCGGCCGCCCCCCGCGGGCTCGCGGTGCGGGGCAACTATGCCTACTACGGCAACATCGGCTGGCGCTCCATCGGACGCCTCGAACCCGACTCCCCGGGCCTCCCGACTCCCGCGCTCGTCCCCATCTCAGATCCGAATGAGCCCTGGGGCGTGTTCACCACCGCCACCCATCTGTACTGGACCGAACGCACCGTAGGCACCACCGGCGTGATCGGCAGGTCTGCGCTCGACGGCACGGCACCGGACCACGCGTTCACCCCTTGTCCACCACCCTCCTGGCCGGGATGACCGGAAACGCCAGCCATCTGTACTGGGCGGGGCTGTACGGTAGTAACGGGGCCATCGGCCGCGCCGCGCTCGACGGGACCGGGAGCACGCCGTCGTTCATCAACCTCGGAACCGGCTGGTTGCCCCAGTTCGTTGCGCTCACGCCGTCCCATGCGTGGTGGACCGAATCGAATGGCGCCAACACCGTCCACCAGATCTCGCGCGCGCCGATCGACTCCCCGGGGTCCGCCGAGCGAGCAGTCATCACCACCACCGGCGCACCCCGTGGGATCGTCATCACGCCGGATACACCCCCGCGCGCACCCTCCAACGTCACTGCCGCCCCGGTTGATCACGGAGCCGTGGTCGCCTGGGGGGTCCCTCCCACCGACGGCGGGAGCGCCATTACGGGCTACACCGCCACCGCGAACCCCGGCGGGGCCACCTGTCAGACCGGGGTCGCCCTCACGTGCACCCTCACGGGGCTGGTACCGGGCGCTGCGTACACCATGACGGTGGTCGCTGCCAACGCCCTCGGCACGGGCAGCCCGTCCGTGCCCTCGGCCACGGTGACCCCCACCGGTGCCGTCGCCCAACCAGCGTCGCCGACGAGCCCGTCTCCTGGCGGTGGCACCCCGCCCGAACCGGGCGAGCAGGTGGCCGACGGACCCGGGGTGCCCGCAATCTCGGCGCGCGGCCGTTTCAGGATCGAACGGACGCCCGGGGGCGCGGTGATCGTGCACGTGCGCTTGCGTGCCGTGGTTCCCGGGACGTTCGAGTTCACCTGGGCCAGCACACGGGGGACGCGGATTCCGCAGGGCGCCCGCAGCCGGGTCGGTACCCGCACGCTCAGGCGCGGTGCGACCACCACGCGCATCGTGGCCCGCTACGCGGGGCAGGCCATGACCCTCGCGAGCCGGATGCCCCGATCCCGCGTGCCCCGGGCATCGGCCATCGTGCTGCGTGTCCGCCATAGCGGGGTCGGTCGCTCCCCCTCCCGTGCCGTCGTGAATCACACCGGCACGGTCCGGGCCAGCGGGTAGAACACGGGGACGCCCGGCCCGACGAGCGGGTCGGCGCCCCACGCGCCTGGCAGCCAGGCGGCGTGCCCTCTCGCGGTGATCGCGCCACCCCCCGCCTACACTGCCCCCATGCGGGTGCTCCTCATGCGCACGTGCCTGTCCGACGCCGTGGGCCCCTCGGTATGGAAGTCCACCCGGCGCGTCCTGCAGCGAGCCGGCGTGCAGGTGAGGGTGCCACGCGGACAGACATGCTGCGCCCAGCCGGCATGGACCGCCGGGCACCCGGCCCGGGCCCGTGAGGTTGCCCGCCACGCCCTCACCGTGTTTGCCGGGCCTGACGAGGTGGTGGTGCCGTCGGGCTCCTGTGCCGGCATGGTCGTGCACGGCTACCCCGACCTGTTCCGGGGTGAGCCCGAGGAGGAGGCAGCACTCGACCTGGCGCGGCGCACTGTCGAGTTCACCCAGTTCCTCGCCCGGCACGACCTCGACCCCGGGACCGTGGCCGCCGGGACCGTGACCATCCACGACTCATGCCACATGCTGCGCGTCCTCGATGAGGCTGCTGCGCCGCGTCAGGCCCTCGCGCGTGCGGGGTGCGAGGTGCGCGAGATGGAGCACACCGACCGCTGCTGCGGGTTCGGCGGGGTGTTCTCACTGGCCTTCCCCGAATTGTCCGCGAGTCTTGGTGAGGAGAAGGCGAGGGACGCCGTGGAGTCGGGGGCTCGCGAGGTGGTGTCGTGCGACCTCGGGTGCCTCATGCACATCACGGGCGTGGCGCACCGGCAGGGTATCCCCCTCCGTGCCCGCCACATCGCCGAGGTGCTCGACCGGTGAGCACGCGGCGGCAACGGTCGGCAGGCGGGGTTGCCTACCCGGACATCAAGGGCACACTGCACGAGCGAACGGTGCAGGCTCTGGGCGACCAGACCCTGCGGACAAATCTGGAGACCGCCGCCTCCAGTTGGGCGGCGGGTCAGGAGGTCATGCGCCGCGACCACGGTATGGATGAGATGCGCGCGCGGGCGCGCGAGATCCGCCGGCGCAACATCAGGGACCTTCCCGCGCTGCTCGGCGAGATGCAGGCGAACGTCCGGAAGGCGGGCGGGCAGGTGGTGCGCGCGGCCGACGGCGCGGAGGCCTGCCGCTACATCACGGGCCTGGCCCAGGCACGCGGGGTGACGGTGGTGGCCAAGAGCAAGTCCATGGCCACGGAGGAGATCCGCCTGAACGAGGCGCTGGAGGCATCCGGTATCGAGGTGGTCGAGACCGATCTCGGCGAGTGGATCCTGCAACTCGCACACCAGCGCCCGTCGCACATCATCGCGCCCGCGGTGCACCTGAACCGCGGGCAGGTAGCCGAGATCTTCCGCCGGGAAGCCGGTACCGATGACGTACCGGATGACCGTGAGGGGCTGGTCGCCCACGCCCGGGTGCGCCTGCGCGAGACCTTCGCGCAGGCGGGGATGGGCATCTCGGGCGTGAACATCGGCGTGGCATCCACGGGCACCGTGTGCATCGTCGAGAACGAGGGCAACGCACGGCTCGTCACGTCGCAGCCACGCATCCACGTGGCGGTGATGGGCATGGAGCGCGTGGTGGCCGACTGGGACGACGCCGCGCACATCCTGCAGATCCTGCCGATGGCGGCGATCAGTCAGGACGCCGCGAACTACGTGAACCTGATCACGGGACCCCGGCGGGAGGGCGAGTCGGATGGCCCCGAGGAGTTCCATCTGGTCATCGTGGACGGCGGGCGGGGGGCATTGCGCGGCACGGAATTCGAGGAGGTGCTGTCGTGCATCCGGTGCGGGGCGTGCCTCTACTCGTGCCCGATGTGGCGATCGGTGGGCGGACAGGCGTACGGGTCGCCCTACTCGGGGCCGATCGGCGCGATCATCACGCCACTGCTGGAGGGCCCATCGTCCCCCGCCTCGCGTGACCTTCCGTTCATGTCGTCGCTGTGCGGTGCCTGCGGCGATGCCTGCCCGGTGGGCATCCCGCTCCCCGACCTGCTGGTGCGCGCCCGCGCACGCGCGTCGTCGCCCGCCACCCGGAAATCGGCGGTGGCCTTCCGGGCATGGAGCCTGCTGCTGCGCCGGGGCCTGACCTACCGCGTGGGCGTGGTCGGCTGGCGACTGTTCGTGCGCGTTCGCGGGACGGATGGCTGGGTCACCCGCCTGCCCGGGGGCGGCGCGGGCTGGACCCGGGTACGCGACATGCCCGCACGATGGCCGCCACGCCGGTGAGCGACCATCTGCTGGACGCCCTCGTGGCCTCCCTCACACGGCGCACGGCGACCAGTCAGGTCGTGGACGACGCGGATGCAGGCCGCGCCACCGCCCGGTGGATGGCGGATGCCGGGGTGGCGCGCGCGGTGCTGCCCCGTGATCCGGTAATCGCCCGCATTGATCTGGGCGCCGCCCTGCGGCGCGAGGGCATCGAGGTGATCGACTGGCCCACCTCCCTCGGCAGGCGTGAGGTCCTGGGGCTCGAGGGCCCCGAAGCCGTGTGCGGCGTGACGGTCCCGGCCCTCGCGGTTGCCGAGCGCGGCACGCTGGTGCTGGAGGCCTCTCCCGGACACGGGCGCGGCCTGGACGTGACGAGCCGCCACCATGTGGCCATCCTTCCGGCGGAGCGCATCGTCGAAACGCTGGCCGAGGCCCTTGCGCGCACGTTCGCGACGGGCGGGCCTGTGCCCTCGGCCGTCAGCCTGGTGTCGGGTCCGAGCCGCAGCAGCGACATCGAGAAGATCTCCACGCTCGGGGCACACGGGGCAGTCAGCGAGCATGTGGTGATCGTGCGGTGACCGACGGGGCCGTTCGCACAG
This sequence comes from Bifidobacterium breve, assembly GCA_945861935.1. Classification (GTDB taxonomy): domain Bacteria; phylum Actinomycetota; class Thermoleophilia; order Miltoncostaeales; family Miltoncostaeaceae; genus SYFI01. The sequence continues at coordinate 5,507 of CAMAVU010000033.1, read as the reverse complement.
GTGGCCCGGACACGGTCTCTCAGATCGTCAGAACGCAGGGGGGCATGACATCTACCCCCGCCCGCGCCGGGCGTTGACCCGCGCGAGATCGCGGTCCATCTCGCGATCCCTGATGGCCACCCGCTTGTCGTACTGCGTGCGCCCACGACCGACACCGAGTTCGATCTTGGCACGACCCTGATCGTTGAAGTACATGCGCAGAGGGATGAGTGTGACGCCCTTCTCGGCGACCCTGCCGGCGATCTTGGCGATCTCGCGCCGGTGAAGAAGCAGGCGCCGGGTGCGCTGAGGGTCGTGCCCGCGTCCTCCGGCCGGGCCGTAGTCGGAGATGTGGGCGCCGACGAGGAACACCTCATCGTTGATGACCTGGGCGTAGGCCTCGCGGATCATCGCACCGGACTCGCGTAGCCCCTTCACCTCGGTGCCGGTCAGCGCGATGCCGGCCTCGTACCGCTCGAGGATCTCGTACTCGTGCAGGGCCTTGCGGTTGTTCGCGATGTCCCTGCGGACCGGTGACGTCGCACCGGCCTTCGCCTTGGTCTTCTTCCCCATGACCGTGGCAGGTTAGCGCCGGGAGCCCGGCCGCCCGGCGGGCGCCAGCGTGACACGGCCCCTCAGCGGTTCGACATCGTGCAGGCACACGCGCACCGCATCGCCAAGGCGGATGCGGCGGCCGGTCTCCTCCCCCACCGCCTGCACCCCGATCTCGTCCGGCACGTAGTGGTCATCGGGCATCAGGCGGAACGGCAGGAAGCCGTCATAGATGCCGTCGAAGGTCACGAAGAGCCCCGAGTTGCCGATGCCCGTCACCTCTCCGTCACGGGGGCTGTCCCAGGCGTCGCCCTGGACCGACTGGGCCAGCAGGTACGCCAGGCACATCCGGTCGGCCCGCCGCTCCAGGGCGGTGGCATCGCGCTCGCGGTCCGAGGCATCGCGGGCCACCTCGGGGAGCATGGCCGCATCGGGCGCGGGCTCACCCAGCCCCAACGCGTGCACCAGTGCCCGGTGCACCACGAGATCCGGGTAGCGTCGGATCGGGGACGTGAAGTGCAGGTATGCCGGGCTGGCCAGGCCAGAGTGGGAGGTCTCGTCGGGGCGGTAGATGGCCTTCTGCAGCGAGCGGAGCACGAGGTACGGGAGGCTGGCTGCCCCCTCCCCGGTGCGGTCCACATGCAGGCGCACGGCATGCGCTGCCACGCCAGCGGCATCCCGGCGCTGCCCCGAGGTGAGCACCCCCTCCGCAAGGGGTGGCACCGCGATGCCCAGAACCTCCAGGCGGGCCCACAGGTCCTCGATGGCCTGCTGCGCCGGGTCGGCGTGCACGCGGTAGATCGCCGGGATATGGCGCGCGATGAGGAACCGCGCCACCGCCTCGTTGGCGGCGATCATGCACTCCTCGATCAGGCTGTGGGAATCGGTCTGGGTCTCCATCTCCACCGACCCCACGCGGTCGCCGTCGAAGCGGAAGCGGGGCTCGGTGGTGGCGATGTCGAGCGCCCCGCGGCGCATGCGCCGGGCGCGCAGGCGACGCGCGAGTTCCATCGTCAGGAGCACGTCCTGTTCCATCGCCTCGTCGCCCAGACCCTGGCGCCCCTCGAGGAAGGCGTCCACCTCGGGATAGGTGAGGCGGCGATCGGACCGGATGAGAGAGCGGTGGAAGCCCTCGGCGGCGACCGCGCCATCGGGCAGCACCACCATGTGGGCCGTGAGCGCCTTGCGGTCCTCGTCCGGGCGCAGCGAGCAGATGTCATTGGAGAGCGCCTCGGGCAGCATGGGATCCACGGTCCCCGGCAGGTACACCGAGCACCCCCTGCGCTCGGCCTCGCGGTCGATCGCACCTCCCACCGGCACAAACCGGCTGACGTCGGCGATGTGCACCCATAGGCGGATGCCCTCCCCCTCCGCCTCGACCGCAATGGCGTCGTCGTGGTCCTTCGCGCCCTCGGGATCAATGGTGATCACCCGCTGGGTGCGCAGGTCGCGCCGGTCGGCATCGTGCTCATCGCGGGTCCGGTCCGCCTCCCGGGCCTCGTCGCGGACCTTGGAGCCGAAGCCGCGCCCCAGGCCCTCGTGGGCCATCATCGCCCGCACCGCGGCACCCGCCGCCGCCACGGGCCCGTGGATGGCGACGACCTCGCAACCCCCGCCCGTCAGCCGGGCCGTGACCAGATCACCCATGCGGGCAGTGCCCCGGCGTGCCTTGAGCAGGGGAACTGCGGGACCGACCTCGAACGCCGGGCGTGCCGCCATGCCGCGGCCGGCCGGGACCATCTCGGCCACAAACGTGGTGCCGGTGCGCCCGCGGGCCATGGCCCTAGCCCCGCCGGTCCAGCGCGGCCTGCACGGCAGCCTGAACGGCCTCGTCCTCTGCCGTACCCCGCACGTCCACAGCCTGCACCGTCGGGCGCACCCCGCCGTCGCCGATGTCGGTGCCGTCCGGCGTGAGGTACGTCGCACTGGTCACCCTCACCGCGCCGCCGTCGCTGGTCTCCGCGGTCACCTGCACCTTGGCCTTGCCGAACGTGGGCTCCCCCACCACCACCGCGCGGTCGTGATCCCTGAGGGCGCCCGCCACGATCTCCGACGCGCTGGCGCTGGCCGAGTCCACCAGCACTGCCACGGGGATGCCGGCCGGGATGGGGTCGCCGTCCGCCCTCCGCTCGCGCCGGGGCGAGGTGCGGCCGCTGGTGCTCACCACAACCTGCCCCGGCGGGAGGAAGACCCCGGCGACGGCAACGGCCTCATCGAGCAGCCCGCCCGGGTTGCCACGCAGATCCAGCACCACGGCGGCGGCCCCCTCCCGCACCAGCCGCTTCGCCTGCTGCTCCACCTGCTCGCCCGCGCCCTCCCCGAACCGGACGACGACGACGAGACCCGCCTTCTCGCCGGCCGGGCCGGTGAGCATGCGGGCCCGGACCATCGGTACCTCCACATCCCCGCGGGTCACCCGGACGGTACGGCTCACGCCTGAGGCGGAGCGCACGCGGAGCGCGACCGTGGTGCCCTCCCGCCCGAGAAGTGCGTCCCGGCTCTTCGCGGCCCCCAGACGCGCCACCGGGACGCCGGCAACGGCGACGATGGCATCGCCCGGATCGAGGCCGGCGTGGGCGGCCGGGCTCTGCGGATATACCTCCTCGATTATCAGCGCGTCGTCATCCAGCCTCAGGGCGATGCCGATGCCCGTGTACGCGCCCTCAGACGACCTCTTGATGGCCGCCCACTCCTTGGGCGTGAAGTACGCGGTCCAGCGGTCGCCCACCGACCCGGCGATGGCCACGGCACCGGCACGCTCAAGGGCCACGCGGTCCACGGGGCCCTCGAAGCGCTCGACGATCGCATCCGCAACCTGATCGGGGAGCGACCCGCGGGGCGGCAGCACCAGGTCGAGAACGGGCCCTCCGGCAAGCGCACCAGCCAGGAACACGGCCACAACGAGCGCGCCGACGCCGGCCAGCAGGGCGACGCGACGTGGGCGGGGCAACTGCGGCACGCCCGGATGCTACGGCGCCCCGGTGGCGGACCCACCCGGGTCCGCCACCGGGGCATCCGTCACACCCGCAGGAAGCGGCGCAGCGTGATGCCGCTGCCGACGGCGCCGAGTATCGCGCCTGCGCCCACGAGAATCAGGGTGAGCAGCGGGAAGGCAATGGTGCCCGCGGCCGACCCGGTCTTGGTGAGCGCAGTGTCGGCTCCCGCCGCCCAGGCGTCCACGACGCCGACCTTGATACCCCACAGCAAGGCAACTGCCGCGGTGGCCCCGACCAACCCGCAGATGACGCCCTCGATCATGAAGGGCCAGCGGATGAACCAGTTGGTGGCCCCGACGAGGCGCATCACCTCGACCTCGCGCCGCCGGGCGAAGATGGACAGTCGGATGGTGTTGCCGATCAGCAGCACGGCCGCGAGCAGCAGGATGCCGATCAGCGCGAGACCCGCCCATTGAACGAACTTCGCGGCCGTGAGCAGCCGGTCGGCGGTGGTCTCGGGATAGACGATGCCCTCGATCGGGTCGAGCGCAGGGTCGTTCTTCACGGCGGCCACGATGACGTCGGCGTCCTCGGGATTGGTCGGCCTGACGTTGAACTTCGCGGGGAGCGGGTTGCTGGGGAGCTCGTCGAGGACCGACGGGTCGCGCAGGCGCTCCCGCATGATGCGGAGCGCATCGTCCTTCGACACGTAGGTGACCGCGGCGGCCGTGCCATCGGTGCGCAGGCCGTTCAGCTTCTCACGTAGGGCGTCCACCTGGGCCACGGTCGCGGTGTCGGCGATGAAGATGTCCACGTCCACCTTCTCCGTCTGGGCGTCCACTGCGGAGCGCACATACATGAACGACGGGATGAAGGCACCTAGGATGAGCACAGCGATGAGCGCGGTGACCGTGGCGGCGACGGAGATGGCGGCGTTGGCGCGGATGCTGCGGAGGGCCTCGCGAAAGAACATGCCGATCCTCATGCCGGGACCTCCTCAATGCTCTCGTGGTAGCCCGCCGACTCGGCATCACGTACGACGCGGCCTTCCTCGAGGGCGATCACGCGCATCTGCATCCGATCCACCGTGTTCTGATCGTGTGTCGCGACGAGCACCGTGGTGCCGGTGCGGTTGATGCGCAGAAGCAGATCCATGATGCCCATGGAGGTATCGGGATCGAGGTTTCCCGTCGGCTCGTCCGCGATGAGCAGGCGTGGATGATTCACCAGAGCGCGCGCGATGGACACGCGCTGCTGCTCGCCGCCCGAGAGTTCGCGCGGCAGGCGGTGGGTCTTCCCGTCAAGGCCGACCAGCGAGAGGATCTCGGGCACGCGTCGGCGCACCTCCTTCGAATGATGCCCGGTCACCTGCAACGCGTAGGCCACGTTCTCGGCCGCGGTGCGATCGGGGAGGAGGCGGAAGTCCTGGAACACGCAGCCGATGGCGCGGCGGAGGTACGGCACCTTGGATCGGCGCAGTTCGCCCAGATCGCGTCCGCCGATGGTCACGGAGCCCGAGGTGGCCCGCAGCTCGCGGATGATGAGCCGGATGAACGTGGATTTCCCCGAGCCGGAGGGCCCGACGAGGAACACGAACTCGCCGACGCCGATACGGAGTGACACCCCGTCGAGTCCGCGTGCGGTTCCGCCATATGTCTTGGTCACGCCGCGGAACTCGATCATCGGGCCGGGGCCGGGGCGGAAGATGTCCCCCTTACGCCTCCTGACCTCGTCAACCGGGGCGGTGAACATGGCCGCCTCGTCGTCCGCAGGCTCCGGTGCAGGCACGTCTGTGCCCTCCACCAGTGTGAAGGCCGGGCGAACGCTCTCGGGGCCGTCGCTCAAATGGGAACTCCAGATCGGATTCGGAAACGCACTGCCTGACCGGGTTTCGCCGCGCTGCCGAGGCTCCCTGCCGGGACCCCGCCGACGCCGTTGGGGATTGGGGTTGGGGTTGGGGGGGTTGGGGACTGTCCCCGCGGGGGGACTGTCCCCGCGGTTGGGGTCGGGGTTGGGGTTGGGGACTGTCCCCGCGGGGGG
>CAMAVU010000032.1 GCA_945861935.1 Bifidobacterium breve | reverse complement strand
AGGTCGTCCTGCAGCGCATCCGCGAGGCCGAGCGCGAGATGATGTACGAGGAGTACGTCGACCGTGTGGGCGAGGTCGTGAACGGCATCATCCAGCAGTCCGACCACCGGTACACCCTCGTGGACCTGGGACGGGTCGAGGCGCTTCTGCCCACGACCGAGCAGGTCCCTGGCGAGCGGTACGACCACGGTGCCCGCATCAAGGCCGTCATCGTCGAGGTGCGTGCGTCCAGCAAGGGCCCTCAGGTCATCCTGAGCCGCCGGTCCGACGAGATCATCAAGCGCCTCTTCGAGCTGGAGGTGCCCGAGATCGCCGACGGGCTCGTTGAGATCCGCAACGTCGCGCGCGAGCCCGGATGGCGGTCCAAGATCGCCGTGGGGTCGAACGTGCAGGGCGTGGATCCCGTCGGTGCCTGCGTGGGGCCGCGCGGCTCACGTGTGCGGATGGTGGTGTCCGAACTGCGCGGCGAGAAGATCGACATCATCCCCTTCAACGACGAGCCGGCCCGCTACGTCGCGAAGGCTCTCTCGCCGGCGCGCGTCCGCGAGGTTCTGGTGGACGACGAGGCACGCCAGGCCGTGGTGATCGTTCCCGACGACCAGTTGTCGCTGGCGATCGGGAAGGAGGGGATGAACGCCCGTCTGGCCGCTCGCCTCACTGGCTGGCGGATCGACATCAAGAGCGAGTCCACCTTTGCCACCGAAGAGGCGTCCGACGACTACGCCGACGATCTCGAGGGTGGCGTGCAGCGGTGTGCCCATCTCCTCCAGAGCGGTCGCCGCTGCCCGAACGCCGTGGTATCTGCCACGCGCTTCTGTGCGCTTCCTGGTCACGATGTGCCGCAGTCGAAGCCCTCGGCCCCCGGGGCCGAGGGCGATGATGAGCCCGAGTCGGTGACCGACGCGGTTGAGGTGCCCACCGGCGATGAGGGCAGCGCGCCGGGTGAGGTGCCCACCGGCGATGAGGGCAGCGCGCCGGGTGAGGTCCTCGAGCAGGATGGCGCGGTTCCCACAGGTGCCGAGGCAGGTGTGCCCGGAGGGGACGGGGAGGAGACGAACGAGTGATGCCGACCGTTCCCACGACCATGTTCCCGAGCGCATGTGCCTCGGGTGCGGCGTGCGTGCGCCCAAGTCATCGCTCGTCCGCTTCACGGCTGTGCCGCGAGACGGCCGGCTGGCTCTCGTCCATGACGACGACGGATCACTGGGTGGCCGCGGGCTGTACACCTGCGCCTCACGTGGGTGCTTTGAACGCGCGGCTCAGCGCAGGGCGTTTCCGCGGGCCGCACGCACGGCAGTTGTGGTCGACGAGTCCTTGGCGGATGGGATCGGGGACGGGGGGATGGTGAGCGGCGCATGAGTGAGACGCAGCGTGTGTATGAGATCGCGAAGGATGAGGGGTTGCCGAGCGCCAACGTCCTCCAGCGCCTCCAGCGCGCCGGGCTGGACGTGAAGACCGCGTCGTCCACGGTGTCAGTCGCGTGGGCGCTGCACGTTTTGTCGCCCAACCGGCACCCGAAGCCCGACGGCGAGATGCCGCAGCCCGCGCCGAAGCGGGTGGTGGTGCGGAAGAGCACGCCATCCGAGGCACCGGACGTGGACCCCGGAAATGCTGTCCCCGGGTTCGTCCCGGTCGTTGTCGCCACGCCGGCTCCCGTCGTTCCACGGCCCAGCGCCACGCAGGCGGCGGTCGGGCCGGTGGACGAGCCCGACGGGGCGCCCGAAGCGGTGACGCCCGCTGCTGAGGCGAGCCCTGAGGATTTGGCTCCGCAGGAGGATGCGGCACAGGCGGACACCCCGCAGGGGGAGCCGGCGCTGGAGGAGGCTCCCGCCACCGACGCGCACGAGCCTGCGGAGGCGCCCGCGTCCGACGTCGCGATTCCCGTTGCCCACACGGCACCGGAGGATGCGCCGATTGACATGGTGGGATCGCCCACGCCTGCGACCACCGGTCCCGACGATCAGCCGGCTGCGCCCGAGGCGGCGCCCACGACCGGGGCACGCATCCCTCCCAAGCGGGCGCCCTCGATGATCGACTTGCCGGCGCCGCGTCGTCAGGCCCCGCCACCGGCTGCGGCCGCAGCGCCGGCCCCGACCTCGTCACCCGCACCGCCGCCCGACGAGCCCGATACGGGCCCGGGGTCGGTTCAGTCGGGAGACCGTGGGAGGTCGGGAACCCTGCCTCCGCGTGGGACCGGTGGGATCGGCCGCCCCGGCGGCGCCCGGGGACGCAAGCGCCGGGTCGTCATTGATGCTCAGGCGAGCCGCCGGCAGGGCGTGGGTCCCCGTGACCGGCGCGACAGGCGGCCGGGGGGGAAGGACTCGTCCGATCAGCAGGCCCTGCTACGGCTTGACCCGTCTGAGATGCCACCCTGCGACATCCGATCCGGGGCGACCGTCAAGGATGTGGCCGAGGGGCTCGGCATCCCCACCGCCGAGATCATCAAGTTCATGATGACGGTCGGTGAGCTCGTCACCATCACCCAGTCGCTCTCCGATGACGCCATCGAGTTGATCGCGGTCGACGCCCGGCGCACGGTCGTGATCATCCATGCCGAGGAGGAGCCGGACCTCGAGGTGACCGCCGAGGACGCCCCCGACGATCTCGTGGCGCGTGCGCCCGTCGTCACGGTCATGGGACACGTGGATCACGGCAAGACATCGCTGCTCGACGCCATCCGGCGCACTGAGGTTGCTGCAGGGGAGGCCGGTGGCATCACCCAGCACATCGGTGCGTACCAGGTGCACCACAACGGGCGCGAGGTGACCTTCCTCGACACTCCGGGGCATGAGGCGTTCACCGCCATGCGCGCCCGCGGGGCGAAGATCACGGACGTCGCCGTCATCGTGGTGGCGGCCGATGACGGTGTGATGCCGCAGACGATCGAGGCCATCGACCACGCGCGGGCTGCACAGGTGCCGTTCGTCGTGGCGATCAACAAGATGGACAAGGCAAACGCCAACCCGGACAAGGTGAAGCAGGAGTTGTCCATGCATGAGGTCATCCCCACCGACTGGGGTGGCACCACGGAGTGCGTGCTCGTCTCGGCGCACCAGGGGGATGGTCTGGAGACCTTGCTCGAGACGGTTCTGCTGGTGGCCGACGCCGACGCCGACCCCAAGGCGAACCCCGCTGCCGAGGCGTCGGGGACGGTTGTGGAGTCGCGGCTCGACCCGGGCCGTGGACCGGTCTGCACTCTTCTCGTGCAGCGGGGGACCATGCGCGTCGGCGACATTCTGGTTGTGGGGGAGACCTTCGGCCGGGTCCGGGCCATGCTCAACTACAACGGCGAGCCGATGACCGAGGCCGGGCCGTCTGTCCCCGTGGAGATCCTCGGGCTGGACGGGGTACCGGACGCCGGGGAGAAGTTCCGCGTGGTCGGGAACGAGCGCCTCGCCCGGCAGATCGCCGCCACCCGTAGCCAGCGCCTACGTTCCGAGGAACTCGCCAACCGGCGCCCTGTGTCTTTGGAGGACCTGTTCGCGCGCATCCAGGCGGGCGGGGTCAAGGAACTCAACATCATCATCAAGGGCGACGTGCAGGGCTCCGTCGGCGCGCTCGAGGATGCTCTCGGCAAGGTGGAGCAAACGGAGGTGCGTCTCCGCATCATCCACACCGGCGTCGGCGCGGTCACGGAGAGCGACGTCATGCTCGCGGCGGCCTCGCAGGCCATCGTCATCGGTTTCAACGTGCGACCGCGTCCCGAGGCCAGGATGCTGGCCGAGCGGGAGGGCGTGGACATTCGCACGTACCGCGTGATCTACCGGGTCATCGAGGATGTCCGCGATGCGCTGGTGGGTCTTCTCGAGCCGGACATCGTCGAGGAGCCCCTTGGCACGCTCGAGGTGCGCGCCATCTTCAGGGCCAGTCGCCTCGGCACGATCGCCGGTTGCTACGTCACCGAGGGGACCGCACGCCGCGCAGCCCCCTGCCGTCTGGTCCGCGACGGCACGGTCGTCCACACGGGCACGATCGGATCGCTGCGGCGCGTTGACGACGACGTGCGGGAGGTCCAGCAGGGCTTCGAGTGCGGCGTCCTGCTCCACGACTACAACGACGTCAAGGAGGGTGACGAGATCGAGGTCTTCGAGCTCAAGGAGGTCGCGCGCACCGCGCAGGCCCCCGCCCCCGCCCCGGCCGAGGCCGGCGAGTAACCACCGGCCTCGGTGCGGCGATGGGGGCCGGCTTCGTGGGGATTCTCACCGTTGACCTCCACCTTCCCGAGGCCCGCTCGCTCAAAGAAAAGCGCCGCGAGGTGCTGAGAGTCACACAGGGGCTCTCCCGGCACTGCGCGGCCAGCGTCGCCGAGGTGGATCACCACGACCTCTTGCAGAGGTGCCGCGTGTCGTTATCGGTGGTGGCGTCGGGAGCAGGCGAGGCGGCAGCCGCCCTTGACCGGGCGGTGAGGCGGCTCGCGACCGACCCCGAGTGGATCCTTCTGTCGGAGGATCGGGAGATCATCGCCATCGACGAGGCAACCGTATGACCCCTCCTTCGGGCCAGCGTCAGCGCCGGGCCGGAGAGGCCATCCGCGAGGTCGTCGGGCAGGCGCTCCTCATGGACCTGGCGGACCCGCGCCTCCAGATGGTCACGGTGACCTCCGTGGAGACGACCCCGGACGTCGGGCGCGCGACGGTGTACTGGACCGTCCTCGACCCCACGCGCAAGGACGCAGCGGCCGCCGCGCTCGAGTCGGCCCGCGGCGTGCTCCAGGCCCGGGTCGGGCGGGTGCTCAGGAGCCGCCACACACCGCACCTGGTGTTCACGCACGACGAACTCCAGGACCACGCCAGGCGCCTGACGGCCCTCATCGACGAGGTTGCACCCGCGGACCCGGACCCCCGACCCGAGGACGCGCAGGGGTGACGCATCAGATGCATCACCAGCGTTCCGGGGGCGAGCGCGTGGGGATCGAGCGCATCGCGGAGGTCCTTGCGGGGCCGCCCCGCAAGGTCCTGATCACCACGCACCGGAATCCCGACGGCGACGCCGCGGGATCGATGATCGGGCTTGCCCGGGTGCTCGGTCGTCTGGGCCATGACGTGATGATGTGGCATGGCGACGGACCGGGGCTGCCTGCCGACCTCGCATGGATGCTCGCCCCCGGCGAGGAGGTGGTCTCGGGACCGGTGCCGGACCATGCCGAGCGTCTGCTCGTGAGCGTGGACGCCGCCACGTCGCACCGGGTGAGCGATCTGGACCCCGGGGATCTCGGCGCGCGGATCGTGAACGTGGACCACCACCATGACAACCCGGCATGGGGAGACCTGAATCTGATTGACGCCGGTGCGTCGAGCACGGCGGAGATCGTGGTGCGTCTGGCGGACGCCTTGGGTGTGGAGATCGACGAGAGCATCGCCATCCCGCTCTACGTCGGCATCGTCACCGACACCGGTCGCTTCTCGTATGGAAGCACCGGGTCCGAGGCGCATCGTGCCGCTGCGCGCCTGATCGAGGCGGGCGTCGAGCCGGGGGCCATCTACCGCCGGGTCTATGAGGGCACGCCGGTCGGCGACCTCCGTCTGGCGGGCCGGGCGATTGCCGGGGCCCGTACGGAGCACGATGGCCGGCTCGTCGTGGCGGTCATCACCCGTGATGACATCGAGGCCTCGGGCGGAACGGACTCCGATGGCGTGGTGGAGGCCCTCCGCGCGGCCGATGGCGTCATCGTCGCAGCGGTCATCCGCGAGGTGGGGGAGGGGGAGTGGCGGGTTTCCACGCGCGCCTCGGGTGACGCCGTGGACGTATCCGCCATCGCGGCGCTTGAGGGCGGCGGCGGGCACCGGGCCGCGGCGGGCTTCACCTCGCACCGGGACCCGGACGCGATCATCGCGTTGATCGGCGACGCGATGATCGCGCAGGGGATCTAGTGTCTCAGGCGACCGAGATGCCACCACGTGCGATCCTCGTGGACAAACCGGCCGGCCCCACCTCTCACGACATCGTGGCCATCTGCCGCCGGGCACTGGGTCGCCCCCGGACGGGGCATACGGGCACGCTCGACCCGTTCGCCACCGGGTTGCTGGTGATCCTCACGGGCCGGGCCACCCGACTGGCGCCGTACCTCAGTGGGCTCGATAAGACGTACCGGGCAGGCATTCTCCTCGGTGCGCGCTCCGGGTCGGGGGATCCCGAGGGGCCGATCACCACGGGTGGCAGCCCGCCGGACGAGGCGGCTCTGCGATCCGCTCTGGCCGCGCTGGTCGGTGAGGGCATCCAGCGGGTGCCCGCGCTCTCGGCGGTGAAGGTGGGCGGCAGGCGCCTGTATGCCATCACCCGCGCGGGTGAGGAGGTGGACCGACCGATCCGGGCCGTGGTCGTGGAGCGCGCGGATCTGATCTCCTACGACCCGATGACGGGCACGGCGGAGGTCGAGATCCGGTGCGGGCCGGGCACGTATGTGCGCCAGTTGGTGGTGGACCTCGGCGAGGCACTGGGATGCGGTGCGTACTGCCGCACCCTCAGGCGCACGGCGGTCGGGGACCTGTCCGTCGAGTCCGCCATCGCGCCCGATGAGGTCGCCCCGGGGTGCGGGGTGGCGCCCCTGGAGGTGCTCGGTCACCTCGGGGCGCTCGACCTCGACGATGGGTCGGCGGCCGGCGTGGTCCACGGACGCCCGGTGAGCGACCCCACCGGTGGCGCGTCCGGCCCGGTGGCGCTCGTGGCCGGCGGGCTGCTGCTCGCCATCGCCGAACCCGTTGACGGCATGCTGAGGCCCCGGGTGGTTCTGGCCGGGTGAACCGCTATCAGTCCATGGGGGAGCTGCCGCTCGGACAGGAGCGGCGGGTGGTGGCCATCGGCACCTTCGACGGGGTGCATCTGGGCCATCAGGCCATCATTGCGCGGGCTGTCGAGCGTGCCCGGGAGCGCGGGCTGCAGTCCATGGTTCTCACGTTCGAGCCGAACCCTCTGGCCGTGCTCCGGCCGGAACTCGCGCCCCGGGTGCTGACCGAGCCCGCCTTCAAGGCACAACTCATCGAGGCGCTGGGGGCGGATGCGCTGCTGGTGGTTCCGTTCACCCCGGCATTCGCGCGCATCCGGGCGGATCGCTTCGCCGAGATGCTGGGATCGGCCCCACTGGGTGCCGAGAGCATTGTCGTCGGCGCCAACTTCCGGTTCGGTCACGGCGGGTCGGGCACGGTCGCCTACCTGCAGCGCCTGGGTCGTGCCCGCGGGCTCATCATCGAGAGCCCCGAGACCGTCTCGAGCCCTGACGGCAAGCCGGTGTCGTCCACGCGCGTCCGCCGGCTGGTGGCGCAGGGGCAGGTCGCCGACGTCGTCCCGTTGCTCCGGAGGCCGCACTCGGTCGAGGGCGTTGTCGTGCCGGGGGAGCAGAGAGGGCGGGCGATGGGACTGCCGACCGCCAACGTCTCCGTGCCGTCCGACGTCGCGCTGCCCGGCCACGGCGTCTACGCCGGACGGGTGGTGCTGGCGGGGGGGCGCTATCCCGCCGCGATCAATCTGGGGCACGCGCCCACCTTTGACGACCGGACGGATCCGCCCCTGCGCCTCGAGGCCTTCATCCTCGACTACAACGGTGGCGACCTCTACGGCAAGAGGATGCGTGTGGAGTTCATCGAGCGCCTGCGCGGTGAGCGGCGATTCCCGTCCCCCGGGGAACTGGTGACGCAGGTGCAGGAGGACATCGCCCGTACCCGTGAGGTGGTCGCAGCCGCCTGATACCCTGCTGGATCACATTGACCCGGGAGCGGCCACGGCTGCCCCGCGGCCGGACCAGGAGCAGACATACATGCTGGACACGCACACCAAGGCGGGCGTCATGGCGCCGCATCGTCAGCACGACACGGACACGGGTTCGCCCCAGGTTCAGGTCGCGATCCTCACGGAGAGGATCAACCAGTTGACGGAGCACCTGAAGGTCCATCGCAAGGACCACCACTCGCGCCGTGGCCTCCTGACCATGGTCGGGCGACGTCGGCGGCTCCTGAGCTACCTGGAGAGGAAAGACGTGAACGCGTATCGCGCGCTCACGGACTCTCTGGGACTCCGCAGGTAGGAAGACCGGGGCGCGTTCGCGCCCGTGACGGCGGGCCGCCCGGATGGCGGTGCCGCAGGACGAGCCGTGCCGGGGGCACGGTGAAAAGAGATGAGGAAGAACATGGCAGAGAACGGTCCTGACACGACGCAGGTCGTCGCCGATATCGGCGGGCAGGAGATCATCTTTGAGACCGGCCGCCTGGCCAAGCAGGCCAATGGGTCGGTGACGGTGAGGTCGGGCGACACCCTGGTGCTGGTCACCGCGGTCGGCACGCGTAGCCCCCGGGAGGGGACGGACTTCTTCCCCCTCACGGTGGACGTGGAGGAGCGGATGTACGCCAAGGGGGCGATCCCCGGCGGGTTCATCAAGCGGGAGAGCCGCCCGAGCGAGCGCGCCATCCTGACTGCGCGCATGACCGACCGACCGCTCCGGCCCCTGTGGCCGAAGGGATATCGCAACGAGGTCCAGGTCGTGACGACCGTCTTGTCGGTGGACCGGGTGAACTCGTTCGACATCCTGTCGATCAACGGCGCGTCCGCGGCACTGATGCTGTCCGAGATGCCCTTTGACGGCCCCGTCGGTGCGGTGCGCATCGGGATGCTCGATGACGACTTCGTCATCAACCCGACCCTCCAGGAGCTGGAGGAGAGCACGCTTGATCTGGTTGTCGCCGGCACCCGTGACGCGATCTCCATGGTGGAGGCCGGCGCCAATGAGGTGTCCGAGGAGGACCTGCTCGAGGCGCTGCTGATCGCGCACGACGAGATCCGCAAGCTGTGCGCCGTGCAGGACGAACTGCGCGAGAAGGCTGGCAAGCCGAAGTGGGACTTCGTGGCGCAGGACGTTGATCCGGCCATGCTGGCGGAGGTCGAGAAGGTCGCGCTGGCCGCGATCGAGGAGGCCACGCTGGAGCAGGGCAAGTTGGAGCGGCGTGACAAGGTGTCCGATGCGAAGGCCGCGGCGCTTGTGGAGGTCATCGGTGAGGAGCCCTCGCCGGACCAGAAGGCGCAGTTCTCGATGGCCTTCGAGGCGCTGGTCAAGCGCACGATCCGCCGTCGCATCGCAGTGGACAAGGTGCGCCCGGATGGCCGCTCGGCCGACGAGATCCGTCCGATCTGGTGCGACACGGGCGTGGCCCCGCGCACACACGGCTCCGGCCTGTTCACGCGCGGCGAGACGCAGGTCCTCACGCTTCTGGCACTGGGCACCATGAAGGAGGCCCAGCGCATCGACGACCTGTCGAACGCCACGACCAAGCGCTACATCCACCACTACAACTTCCCGCCGTTCAGCGTCGGCGAGACCGGATTCATGCGGGGTCCCAAGCGCCGGGACATCGGGCACGGTGCCCTCGCGGAGCGGGCATTGATTCCCGTGATGCCGTCGGGCGACGACTTCCCCTACACGCTCCGTCTGGTGTCGGAGACCCTTGAGAGCAACGGGTCCTCGTCGATGGCATCTGTCTGCGGCTCCACCCTGGCGCTGCTGGATGCCGGTGTGCACATCACGCGGCCGGTGGCGGGCATCGCGATGGGCCTCATCAAGGAGGGCGATGACCTCATCGTGCTCACCGACATTCAGGGCGATGAGGACCACCTCGGCGACATGGACTTCAAGGTCGCCGGCACCGCGGAGGGCGTGACCGCCCTGCAGATGGACAACAAGCTGGCGGGCGTCACCCAGGAGACTCTGGCCGAGGCCCTCCAGCAGGCGAAGGCCGCCCGTCTCCAGATTCTGGGGATCATGGCCGAGACCATCGCCGCGCCGCGTGAGGAGCTGAGCCCATGGGCACCGCGAATCACCGCCATCAAGATCGACCCCGCCAAGATCGGCATGGTCATCGGGAAGGGTGGCGAGACCATCCGCAGCCTCGAGGCCGACTTCGAGGTGGAGATCTCGATTGAGGACGACGGCACCGTGAGCGTGTACGGCGTCCAGGGCGAGAAGGCCGACGAGTGCGTCGAGCGCATCCGCTCCATGACGAAGGATGTCGAAGTGGGCGACGTGTACGAGGGGGCCAAGGTCGTCAAGACCACGACCTTCGGCGCGTTCATCGAGCTCGCCAAGGGAGTGGACGGCCTGCTGCACATCTCGAACCTCGGCTCCGGCCGGGTCGAGAAGGTGGAGGATGTCCTCAACCGGGGCGACTCCGTGGACGTGCGCGTTGAGGAGGTCGATCGCGCCCGTGGCCGTATCGGGCTGCGCCTGCTGTCGGACGACTCCGCTCCCGCCGAGGGCGGCGGGCCGGTCGAGGACGACGAGGGCTCCGAGAACCGCCCGCGCCGCCGCCGGAAGATGTCCACGAGCGACGTTCCCGAGTGACGCAGGACCGGGCGCTCGACACCACCGGCCAGGGGCTCCGAGTCATCTCGGAGCCCCTGCCGGGGGTGCGCTCGGTTGCGCTCGGGGTGTGGATCGGGGTCGGCTCCCGGTTCGAGCAGGCATCTGAGGGGGGTATCTCCCACTTCATCGAGCACCTGTTGTTCAAGGGCACGGACCGCTTCTCGGCTGCGGAGATCGCCGAGGCGTTTGATGCCATCGGGGGGGAGATCAACGCCGCGACCGGCCGGGACCACACGGTCGTCTACACCCGGGTGCTCGACGAGCACCTCGACCAGGCCTTCGACGTGATTGCCGACATGCTCTGCAACCCCGCGTTCCGGGAATTGGAGCAGGAGCGGCAGGTCATCCTCGAGGAGATCCTCATGTACGAGGACGACCCCGGTGATCTGGTCCATGACCTCATGTCGGAGGCCGTATTCCCCGACCAGCCTCTGGGCAGGCCGGTCATCGGGACCGCGGACATCATCGGGTCGCTGCCCGAGGACCGCATCCGCGCCTTCCACGCCGATCACTACACGGCCGGGAACATCGTGGTGGCCGCAAGCGGTTCGATCACCCAGGACCGGTTGGTCGCACTCGCAGACCGGCATCTGGGCGGCCTCACCGCGGGCGCCGCGCACGAGTTCGAGGCGGCCGTGGCCGGTGGACCACGCCTCGTGGTCCGGTCCAAGCCGACCGAGCAGTACCACCTCGCCCTCGGTGGCCCTGGGCTGGACCGCTCCGACCCCCGGCGCCACGCCATGGGGGTGCTCGATGTCATCCTGGGCGGATCGATGAGCAGCCGCCTGTTCCAGGAGATCCGCGAGAAGCGCGGCCTCGCGTACTCTGTGGGCACGTATTCGGTGGGGTATTCCGACACCGGTCAGGTGGGGGTGTATCTCGGCACGCGCGAGGAGAACCTGACGGAGGCCTCCGCCATCATCGGGCACGAACTCAGGCGAATGGGCGAGGAGCCCGTCCGGGACGACGAACTGGCACGGGCCCGCGAGCACCTGAAGGGGCGCTTGGTGCTGGGGTTGGAGAGCCCGGCCACACGCATGCACCGCTTCGGGCGCGCCGTGCTCGGTGGTACGGAGTTGCTGGACGTGGATGAGATGGTCGAGCGCATCGAGGCGGTCACCGCCGACGACATCACTGCACTCGCCCGGGAGTTCTGGGACCCGGCCCTGCTGTCGGCGGCCGCGATCGGCCCGAACCCGGATGCGGTGCGTGAGGCCGCATCCCGGCTCGCGCCCGACCTTGTGGAGGCGGGATGATCCGCGTGATGGTCACTGGGGCGGCCGGGAGGATGGGCCGGACCGTCGTGGACGCCGTGAACGCCGCCCCGGACATGGAACTCGTGGCGCAGGTGGACCCCGTGCTCAATGCGGACGGCCAGGTGGCGTTCCAATCGGTTGCCGAAGCAATCGGGGCCACAGCACCCGAGGTGGCCGTGGACTTCACCCAGCCGCATGCGGCCTTCGGGACCGTGCACACGTGTCTCCAGGCAGGCGTCCACGCGGTGGTGGGCACGACCGGGCTCGCGGACGAGGAGATGGCCACGCTGACGCGGCTGGCCGAGGCGGGACCGGCCAACCTGTTGGTGGCTCCCAACTTCGCGGTGGGCGCGGTGCTGATGATGCGGTTCGCCGCCGAGGCATCACTCCACATGCCGCGCGCCGAGATCATCGAACTGCACCATGACGCCAAGGTGGATGCGCCCTCCGGGACGGCGGTGCGCACGGCGGGCCTGATGGAGGGCGAGGTGCCGATCCACTCGGTTCGCCTTCCGGGGCTCGTTGCGCATCAGGAGGTGATTCTCGGCGGAACGGGCGAGACACTCACCATCCGCCACGACAGCCTGTCGCGTGAGTGCTTCATGCCGGGGGTTCTGATGGCCGTTCGCGCCGTGACGGAGCGGCGGGGGGTCACGCTGGGCCTCGAGTCCATCCTGTTCGGCTAGGCTCGGACGCGTTCCCGGATCAGGAGTCCGCTATGGCCGACGGCTACACCCACATTCATTCCGATGATGTCGAGCGCCGCGAGCGCAAGGGCGGCGGTCCGTCGTCGCAGGACTTCGCGGGCTCGACCGCATGCGAGCACATGACCTGTCGTGTGTGGACCTTCCATCCCGGCGATGCGATGGCCTACCACCGCCACCAGGAGCAGGAAGAGCTGTACCACCTGATTGCCGGTGGTCCGCAGGAAATGCTGATCGAGGGCGAGGTCGTCGTCATCGAGGATCTGGACTGGATCCGTGTGGGCAAGGACACCACCCGCCGCGTGCAGAACAACAGCGAGCGCGACGCCATGTGGCTGATCGTCGGCGCGCCGCCCGGCACCGGCATCACAGACGGCATCCGGATCAACCCGGAGACCGGCGAGGAGATTCCGCGGGCCTGATGGCCGCGGGGAGGGCGAGCGATCGGTCGCGTGCCGCTCTGCGCGGCCGCTCGTCGCGATCCGGGGCCGGAGGCCCGACCTGCTGACGGCCGGTCGGGCCCGGCGCCCGCCGCACACCGCGGCGGCGTCCGCCTGAGCCGCCGGGGGGCGGACGGCCCCCATATACTGCCGCCCGTGCTGGGAGCCGTCCTCACCGCCGCCGTCACGCCCTTCGACGACGCCGGGGGGGTTGACGAAGCCGCCTACCGCGGGCTGGTGCAGCGCCTGCTCGCCACCGGGTCCGATGGCATCGTGGTGGCGGGGACCACGGGCGAGGCGTCCACGCTCAGCGATCTCGAGCGCATCGCGCTGTTCCAGGCCACGCGTGAGGAGACCCGCGGGGTGGGGACCATGGTGGCGGGCACCGGGAGCAACGACACCGCCCACTCCGTGCACCTGACGGAGATTGCCGGTGAGATCGGCGCCGACGCCGTCCTGGTAGTGACGCCGTACTACAACAAGCCTCCCCCCGAGGGCATCCGCCGCCACGTCGCGGCGATCGCCGCGGTCGGCGTGCCCGTGGTCCTCTACAACATCCCGGGTCGCACGGCGCTCAACATGTCGCCCGCGCTCATTGCCGACCTGGCCCGCATCCCCGGGGTCGTGGCGCTGAAGCAGGCCAATGAGGATCTGACCGAGTTGCGCGCGGTGCGCGAGGCATGTGACCTCATCATCTACGCGGGGAACGACGACATGCTGATGCCCGTGCTCGAGATGGGGGGGGCCGGGGTGATCTCCGTCGCGGCGCATCTGGTTGCGGACCGCATGCAGGAGATGGTGTCCCTCGTGGGTGGGGGGGACATCGCTGGTGCCCGGGACATTGACGCCTCGCTCGCGGGGCTCTGGACCGGGTTGTTCGACGTCACAAATCCGATTCTCATCAAGGCGGCGCTCACAATGACAGGCATGATCCCGTGTGACGAGGTTCGCCTCCCACTTGTCCGTGCGACGGATGCCGAGCGTGAGCGCCTCGGAGCGGTGCTCGCGGCCCACGGCATCGGAGCCGCGGCATGAGTGGCGCCCCGGCACTCCGGATCATCCCCTTGGGCGGCGTGGGGGAAATCGGCAAGAACATGTATCTCGTCGAGTTCGACGGCCGCATCGTGGTGATCGACTGCGGCGTGACGTTCCCGACGCCCGACCAACTGGGCGTGGATCTGGTCCTGCCAGACATGACATACGTCGCCGAGAATGCGGATCGCATTGACGCGCTCATCCTCACGCACGGGCACGAGGACCACATCGGGGCCGTCCCGTGGTTCCTGCGTGCGGTCGGGCCCGTTCCGATCCTCGGGACCCGGTTCACGCTGGCCCTCCTGCGTGCGAAGCTCGACGAGCACCGGCTGCTCGGCCAGTCCGAGATGATCGAGGTGGCCGCAGGAGATCCGCCCCGCAGCGTGGGTCCCTTCGAGGCCGAGTTCCTGCGGGTGACCCACTCCATTCCGGACTGCGTCTGCGTGGCACTGCACTCGCCGGCGGGCACGGTGCTCCACACGGGCGACTTCAAGTTCGATCACCTCCCCATCGGTGGGCCGTCGCAGCGCAGCGACATCCCCGGCCTCGCGCGACTGGGCGACCGCGGGGTGCTCGCGATGCTCGGTGATTCCACGAACGCCGACGTGCCGGTGTCCGGCAAGCGCGCAGAGGAAGCCGTGGGGCCGGCGCTCGCCAGTCTGTTCGCCACGTCGCCGGGCCGGGTGATCGTGACGACCTTCTCGTCGCAGATAGACCGGATCCAGCAGGTGGTGAACGCCGCCTACCGGGATGGCAGGGTCGTGGCCATCATCGGCCGGTCGATGGTCCGGAACGTGAGTGTGGCCCGCAACCTTGGCTATCTGACGGCACCCGACGGCGTGATCATCAACGACAAGGAGATCGACACCGTCCCCGATGATGAACTGGTCATCCTCACCACGGGGAGTCAGGGCGAACCGATGTCCGCGCTCCGGCGGATGGCGAACCATGCCCACCCGCGTGTCACCATCAGGAAGGGCGACACGATCATCTACAGCTCCCGTCGGATTCCCGGCAACGAGTTGGCGATTGACGAGACCGTCAACCGCCTGGTGGCTCAGGGTGCCCGCGTGGTGACGCCAGATGACCGGGCGGACATCCACGCCTCCGGCCATGCCGTGCGCGATGAGCTCGCCTGGATGCTCCAGTTGGTGCGCCCGCGCTTCTTCGCCCCGATCCACGGTGAGGCCCGCCATCAGGTGGCCCATGCAGATCTGGCGACCCGTCTGGGCATCCCGGAGCGGACCGTGATCCTCGAGAACGGCGACGTCATGGAGGTATCCGCCGACGGTGTGGTGCTGGGTGAGCGCGTGGTGTCCGGTATCACCTATGTGGATTCCTACGGCGTGACGGACGTCGGCGAGGGAGTCCTGCGCGACCGGCGCCACCTGTCGGAGGATGGCCTGATCCTCATCGTGATCCAGGTGGATGCCCACGACGGAACCCTTGAGGGGACGCCGGAGATCGTCACACGCGGCTTCGGGGGAGCCGAGGACGACGATCTGATCAACGCCATCCGCGCCCGCGTGATCGAGAGCATCGCCGAGTCATCCGAAGAGCGGGTGCATGAGATCGGCGTGCTCAAGAGGCAACTGCACGATGCGGTTGCAGCCCTGATCAACAGGCGGTCGCGCCAGCGCCCGGTGATCCTGCCGGTGGTGGTGGAGGTCTAGGGGGAAAACCCCGCGCAGGTTGCCGGGGGACCAAACGCGGGGACAGCCCCCCACGGGGGCGCAGGTCGCCGGGGGACCAAACGCGGGGACAGTCCCCCACGGGGGACAGCCCCCTGAGCCCCTGAGCCCCTGAGCCGGGTGGATGCGTGGGGGACCACGCGGGGACAGTCCCCCACAGGGGACTGTCCCCGCGTGGTCCCCGCGTGGTGGGGGGTGCGGGCAGGAACGTGCCGGTGGGGGGCCAACTAAGTCCCGTATGCCCGCGACCGCCTCCAAGGCCCGCACCAGGACTGCCGTCCGGAAGCGGACCCAACCCCGCACGCCCGCCGGGGGCAGGCCGCCGGCCCGCAGGGGTGGGGGGTACCGCGAGATCGGCGGACTGGCGCTCATCGCCCTCGGAGCCTTTCTGGGCGCGGTGGTGTTCGGCGGTGTCGGTGGCGGCACGTTCGGTCTTTACCTCGAGGAAGGGATCCGGGTCGTCATCGGACGGGCCGTCGGCCTGGCACCCCTCGTACTCGTGCTCGCCGGCATCCATCTCATCGTGCGCATTCCCGTCTTTGGCGCCGTGGCATTCCGGGTGGGTGCCGCCCTCGCCGCCTTCGCGATCCTCCTCGGGCTCGCCTCGGGGCTGTTCGGCGCAGGGATGGATCCCGCTGCAGGATGGTTCGATCTTGCCGAGATCGAGGCGACCGGCGGGTTCGCCGGTTCCGCCTTCTGGTGGGCGGCCTCTGCCACGGTGGGATCTCTGGGCGCGAACATCATCACCGTGCTCGGAATCGCCGCCGGGATGGTGCTGATGAGCGGCGCGTCGCTGGGTGAGGCTCTCCGGGGGTCCGGACGGGGCATGGCATCTGCGGGCACGGCAGTTGGGCGCGGGGTCGCGACGGCGGCCTCCACGGCGGTCCGGGGAGGACGCCGGGCGGGGGATGAGGCCCGGGCGATCGCCCGCAGCGTCGCCGCCCCGGTTACGCAGCGCTCGTCTGGCGACGACGACAGGCTCGGTGCCCCGGATGAAATGCTGGTGGTGGGTGTCCTGCCCGACGATGACGACGAGCCCATGCCGTTCGGTGACGGCGACGTTCACGATGTGCTGCACGACCCCATTGACGGGGATCAGGATCTGGTGGTGGACGAGCCGCTGGCCGACGGTGACGACGACCCATTCACCGCCATTGAGGTACCCGCCACGATGCGACCGGGATCTCCGGGTGAGGAGGACATCCATGGCTCGCCGGGCCCGGCGCC
>CAMAVU010000031.1 GCA_945861935.1 Bifidobacterium breve | reverse complement strand
GGCCACGCCGGGGATCTCACCACGCAGTGAGTATGTGGCGCCCGCGTATCGGGAACACGCCCCGCACTCCTGACCGCGGGTGTCCAGGCGCACGAGATCCCATTCCGCCTCGCCGATCTGGGCGAGCCAGCCGTCGTGGCGCTCCGCGTACGCCGCAGCCTCGCGTGCGAGGCTTTCCCGGACGCCGGGGTCCCAGCCGTCCCGGATGGCCGTTGCGAACACCGGGGGAGGATCGGGGATGTGCCGGAACCGCTCGGTCCAGGCGTCGATCTCGGCGTCCCAGTCGCGGTCTGGGGCCACGTCAGTCCTCGACGAAGTCGACGGGCACCTCGTGGGCGATGAGGCCGGCCTCGACCCCGCGGCGCAGGAGTTCGCGCACCGCCTCCCGGCCGTCCTCGCCGTAGTCGAGGGTGCGCTCGTTCACATACATGCCGACGAAGCGGTCATTGAGGTCGTCATCGAGCCCGCGGCCGTACCCGGCGGCGTGCGCGAGTGCATCGGTCCGGTGCTCGAGCCCGTACCGGATGCTCTCGCGGAGGATGTGGGACAGCGCCACCATGGATGGCACGCCGAGATCGCGGCGCACCACGTTGGCGCCGAGCGGCAGGGGCAGGCCGCCCGTGAGCGCATGCCACCATGTGCCGAGGTCGAGCACGCTCACCAGGCCCTGCGACTCGTACGTGAGCTGCCCCTCATGGATGACCAGTCCCGCGTCGGCCTCGCCGCGCTCGACGACGTCGAGGATCTGATCGAACGGGACGATCACCGGGTCCTCGATCCGGCCCACCGCGAGTTGCAACTCCAGAAAGGCGCTGGTGAGTGTGCCCGGCACGGCGACCCTGAGGCGCGGCAGGTCGGCGGGGTCCAGATGCTCGCGTGCCACCACCATGGGGCCGTAGCGCTCGCCCATCGAGGCCCCATGGGGCAGCAGGCGATACGTCCCGGCCACGCTGGCATAGGCATGGACCGAGATGGCGGTGACCTCCAGACGCCCGTCCATCGCCCAGCGGTTGAGGGTCTCGATGTCGTGGAGGAGGTGCTCGAACTCGAAGTCCCCCGTGGGGATGAGGTCCTTCGCGAGCGCGTAGAACATGAACGCGTCGTCGGGGTCCGGGCTGTGACCCAGGCGGATCAGCGTCATGCGGCGGTTCCTCCGGTCGGGATACGGGCCGGGGAACCCTATCGCCGGGGCGCTATGGCTGGCGGGGGGAATCGTTCCTGAGAACGCACATGCCCTCACCCTCCGCCACCAGGGTATCCCCGACGTGGATGCTCACGACGGCCCGGAACCCGCGGTCGCTCCGCTGGACAAGGCGACCGCGCAGGGCCAGTTCCACGCCCTTGAGGGGCACGGGCGCACGGAGCCAGTAGCGCACCTTGGCGGTCATGCCCCACAGGTCATGCGGGGCACCCGCGTACACGAGCATCTCGTCGACCAGGAGGCCGATGATCCCGCCGTGCAGACGGTCGGACCACCCCTGGAACCGCTCGTCGGGTGTCCAGGTGGCCACGGCGTCGGTGCCATCCCGGAACACATGCAGCCCGAGGCCAGTCGGGTTGTCCGGACCGCACACGAAGCAGTGGGTGGTCCCGGGTGGGTTGAGTGCCGTGCCGGCGTCAGTGGACATGCGAGCATGGTGGCATGACCGGATGGGTCGCGCAGGTGGCGCCCGTGCCGACCGAGCACGGATCGTGGTGGATGGCCTGGGGCGATGGTGGCCTCCTGGCATCTGCCCGCTCGCGGCACGAGGCCGACCGGCGCGCCCGGGACGCCGGGGCCACCCGCGTACTCCGTGCGCGGCCCGGCGATGCTCCCGTGGAACCCGACTGGACCCGCATGCCCGCGGGCTTCCGCGGCCGTGCCCTGCGTGCCTGCCACCTCATCCCGCGAGGCGAGGTCATCACGTATGCGGAACTCGCGCGCCGCGCCGGCAGCCCCCGGGCGGCACGGGCGGTGGGCTCCGCGATGGCATCCAATCCGCTTCCGGTGGTGATCCCGTGCCACCGCGTGGTGCGTGCCGACGGCGTGCCCGGGGACTATGCGGCGGGAGGTGCGGCGGCGAAGATCCGAATGCTCTGCGTTGAGGGAGCGCTGCCGCCCGGGGCCTGATCGCTGCTACTGTGCCACGCCGTGCTCGCGGTACTCGTCGTCATCCACGTCCTCCTCTGTGTGCTGCTGATCGTGCTCGTGCTGATGCACAGCGGCAAGGACGCCGGCCTGTCCGGGGCCTTCGGCGTCGGTGGCGGTGCGAGCGCATATGGCGGCTCGTCGGCCATCGTCGAGAAGAACCTCACGCGCATCACCGTGGTGGTGGCGATCCTCTTCTTCCTGATGACCTACGTGCTCGGCCGCTCGCTGACCTGACGGGCGTCGGGGGACACTCATCCCGCCGGATGGGAACGGCCCGCCCCACCCGGTGGAGGTAGAGTGCGCGGCGTGGATATCCGGATCATGCGCTCCCTGCCGGTCAGGTTCGTCGGTGCGCTCATCGCGCTGGTCATCGTCGGCGTCGTGCTGTACCTCGGCAGCGTCGTGTCGATGTACATGATCGCCTGGGCGGTGTGGGTGGCGCAGGCCCTCTTCGGCTAACAGCCGCACGCATGCCGGAACCGAAAAGGGCCGCCCCTCGGGGCGGCCCTTTTCGTTGCCAATGCGGCTGAGAGGACTTGAACCTCCACGACCCTAGGGGTCACAAGGCCCTCAACCTTGCGCGTCTACCAGTTCCGCCACAGCCGCATGCCAAGACCGTCAGGGGTCCGGACGGCGCGGGGCAATGTAGCAGCACGGTGTCCGGAGGAGCCGCTGCTACAGTGGCGAACACCAGTTCCATCCTTCCTACCCGGGGGCATGACGAATGGCGACGGCACCGACCGCCAGGCAGACCGACATCCTGGCCTTCATCGAAGATCACGTGCACCGGCACGGCTACCCGCCCACCGTGCGCGAGATCGGCCACGGCGTGGGCCTGGCGTCTCCGTCCACCGTGCACCGCCATCTGGAGAAGCTCGAGCAGTCCGGGCACCTGACGCGCGACCCCTCGAAGCCGCGTGCGATGCTGGTGGGCCTGCCGGGCGGACGACGCCCCCACTCGCCAGCCGGTGGGGGGGCACTCACCCTGCCCCTCGTGGGTGCGGTCGCCGCCGGTTCCCCGATTCTGGCGGAGGAGCACATCGAGGACCACATCGCGGCTCCGTTCGCCGCCGATTACCTGTTGCGCGTGAAGGGTGACTCGATGATCAACGCGGGCATCCTCGATGGCGACCTGGTGGCGGTGAAGCAGCAGGACGACGCCCGGGACGGGCAGATCGTAGTGGCCCTCATCGAGGACGAGGCCACCGTCAAGCGAGTCTTCCGGGAGCCGGGGGGCGTGCGTCTGGAGGCCGAGAACCCGGCGTACGAGCCGATCCGCGGCACCGGCATCACGGTGATCGGGCGCGTGGTCGGGGTGATGCGGAACGTCTGATCCCGGGTGGCGTGTGGCTGGTCGCCGCGAACGGTGCGCATCCGGCGGATCGTGCCGCCACGCACGGCCCGGGTGATCGGCCGGATGGTCGCAACGCTGTGTGAGGCCTGACCCCGGGCGGTGCTCGGCGGCGGGTACGCGAACACGGCGGCGTCACCGATTCGTGGTGCCGATGTCCGGATGATCTGCCAGTGGGCCGAGCGTGCGTGCACCAACGGCGGGTCCCGCCGGGGCGCCGTCGGTGGGGTCGGACCCGGTGGC
Source organism: Bifidobacterium breve (assembly GCA_945861935.1). GTDB lineage: Bacteria > Actinomycetota > Thermoleophilia > Miltoncostaeales > Miltoncostaeaceae > SYFI01. Next base: position 13,299 of record CAMAVU010000031.1, on the reverse strand, counting down.
GGCCCTACCGCCGCTGGCGCCCCGGGTGGATCTCCAACCACTCCCACGCGCTCGGACTGACGGACGTGCCCACGCACATCCTTCCGTCGTCACAGCCCGCGCGGATGAGATGTGCTCCGGAATACGTCGGTCTGATGGTGATACGCGCCGGTTGGCCCGCGCGCCCGGCGGCGATGGCATCGGCGCAGTGCGAGTAGGTCCACGTCCCTTGGGACTGGATCTGACAGCGTGCGCGCTGGATGTGGCGGGTATGCAGGAAGGTTGGGCGCGTCGCGGTGATGGGGGTGCCCCGGTCGCCGGACGCCGCCCCCCAGATGCCGCCATCCCGTCTGTGGCGCACCGTCACCATGGACAGGTTCGGGTCGCCCGGAAACCCGTAGCACATGATCCGCACATCGAGTTCCTCCCATGTGCTGGCCTGGCGCGCGATCGCAGCCACGTATCCGCCAAGGCCCGCCCGCACGAACCGCCCGGCCTGCCGGGAGCGCAGGGCAACGGAGGCTCCACCGAGTGGCGAGTTCACCCACAGGTACTGGGCGGCGGGCTCGCCGGGCGTGTGCCAAAAGCGCGCTGCGCTGCAGTGCTGCAACAGGATCCTTCTCGTCGCCTCCGCACGCGCCCCGGACGACAGACTTTCGACATTGCGCTCTGTGACGAATCGTCTCCGCTCCCCCACCTGGAGGTGGGGGTTGGAGTGGATGGTTTCATCTGACCGGAAGAGGGCGAGGTGCCGGTTGCGACCCGACCCGGACCACGCCTCAGCATTCACGGCAAGGGTGAAGGTGGGGTCCCTCGGGAAGTCATCGATTCCCACACACAGATTGGTGGTGTCCCCGACTCGCACGGTGGCCAAGCGCCCGGCCGGTGCCATGGCCAGAAAACGGGTTCCCGAGGGCCCCCCGTGATGCCCCGCGAGCATCTCGACGTTGAACCTGGTGGTGACGTTGCCGAAGTTCCTGATGTCCATGCAGACGTTGTACACGTCCTGCGTCTCGCGGCGCACCTCCCCCGCGACCATCGCAACCCGGATCACTGATGTGCCATCGCCTCCGGGCGGAAGATCCGGCAGATGCCAGGGGTCCGGGTTCCACGCCGTCCCGTGCTCCGCGGTCGTCATGATGCCGCGTGATGCCGGGACCCCGACGAGCCCCCATCCGAGGACGCTCGTGGCAAGAACCGCCAGAACGATGACCATCCGACGCTGGGGACGCATCAACACCGCCATCGGTTGCCAGTGGTTCCGAGGCTGCAGGATCGTCAGCAGGACCCGGATCCGGGGCGGGTCGTGTGCGCGGTAGTGTTCCGGGCGCGAGCCAGACAGTCGCGGGGTCCTTGTGGCCTCGAGGAAAGTCCGGACACCGAAGAGCAGGGTGCTGGCTAACGGCCAGCCGGGGAAACCCGAGGGAAAGTGCCACAGAAACGAAACCGCCTCGTCGAGGGGTGACGGGGTAAGGGTGAAAAGGTGCGGTAAGAGCGCACCAGCGGTCCGGTGACGGGCCGGCTGGGCAAACCCCACTCGGTGCAAGGCCAAATCGGGGCGTCACGGGTTGCTCGCCCAGTCCCAGGTAGGCCGCATGAGGCGCCCGGCAACGGGCGTCCCAGATGGATGACTGTCCACGACAGAATCCGGCTTACGGCTCGCTAACCCAGAGGCCCCCATGCGGGGCCTCTGGCATTCATGCGTGCGAGCGGGGCGGGCTTCCTCCAGCGAGCGGGTCCAGTCCCTCTGCGATCCCCCGCACGAGGCCTGCGGTCACGTGCTCCACCACGGCTCGCAGCACGTGCATCGCCCCCGGCTCCATCGGGAGGGCCTGCACCCGTGCCGACAGCGCCTCTGCCATGACAGCCCGGGCGAGGCGCTGGTCCCGCAGGATGACCTCCACCTCCTGACCGCGGGCCACGCCGCGGAGGCCGGGCCCCGGGAGGGCTGTTCGCCCAGCCGCACCGCGACGGCCATGGTGCGCGCGGCCAGGACGGCCGCGAGTTGCGGGCACGGCGGGAACTCCAGAGTTGTGGGTGCCGCGCGCACCCTGCGCGGCGGCGCATCGGCACTCCGCAGCCAGTCGGCGAGTGACTCGACCTCGAACCTGCGGTGGCCACCGGCCGTTCGGTGGCAGGGCACCCGACCGGAGTCGGCCCAGAGACGGATGGTGGGGACGCTCACCCCCCGCATCGCCGCTGCCTCGCTCGTGGTGAGCGTCCGGCGCCCCGGCGCACGTTGACGTTTGCGGACTCCCAGCCAGCGCCGTGCCGGGCGTGGGGGCTGGTCGGAGGTCATGCCCCTGGACCCCTCAGGAGCCGGTGCGGAACGACCGTCCGCGGGCGTCCATCATCAGGGCCCCGACGATCACCACGACCATGAGCGCAACGCCCAGCGTGAGTGCTGCGCCGAGGCGCGCACCCCCGGCCGACGCGGCCGCCGTGCCTGCTCCACCCGCGATGAGCGCGACCGCCCACATCACGGGATCGGCGCGCCTGAACCCGAGTGCCCACATGAGTCGAGGATAGCCCTCCCTCACACGGGGGTGAGCCGGGGCGCGGGCGCCCCGGCTGCACGCGGACTCGTTGACGCAGCGATGGCGCCGATCGCATCCAGGGCCTCGCCGATGGCGCCGGCCGGATCGGACTCGAGCGATCTGTGCAGAGCGGGCGATCCGAGGCGAGCGGATGTCGCCCGCGCGAGGGCGAGCGGCCCGGACGCGATCTCGCCGCGGCGGGACAGGTCGAAGAGCGATGCCGCCACCTCGTCCACCGCGTGCGCGACGGACATCGGGAACCGGGCATCCACGAGCAGGACGGACAGCACCCCGACTGGCCGTCCCCCGCTCTGCCCCGGTGGGATCCCGGCAACCAGGGCAGCGGCGTGCCATGTGGCGTCCGCCGCCTCCGGGTCGTCCGCCGCGACGGTGGTGCATGCCAGCAGCAGGGCGGTCATCCACGCGGCGCGTGGGAGGAAGGTGCCGAGGCGCACGTGCTGCCACGCGGCGTCACGCATCATGGAGTGCTCGGCCAGTCCGCGCACGGCCGCGACCTCCCGGCGCACGGCGACGGCGACCCCGCATGGGTCGAGCGCCCTCGCTCCACCCGCCTGACCTCTGGCCACGAGGACGGCGTGGGAGAGGGCGTCCGTGACCTCGGCGGGCAGGGAGTCACCCGCGGTGGCCGCGGCAAGCGCCGCGCGCTCGAGGTGCCGCGCGGTCAGGGCGCCACCCGTGCCGACCGGCGGCACCAGGCCGTCGGGCCCCGCGTCGGCGAGTGCCGAGAACGCGGCCGTGGGGCCCACGCCGACCCGCGCGGCCAGGCCCCGCGCGCCCAGGACGCGTGCCGATGCATCGGCACGCTCCAGGGCGGCGGCCACCTCATGGATCGCGATGGCGTGGTCCATGTCCATGTCGCGGACGGTATGGCGGACCGTCGCGGCGAACCTCGTACGCGCGTACAGGATCCGCGGCCCGGGGTTGTGCTCCGGTCCCAGTCCGCTCCCGCACGCCATCGGCGCCGCGGTCGCGTAGCGTCGGCGACGGACCCGCACCCGCTCGCCCCGAGGAGGACATCATGGCCCGGCTCGACGAAGGACAGGCCGCCCCCGGCTTCACGCTGCCCTCCGATCGCGGCGAGGTGGTGACGCTGTCGTCGTTCCTTGGAGGACGCGTGGTCCTCGTCTTCTACCCCAAGGCCATGACCTCCGGATGCACGCAGCAGGTCTGCGCGTACAGGGACTCCCTCGGGGTCTACTCGTCCCTGAACGTTGCGGTTCTGGCGATCAGCCCTGACCCCGTGGCGCGGCTCGCGTCGTTCCGCGAGAAGGAGAACCTCACCTTCCCGCTGCTCTCGGACGAATCGCACGAGGTCCTCGAGGCCTATGGCGTATGGGTGGAGAAATCCATGTACGGGCGGACCTACATGGGCGTGGAACGGAGCACCGTCGTGGTGGGCCCCGATGGCCTGCTCGAGCATCTCGCCTACGGGGTGAAGCCGGCGGACGATTCTGCGCGGGTCCTCGCACTGCTGGGCTGAGCCCGGGTACGCTCCCGCGGACCATTCCCGGAGGAGTCGCATGGACGTATTCGAGGCAATCCGCGGGCGTAAGGCGGTGCGTACCTACACCGACCGCGCCGTCACGGACGACGTGCTCGACAAGGTGCTGCGGGCGGCGCTCCGGGCGCCCACCGGCAGCGGGTCGCAGGCATGGGGTTTGCTGGTGGTCCGCGACGAGGCCAGCCGCCGCGACGTGGCGGACCTCGTCATCGCCGGCGGCGCACGCTACTTCTCCGAGATGCGCCCGCGGGGGGATGCCACGCCGGAGGAGCATCTGGCGGCGTGCGTGGCGTACGCCGAGACGATCCTTCCCACGTATCGCGTCGCGCCGGTGTGGGTGATGGGTCTGCTCGTGCCCCGGGACAACTACCCCGAGCGCATGCAGGAGGGGGGCTACGTCGATGACCTGCTCTCCGTGGCCTTCGCCATGGAGAACCTCTTCATCGCCGCGCGCGCGGAGGGGCTCGGCACGGTCCCCACATCGGCGTTCCAGAGGTTCGAGAAGGACCGCCTGCGCGCGATCGTCGGGCTGCCCGACGAGGTGGATCCGGTGCTCGTGACCCCGCTCGGCTATCCCGAGTCGTTCCCGGAGGGCCTGCCGCCTGCGCTCAAGCGCACCTTTCGCGGCTGGAAGTCCCTGGTGCACGACGATACCTGGGGCAACACCCGCGACTGACGGCAGGAGGAGAGTTCATGGCATGGGATGACATCGCGCAGTGGCAACCGCAGGATCTCTACGCCTCGCTGCGGATGGGGGACAACGTGCAGCCCGTGGACTGCCGCGAGTTCACGTGGCGCGAGGCCGAAACGAAGGTGAAGAACGCCATCCGCCTCGACCCGATGGTGTTCACCTCGGAGATCAGTGCGCTCCCGAGGGAGAAGGAACTGATCTTCTACTGCGACCGTCCGGGCGAGGCCACGAGCATGAAGATCGCCCTGACTGCCTTCGACGACGGACTCACGCGGGTGGGTGTGCTCGTCGGCGGGTTCGACGCCTGGGTCGCAGCGGGCTACCCCGTGGAGACCAAGGAGTAGCCCGCTGCCGCCGACGGGTCTGGCGCTACCCCTTGGGGGTAAGGCCGTAACGCTCCTCGAGCCACTCGGGAAGGACCGCCGCGATCGCCCGGATCAGCAACTCGCGCTCCGAGATGGCCACACGCGCCGCGACCGACAGGACCAACTGCCCCTCGTCGGAGCGCACGCCCTTCACGCCGGACACGGTGTTGTCGGCCTCAGACTTGTTGTAGACCATCGCACGGGCCGCCATGGGCCAGTTCTCGCGCGTCCACGCGATGAGGGACTCCTCGAGGACGGTGGGCGTGTACTCGAAGAGGGCGCGTTGGAGTTCGCTTGGGGTGGGGTCGCTGTCGCGCTGCATGTCACGTCCTTTGAGGGGCCGGTGGCCGAATCTCCGGGCAGGATAGTCGCGTGACGGAGACGAGTGAACAGGGACCCGGACGTCCGCGACGGCGCCTGGGGCTGCTGGTGGCTGGCGTCGCGTTCGCGGCCCTCGCCATCGTCGGCGCCGGTGTCGAGTGGGGCCGGTTGCTCGTGAGGGGGCGCCTGATCGTCATCGACGACGGGCTGTCGCTCTGGCAGGGGGTGGTCGTGCTGATCGCTGCTGCCGTCGGCGCCATCGCCATGGCGTTCGCTGCGACGACGGGCCGCACCCGGTTGGTGGCCGTGGTGGCCCTTGCATCCGGGGCGGCCATCACGGCCATCAGCGCCCAGACCCTGACCTGGCTTGTGATGCGACCGGAGGAACTGGCCGAGCAGATCCGGGCGGGCGCACAGTCCATCCCCCTGACGGGCTACGTGGTGCCCCGGATCGAGAGCATGATCGGTCCCGGCGTCTGGATGGCCCTCATCGCGGGCCTGCTCCTCGCGCTGACCGGGCTCGTGGGCATCGTGGTGCCGGGATGGCGCCGGCGCCGCGCAGGATGACCGGTCACGCGCCCCGGGACCGCACCGTTCCCGTGGTGGGCGACTCCGGGCGCTCACGAGGGGTGCGTCCCGGGGATGTGGGGCTAGACTCGCCGCCCGGCCATGATGACCTTCATCTTCCTCGCCACCCTCAGCCCGCAGGGGCTGCAGACACTCCGGTTCACGCCGGAGCGTCTGCTGGAGGTCAACCGCGAGGTCGAGGACCTCGGCGGCCGTGTGCTTCACCAGTGGGCGTTGCTCGGGTACTACGACTTCATGAGCGTCATTGAGGCGCCCGACGAGCGGGTCGCCGCCGCGATGGCGATGGAGTTGTCCGCCCGCGGCAGCGCCACCTTCGACACGCTGACGGTCATGGATCCCGACGAGGTCTTTCCGCAGCCCGCTGAGTAGCGGGCGCGTCCGCACGCATCCCGGACGGCTCGTCGGTGGGTCCGGCTTCTAGCCGACGCGCCGCCACGCCTCGCTGTGGCAGAGCGGGCACGACGGCAGGACCAGCACGCCGTCGTTCTCCAGGGGGGACGTCACCAGCAGGTCGCACTCCGCGCAGCGGAACGAGCCGGTCACCTCGTCACCGATGTGGAGGAGATGGGGCTGATCGGGAGCAGACGGCATGTGCATTCCTTCGGCGCGGGGCGCGTGCGTTGGTGGATGGGGTCGGTCGGGGTCTAGATGGCGACGGCGGCGACCAGGCCGACCGCTGCGATGATGGCGAAGAGTACGAAGCCCGCGGCGAGCAGCCGGGTCTCGGTGATGAGGGGTTCACGCGGCGCGGCTGCTGACGATGGGCGCCAGCGGACGATGCGTGCCATCCGGCTCTCGTGGATGGACCGCTCGCAGTACGGGCAGAAGGTGGCAGTCGCCATCAGGGGCAGCCCGCAGCGGTGGCACCCTGGTGCATCTGCGGGGTGGTGATGCTGGAGGTCGGACTCGGTGCGCACTAACGGCTCCTCACCTGGCCCCGCCATCGGGGCGCCGGGGAATCATAGTCCGGCGGGAAGGAATCCGGGGGCGGGCGACGAAGGGCCGACACCGTCGATCCCTCAGGTGGGATCCTCCTCCGCCAGCATGGGGAACGCCGCCTCCGCGTCGTGCTCCGTATCCCCGGCGGCCTGCGCCTCGCGTGCCGCGGTCACCTGAGCCAGCCGCGCCTCGACCTCGGCGATCTCATCCGCGATGGCGTCGCCCGGCACGATGCCCTCATGTACCAGCGCGTAGGTGCGTGCGCCGAGTGCCGCGAGAGCGGTCTGGTGACGGCGCTCCAGCATTCGCTTCTCGCCTTCCACCCGTGCCCGGTGGACGGAGGCGCTCACCGCGTGGGCGATGCGGCCCGTGCGGGAGGTGACCGACCGGATCAGTGACATGCCGCCAGCGTACCGCCGCGCGTTGTGCCGGGGTCGCTCGCCATGCGGCACGACGGGTGACACACCGGTGCGGGGGCTGGCCATAGCGTCGGGGCATGGAGATTGCGGGGGCATTCAGGTCGAGGTCGGGGCAGGCAACGCTCGAGCACATGGGGCTCACGCTGCTCGTGGCCCTCCTGTTCGCGGCGCTTGGGACGTGGATGCTGCGAGGCGGGTGGCCTTCTGCGGCGACCGGGCGGCCACCGGCCATCATCGAGCATCTGGCGGCACCCCTCATGGGGGCCACCGCCGGTACGGGCGGACCGGCTGTCGGCTCCATCTGGTCCCGGCCGGGGGAGGTGGGGGCCGGCGAGGGCAGGACGGCCATTCCGGGTGGACGGCGCGCGATGGAGCAGGCACCGGGGAGAGCCGTTCCGCCCGGTGACGGGCCGGGGGTCCTTCGTCGGGCCTGGAATGGGCTCCTCTGGTGGGGCCTGCTGAATGTGGATGGCCAGATCGAGGCGGGCAAGGGATTCCTCGAGCAGATCGGCGTGCGTGCGGACGGTCTGGTGACGGACCCGGTCACGACCGTCGGGGGAGCGGTGGACCGTCTCGCCAAGCCGCCGGTCACGAGCACCGCGGGCCGGGTCGCGAGCATCGTGGGCGTCCTCGCCACGATCGACGAGCGGCCGTTCCGCGAGTCGTTTCTGCGTGTCTCGCGCGATCTGGGTGGTCTGGGGGCCGACTGGCTCATCACGAAGTTCGCCCGCGGTGCGGGCGATGCGCTCGGGCGTGTTTTGCCCGGGTGATCTGTGTGTCGGATACGAAAGGGGTTGACGTGATGGACATGATGGCGGCGCGTATGCACGCATGGGCGACGCACACCTGGTGGCGGGTGCGTGAGTCCCGCGGTCAGGGAACGGTGGAGTACGTGGGGATGGTGGTAATGGTGACGCTGCTCGTCGCCGCTCTGGCGGTGGCAGCGAAGGGATGGGCTCCGGACATCGGCACCTCGCTCAAGAAGGCGCTGAGCGGCGCCGTCAAGCATCTGGCCGACGGCTTCGGATGACGCGGGACGCGCCGCGGTGGGCGTCTACGGCACGATCACCGCGGCGCCGTCCACCTGGCCGGTGGCGATGCGCTGGAGGGCACGGTTTGCATCGGCCAGCGGGTGCTCCTCGACCGATGTCCGGACGGGGATCCCGGCAGCCAGCGCGAGGTAGTCGTGGGCGTCCTGCCGGGTGACGTTCGAGACCGAGCGGATGGAGCGCTCCCCCCAGAGGTCGGCGTAGTCGATCTCGGGAAGCCGGTCGAGGTGGATGGCGTTGACCGCGACCGTACCGCCGCGCGCGAGGGCTTTCAGAGCGTGGACCACCACCGTGCCCGAGGGGGCGAACGTCACGGCGAGATCGAGCGCGAACGGCGGCGTCTCGTCGTAGTCACCCACCCACTCCGCGCCCAGGGCGAGGGCTCGCTGACGTTCCTCCTCCGAGCGGGTGGCCACGGCAACCGGGCATCCCATATGGCGCGCCACCTGGATGGCTTGAAGCGCTGACGCGCCGAACCCGTACAGGCCCACGCGGGCACCTGGGTGGATGCCCGCCACCCGCAGCGCGCGATACCCGATGATCCCACCGCATAGGAGGGGCGCGAGGAGACGGTCGTCCGGACCCTCGGGCAACGGCACCACGACGTCCGCCCGTGCCGTGACGAACTCGGCGAAGCCCCCATGACGGTCCCATCCGGTAAACGTGGCGCCCTCACAGAGGTTCTCGCGCCCCGACATGCAGAACGCGCAGGTGTCGCATGTGCCGGCGAGCCAGGTGAGACCCGCCCGGTCGCCCTTCCGCCAGCCCTCGACCCCGGCGCCCACTGCCTCGATGCGTCCGGCAACCTGATGTCCGGGGATCACGGGCAGGACGCGGGGTGCGAGGTCGCCCTCGCACACCTGCAGGTCGGTGCGGCATGCCGCGCACGCACCGACACGGATCAGCACCTCGCCGCGGGCCGGCTCGGGGTCCGGGACGGTCGTGAGCCGGAGCGGCTCTGTGTGGATGCTTCCCGGAGCGGTCAGGACCATCGCGCGCATATGCTCAGAGAGTGACACGAATCGAAGTGATCCACGCGCCCGGTGCTGCGCTGGGGGCCTCTGACCCGACGCGCAGATATGCGGTGCGCGAGGGTGACCGTGTGCTCCTGCCCGGGCTGACGCGGTCAGAGGCCGAGGCTGCGTGCACGTGGCTGGCTGCGCTCGACCCGGTGGACCATCCCCTGGCTCTGGCTCAGGTGGTCCTGCCGGTCGTGCTCACCGATGGCGCGGGCCCGTATCTGGTCGACGCGAGCGGAGCGCTCGTGCTGGCTCTCGGGCCGCACCCCGGGATCGCCGGGGCCAACGTCGCCATGGGCGCGCGTGTTCCCGGGCATGCGGTGGGGCTTGTGCGGCGGATCGGACCTGCGGGCTGGGCGTGGCTCGCCCGCGCCGAGGTGGGTGAGGCCGATCGGGTGGTCGCCCTCGACGCCCTCCACGCGCTGTCTGATCTGGGCGGGCTGGTGGGATGGGCCACCGAGTGGGCTGGCATCACACCCGCAGATGTTCTGTGAACGTGCCCTCCACGTGACACTGCGCCACGGTCGGGCACCGGGGAGGCGCCTCCACCTCGAGGGATAAAGCCCCGGGTTGCAGCCGCCCCCCCCGGATCAGCGGGTTGGAGACAGGCCATCCCCGGATACCGGAAACCGTGTTGCACCCCGACGGTGACCCGCCGGCCGATGCCGGTTCACCGGTGGCGATCCTGATCGTGATGCGGGTGTCCCGCAGGTCCGGTTCTCAGGCGGGACCGGACTCCCCGGACCCGGTGGTGTCCAGGACATCGTGATCCGTCACGATGATGGTGTCCACGGCCTCGATGACCTCCGTGACGCTGGCGCCGTCGCCGTCATCCGTCACGATGATGGTGTCCACGGCCTCGATGACCTCGGCAACCTCGACCTCGCCGGCGGGGGTGTCCACGACCTCGACGACAACGGTCTCGGTGATGTCCGCGAACACCGTGCCGCCCGCTTCGGTGGTCACCTCGAGCGCTTCGGCCACCTCGACCAGTGCGTCCGCCACCTCCGGCCCGGCTCCTGCGGGGGCAGCGGATCTGGCCGTGCGGCGCGGCGCGGGCGCCTTCTTCGCGGCGGTCTCGATGGGAACGGAACGGCTGGCCTCACGCCGTGCGAGCTGGTCCCGGGCGATGCGCAGCCTGCGAACCCGGTCCGTGGCCTCGACGGCGCGGGCCGCGGCCGCGGCCTGACGGTTGAGGGCGGCGTCGTACTCAGCGCGGATGCCCGGGTCCGCCACGAGTGCCCGCTCGGCCCATGCGAGCCAGTGCATCTCTGTCTCGCGGTCGGCGTGCCGCATCGGCGTCTCCTCGACCCACTCGGTGCGACGGGTGACTGCGGCGAGGATCTCCTCATCCCCCGCGTCGCGGGGGATCCCCAGCATCTCGTAGAGATCACGCTCCATGAGCGCCTTGACAAGCGCTCTGCGCTTGGGGTCAACCGTGGCCATTCTCACTCCTGCGCGTTCCGGATGTGGGAGACAGTGCCGACCGACCGGCTCCGCCTCCTGAACTTACTCCGGAGCGTCTGGCTCGTGGATGCGCGGCGGGTGGAGTCCGCTTTCCACGATCAGGCGTCGCCCGGTCGATTCCGGGGCGGGATGCTAGGGGAGGGCACGCGCGCCGGGTCCCGCCACGGGCGTCGGCAGGTCCGGGCGGGCTTATCGCCCCGTGCGCGGGAGCGTGATCGCGATCACGGCGGTTCCCACGGCCACCACGACCGCGACCGCGACCGTGACCGCCTGGAACGACAGGACGAGGCGGAGCCCGCCGCCGACGAGGGGGCCCACGGTGTATCCGAACGAATAGACGACGACGAGGGCTGCGGCGCTCAGGCCATACGACCCCGCATGCCCCATGTCGTCAACGGCCTCGGTGAACAGTGGTCCGGCGGGGGCGGCCAGCACGCCCGCACCGCCGAGGCAGGCCGCGAAGGCCACGGTCACCCACCATGCCGGTCCGAGCGCGACGAAGGGCAGGGAGATCGCCGTGACGACACCGCCGATGATGAGGGGAAGTCGGCGACCCGCGTGGTCGGACCACCAGCCGCCGAGGGGTGCCCCGAAGAACAGCGTGGCCGTGCCGAGTGCGAGCACGAGCCCGATCCCGGTGGACTGCAACCCGAGCCGCTCGGCGAGGTCGAGGGGGAGCAGGGGCTCGAGCATGGCCTGGACGATCGCCAACAGGACCAGTGCGAGTCCTCCCGCGCGTGCCCCCCGTGAACGTGCGACGCCGCGAAGGCCGGCGATGATGGAGGGCGACGATGCCGAGGGGCGGGCGGTCTCGGGGGTGAGGAGCGGGCCGAGTGCGAGCAGGGCGGGGATCACCGAGATGGCGAGGAACGTCGCGCGCAGGCCGATCTGGTCGATGAGGATTCCCGAGAGGAGGGGTCCCATCAGGCCGACACCGCCTCCGGCGGTCTCGGCGAGGCCGATTCGGAAGCCGAGTTGGTTGGACGGATAGACATCGCTCACCGACGCCAGCGCCCCGGTCCACAGGAGCGCGCCGGCCCCGCCCTGCACGGCACGTGCGATGGTCAGCGTCATCGGATCGGTGGCGAATGCGAACGCCACGCCTGAAAGGGCCAGGAGCACGGCACCGGCGGCCAGAGCCTTCCGCCTGCCGGCCTGATCCACCCAGCGCGGCAGGAGCAGGGCCACGAGCAACTGGGCCACGGGGAATGCCGCGAAGATGAGGGCCACGCCGGTGGCCGACAAGCCCATGCTGCGCTGGTAGGTGGGGAGCGCGGGGACGATGGCGCTGAACATCAGCGTGTCCACCGCGATTGCGGTGGTTGCCAGCACGAACACCCGGTGGCGGGCGGGGTGGGCGACAGCAGCCATCCCGGGGCACCGTAGCCGGGGCATACCGGACGCGTGGCCCCACGGTCCACCACCTGCCACGATGCCCCACATGCCCGAGATGCTCTCCATCACCGCGCCGGAACCGCCGCTGCGCGACCCCATCGTGATCGTCGCCTTCCGGGGGTGGAACGACGCGGCCAGCGCGGCCTCGACGACCATCGCCACCATCGCTGGGCAGCGGCATGCGGTGCCCATCGGCTCGGTGGACCCCGAGGAGTTCTACGACTTCCAGGTGACCCGCCCGATCATCGACCTGACCGGTCCCGAACACACCCTGACGTGGCCGGAGGTCGAGATCCTCGCCGCGCGCTGTCCCGATGCCGATCACGACCTCGTCCTTGTGCTCGGCGGCGAGCCGTCGATGCGGTGGCCCACCTTCTGCCGCCTGCTGCTCGACGGGGTTGAAGCCCTTGGCGCGCGCCGGTTCATCACCCTCGGTGCCCTGCTCGCCGATGTGCCCCACACTCGTGATGTGACCCTGACGGTCATGGCGACCCAGCCGGGGCTCATCGAGGGCGTTGACACACGGCCACCCGGCTATCGCGGACCCACCGGCATTGTCGGTGTGCTGCACCTCCTCGCAGCCGAGCGCGGCCTCGAGGCCGTGTCGCTCTGGGCGCCGACTTCTCACTACGCCGCGGGAGTGGTGAACCACAAGGCCGAACTCGCCCTGCTCGAGGGCGTCCGCACGGTGACGGGCATCCTGTTCGACACCACCGAGGTACGGGCGAACGCACGCGACTTCGAGGATCAGGTGGATCAGGTCGTCGCGGGTGATCCGCGCCTGCAACGTCTGGTCGAGAAACTCGAGAACGCGGCTGACGAGGACCCGGTGGAGGACCCCTTCGACGACCCCAGCCTGCCTTCCGGCGACGAACTCGTGGCCGAATTGGAGCGCTTCCTGCGCGAGCGGCAGGACCCCCCGTCCCCGCCGTCCGTCTAGCGACCCCGCTCACCCCGGTGCCAGGCACTTAACAGAACTCCGTTCTGTACCCCGGTGCCAGGCACTTA
>CAMAVU010000030.1 GCA_945861935.1 Bifidobacterium breve | reverse complement strand
CGGTTGGGGTGGGGGACTGTCCCCGCGGTTGGGGTGGGGGACTGTCCCCGCGGTTGGGGTGGGGGACTGTCCCCGCGGTTGGGGTTGGGGACTGTCCCCGCGGTTGGGGTTGGGGACTGTCCCCGCGGTTGGGGTTGGGGACTGTCCCCGCGGTTGGGGTGGGGGACTGTCCCCGCGGTTCGTCCGGGCTAGACGGAGACGGACCGCCGGGCGCCGGCCACGGTGAGGTCTGCTCCCAGCACCTGATAGCCGCGATCGAGGCGCGCGAGCACCACGATCGCCTCGCCCGATCCGTCCGGCCCCGAGATGAATGCGTCCACGCTCACCTGACCAGGACCCGTAGCGGATGTAGGCGGCGCGGGGACGACCACGCGCACGGGCGCGCCGATCATCTCGCGCACGACCCGGTTGTTCATGAGGAACTCCTCGGCCACCGGTCCGGGCCGCGTCGTCCGGCGGCGCTGCGCGAGCCACAGGAGCAGAACAGCCATGAGGAAGAGGTAGCCCATGATCCCTGCCGCGATGCCCTCGGCGTTCGCGAGCCCGATGCGGGAAAGGATGAGCGCGACGATCCCGTACAGGGCGAACAGACCGATGCCGAGGATGACCACGGCACGGGTCAGCCCGCCCGCCAGCAACCGACGGACCATCAGTTGCCCCCCTCCCACGACTCGGCCAGGCGGGCCAGCGCCGCCCGGTAGCGGGCGACCGACTCGTCGCGTCCCACCAGAGCCAGGCTCTCGTAGATACCGGTGGAGATGGTCTGCCCGGTCAGCGCGATGCGCTGGGGCTCCAGGAACTGCCGGGCCGTAAGGCCCTGAATGTGCAGTTGGTCCGAGAGGGCGTCCTTGATGTTGTCCACCGAGAACTCGGCAAGCACCTCGAGGCGCCCGAGCCCGCCGCCGATGCACTGGATGGATGTCCGCACGTCCCCGGCCAACTCCGCCCAGGCCTCGGGCTCGAACTCCACGGGGCGGTACAACCAGCCCGCGAGGCGCTCGTACTCCGAGAGACGGCTGATCTTGCGCTGCACCAGCGGGGCGGTGCTGCGTGCGAGCGCGGGCGCCCCGGGGTCCTTGCCCGCGAAGTAGCCGACCGCCTCGAGGTAGTCCACGAGCACGTCAGCAAACGCCGCGGGATCCATCGTCCGCAGGTATCGGCCGCTCATCACCTCGAGCTTCTTCAGGTCGAACACGGCCGGGCTCTTCGACACCCGCGCAACGTCGAACCGCTCGATCAACTCGTCGGCCGTGAAGGTCGTCGTCTTGTCGTCGTACGACCAGCCCAGCAGCACCAGCGCGTTCCGCACCGGCTGCGGCAGAAAACCGTCGGCCTCGAGTTCCTCCACCGATGCCGCGCCGTGGCGCTTGGACAACCGCTTGCGATCGGTGCCGAGGATGAGGGGCACATGCGCGTACTCGGGTGGCTCCCCACCGAGCGCGCGGATCACCAGCATCTGCTTGGGCGTGTTGCTGAGGTGGTCCTCGCCACGGATGACGCGCGTGATGCCCATCTCCATGTCATCCACCGCAGCGGCCAGATTGTATGTGGGCGAGCCATCGGAGCGCGCCACCACGAAGTCCTCGATCTGCGCGTGGTCGAACGTGACCGCGCCGCGGATCATGTCGTCGATGACGGTCTCGCCCGGCAGCGGTACCGCGAACCGCCACACCGGCCGCCGCCCCTCGGCCTCGAACCCGGCGATGTCCTCCGGCGCGTGGTCGCGGCGGCCGCGCACCACCGGCGCCCGCTTGTCGGCGTGCGCCTGAGCCCGCATGGCGTCGAGCTCCTCAGGCGTCTCCCATGCGGCGTACACCGCCCCCGCCGCCTTCAGGGTCGCGATCGCCTCGCTGTAGACCTCACCGCGCTCGCTCTGGCGGAACGGGCCCTCGTCCCAGTCGAGGCCCAGCCACCGGAGCACGCGCAGGATCTCTGCCTCGCTCTCGGGAGTGGAGCGTTCGCGATCGGTGTCCTCGAGGCGCAGGATGAACTGCCCGTCGGCATGGCGGGCGGCCAACCAGTTGAACAACGCCGTCCGGGCGCCGCCCACGTGGAGGGATCCTGTCGGACTGGGCGCGAAGCGCACCCGCATCGGACGACCGGTGGCATCAGCAGGTTCGGACACGCGCGGCAGGATAGCGGCGCATAGGATGGGCACCGTGAGGTTCGGCGCCCATGTGTCCAGCAGCGGCGGCATCAGCAACGCGATCGACCGCGGTCAGACGATCGGGTGCGAGAGCCTGCAGGTGTTCACGCACAACCCGCGTACCTGGCGCCCCATCAACCACACCTCGGAGCAGATCGCCGCCTTCCGCGAGAAGGCCGCGGCGGCGGGTATGGGTCCGATGGTGAGCCACGGGCTCTACCTGATGAACCTCGGCGCGCCCGATGCGGAGGTGCCCACCGGGCCGCCCGGGAAGCGCACGATGCGCAACATCTACCGCTCGTCCGTCGAGACCCTCCAGCAGCATCTGAGGATCGGCGAGGCGCTGGGGCTCACCGGCGTCGTGCTCCACGTGGGTTCCAGCAAGGGCAGCACCACCGACGAGAGCATCGCGCGGATCGGCGCGGGCATCGCCGAGGCGCTCGATGCCGTGCCCGGCACATGTGCGATCCACTTGGAGAACACCGCGGGGGCCGGCGACACGATCGGACGTTCGTTCGAGGAGTTGCGGGCAGTTGCCGACGCGGCAGGCCATGAGGAGCGCGTGGGGTTCTGCCTGGACACCCAGCACCTGTTCGCGTCCGGCTTCCCTGTCCACGAGGAGGGCGGCATCGACCGGGTACTCGCCGCCTTCGACCAGATCGTGGGCCTCCACCGGCTGAGGACCCTGCACCTCAACGACAGCATGACCGAGTTCGGAAGCAACCGCGACCGCCACGAGAACATCGGCGAGGGGCTGATCGGCGAGGACGGCTTCCGCCGTATCCTCGGGCACCCCGCGCTGCAGGGACTCCCGGTGATCCTCGAGGTGCCGGGCGAGGCAGGAGAGGGGCCCGACCTCATCAACATGGAGCGCGCGCGCCGCCTGCACGCAGAGGGGCTCGCGCTCCGCGGATAGGCCCCCGTGGGCTCCGCCACGCCCCCGCCCGGCCGGGCGGGGTGGGCGGGTCAGACCCCCGCGACCCCGGAGCCTGCGACCGACAGGTCGCCCCCGGACTGCAGGACGCTGCCGGTGCCCACCGGGATACGTGCGACGACGTCGGTACCCGTGACCCCGACGGTGGCCCCGCCTGAGACGCCGAGCGACAGCCGGGCGGACGCCATGACATGCCGGGGGGCACCCTCGGGCGAGTACTCATGGCCCATGATGTCCCATGTGCGCACGTCCACCGGACCGCTGCGCGGCACCGTGACGATCCGCGCGAAGCCCCCGCGGCGTGCGTACACGTCGCCCGTGGTGACATCCGTTCCGCCGCGGACCGATGCGACCCCGCCAGGGCCGCATCGGTCCCGACGCCCGGCGCGGGGGCCGTACCGGTGGTCAGGACGCCGGACGCGTCCACGAAGCCGCCGGCCGCGTCGGGTTCAACGACGCTGGAGCGGATGGCCATCGTCTCGACGGGGATGCCGTCGGACTCGCGGAGGTCGCTGTCCGCCCGGCCGAACGGGATGACGCCTGCGAGCCCCGCGTACACCCGATCGTCGGCAAGGCCGGGGACGTGCGGGTGGTGCCCGTCGAGCCCGTGGAACCCGCCGGGGTGCTCAGGAGGACCGTGTCGCTGGTGCCCGCGGGTGACACCGTGCGTCCGTGGGTACACGGATTGATGGGCAGGGGCAGCATCGTGCACCCTGCCCCCGCGACGTTGGGCGTGAACAGTGTCGTGGGGAGGTTGTTGATGTCGTCGACGATGACCTCATCGCCCGCATCCACGTCCCATGTCGGCCCGCCGTACGCACGCGTCGTGCCGGGCGTCACGCGACCCAGCCCGCCGATGACCTCCGTCACGTTCGAGGAGACGGTGTGTACGGGTGGCCGTCGATCGTCGAGGTCACCATCGGGCATTGACCCGCAGGTGGAGCGTCCCGTTCACGCCCGAGTAGACCGGTGGGCGCTCCAGCAACGCCGTCGGCGAAGCCTGAGCGAGCGCCGTCGCCGCCGGGCCGGTGATGACGGTGAGCACGCCGACGGCCAGCGCCATGCGACGATGGCGCGGGAATATGCTCACGACCGGATGCGATGAGACGAAGCGGCCGACCCGTCCCGGGCGGCGCTAGGCTGCCCGGCGCCCGCGGGTGTAGCTCAACGGTAGAGCAGGAGCCTTCCAAGCTTCTGATGGCGGTTCGATTCCGCTCACCCGCTCTCGGTCTCTTCTGCTTCGACTTCGGGAGGAGTCGAAAACCAGCGCTCCCCACCTCTGATCGAGGTCCGCGGGGTGCCTTGAACCTCAATCAGAGGTTCCGGAGGGCGCCAGAGGGGCACGCGCCCCGCGGCAGGCGCGGGTCGGGCTCGGCGGTGGCGCGTTCTGAGGGAGCGCCGCGGGTGGACGCTGAACTCCCGAACAGCGCCAGGCGGCGGCGCTCACGGCGTACGCGCGTGGTGTAGCGACCGATCGGCATCGGGCGCGTCGCAACCGGGTCACACTCGGCCGCAGGGCGCTCCAGCCGGCCCAGACGCCGCAGCACCAGCAGCCACAGGATTGCCAGGGCCACATCGGAGCGACGCTGCTGGGCGGGGATGCCGATGCGCCGCAGGCGGTCACCGAGCGTCGTGCCGCCTGCACCGCGCGGTGATTCACGTCGGGGCGGTCCGTCGCGGCGAGCCACTACGGCACATCGGGGGAGCGACTCCCGATCGGCATGGGGATACGCGCGGACGTGGCGGTGGCCGCTGGAGCGGACCAGAGCACGGTCCCGGCCCCTCATGCGACCGGTGCCGCCATCCACCTCATCAGCCGGACCGCCGGGCGACGAAAGCGAAGGTGCCGGACCGTGTGTACCCGTCCCTTGACTGAACCCTCCACAGCACCGTGTCCCGGCCGGCGACCGGCTACGGGTCCGGACCATGACCCTCGTCGCGGCCAGCGGGCCAGGGCGGGTCCACACCGTGTGATTGGCGCCATTCGTATCCCGCACCGTCACGCCGACGACGCGGAGCAGGCGCCCGTCGACGATCAGGGTGACCCTGGCGGGCAGCACACCCGCCACGGAGTCGGCCCCGGGCGTCGTGGATCCCACCCCGGAGTGACCCAGCGCGCGGTACCTCCCGACTGGCCCTCCGTTGCGGGTGGGGGAACCCCCGGCCGTTGCCCGGCGTGCTGCGTGCACGCCCGGTGCGGACGAGGGCGGCATCGTTTCGACGTTACCGGCCGGAACCGGCACCGGGGGCACGAGAGGTATCCTCGGACCCATGAGACGACTCCTCGCCACCGCCGCTGCTGCGGTCCTTATCGCCGCCCCCGTCCTCGCGGGCTGCGGCGCATCCGATTCCGCGACCACCACCGAGGTCGCCACCACACCGACGTCCTGGTCATCACCGCCGGCGATGACCATCGACACGAAGGCCACGTATACGGCCGACCTCGCGACATCGGCGGGCGACATCCAGATCGCACTCGACGCGACGGCGGCGCCTCTCACGGTGAACAACTTCGTGTTCCTCGCCAGGCAGGGCTTCTACAACGGCGTGACCTTCCACAGGGTCATCCCCGGGTTCGTGATCCAGGGGGGCGACCCCGCGGGCAACGGCTCCGGCGGTCCCGGGTACCAGTTCCCCGACGAGTTGCCAGTGACCGGGGCCTACACCATCGGCTCGGTCGCCATGGCCAATTCCGGACCCGACACCAACGGCTCGCAGTTCTTCATCATCGTCGGAGCCCAGGGCGTCGCCCTGCCCCCTCAATACTCGCTGTTCGGGCAGGTCACCAAGGGCCAGGACGTGGCGAACAGGATCTCGACGATGGCGGCGCCCGGTACCGAGGCGCCCGACCCACCGGTGACGATCACCACGGTCACGATCACGGAGAAGGCCGGCACGTGACCCCGCTCGCCGGCTTCAGGCGATCATTCGTCGCCGTGGCCGGCACGGACATCGCAGCAGCAGTGGCGGGCTCGGGCCCGCCACTGCTGCTGCTCCACGGATTCCCCCAGACAATGGCCATGTGGCACCGAGTGGCCCCCATGCTCGCCGAGCAGTTCACGGTCGTCTGCACCGACCTGCGCGGCTATGGCGCCAGCGGGCGCCCCGAGGCCGGACCCGACCACGCCGGGTACTCGAAGCGACAGATGGCGCTCGATCAGGTGGAGGTGATGTCGGCGCTCGGCTTCGATCAGTTCGCGGTGGCCGGGCACGACCGCGGCGGCAGGGTAGCCCGGCGCATGTGCCTGGACCACCCGGAGCGCATCACGGCCGCGGCGGTGCTGGACATCGTGCCCACGGCGACGGTCTTCGCCACCGCCGGGCAGGCGCTGAGCACGGCCTACTACCACTGGTTCTTCCTCACCCAGCCCGACGGCCTCCCCGAGCGGATGATCGGTGCTGATGCCCGGTGGTGGCTGAACGAGACGCTCCGCCGGTGGGCCGCTCCCGGCTTCACGTTCGATCCCGACGCGCTCGCCGCCTACGAGGAGGCGTTCGACAACCCGGCGACCATCCACGCGCAGTGCGAGGACTACCGCGCGGCCGCCTCCATTGATCTCGAGCATGATGCGGTCGATGCGGACGCGCGCATCCGTTGCCCCCTGCTCGTGCTGTGGGGCGTGCACGGGGCGATGCACCGCCTCTACGACGTCCTGGGCACCTGGAGGGACGAGGGCACTGATGTGCACGGGCAGGCGCTGGACGCAGGGCATTTCCTCCCCGAGGAGGCACCCGATGCCACAGCCTGGGCGATCGCCGCGGTCGCATCCGGGTCCGACCGGTAGGGTCGCAGCATGGGCGTGATGATCCTCCCCATGACCCTCGTCGCAGCCTGGGTCCTCGGGATCACGGGCGTCGCCGCGCCCGGCGCACCCGATGGAGCGCCATGGGATGTCCTGGTGCTCCACTGGACGTTGTTCATGCCCGTGGGAATCGTCTTCCTCGTTTCGGCCCTGATGCACACGGTCTTTGCCCACCGCACGGCATCGAACATCGGCTGGCGGACCAACGGGTTCCAGTACGAGATCGGATTCGTGAGCCTCGGTCTGGGGCTTGCCGGGCTCTGGGCGACGTATCAATCGGCCGACGCCTGGATCGCGGTCGCCATCCCCACCGCCGCCTTCCTCGTTCTGGCCGGCCTCTACCACGTGGTCGAGATCCGGCGCGATGGCAACTATGCGCCGGGGAACACGGTCATCCTCATCAGCGACTTCGGCACTCCGGCCACGCTGTGGGCGATGCTCGCCGCCACCGGCTCCCTCTAGGACGTCCGGGCCGACCGACGGAGGCCGTGCCGTCCGCCACCACGCAACCCCTCACGGGGACGCAGGCGGATCAGTGCCCGCCTGGGACCAGAGGTCCCCACGGCGAGCCGGCGTCGGGCTCCGTGCAGGCCGGACGCGGGCGGGGGCGGGGCGGGGCCCCGGCACGGCGGGCAGCGAGTTCCACCAGCCAGCGTGACCCCTCGTCAACGACCTCGGCCACCACCGACCCATCCGGCGCCCGTGAGATGCGTCCGGCCACCGCGCCATCCGCAGTACGAACGGTGATCTCCACATCCCCCGGCATGCCCGGACGCTATCGCAGGGGAGAACCCCGGTAGGCTGGCGGTATGGTGAGGATCCTGATCACCGACGACCATGCGGTGCTCCGGTCCGGCCAGGGCCGAGACACTGCGGACCTCCCATCCGGGTCTGGGGATCGTCATGTTCTCGATTCACGGGGAGCCCGACGAGGTGCGCCTGGCGTTCGCCGCGGGCGGTGGCATCCGGCGAGCGCTACCTGCACCGCGCTCCGGGCGACACCAATCAGGAAATCGCAGGGGTGCCGGTGGTGAGCGTGCGGACGG
This sequence comes from Bifidobacterium breve, assembly GCA_945861935.1. Taxonomy (GTDB): domain Bacteria; phylum Actinomycetota; class Thermoleophilia; order Miltoncostaeales; family Miltoncostaeaceae; genus SYFI01. Next base: position 9,197 of record CAMAVU010000030.1, on the reverse strand, counting down.
TTAAGAGCCATCGCGCGCACCTCATCACCACGTTACGAGCGGGTTCGCGCGTGGCAATGGTGCACCACGTGCCGGCGGCGGGGCTGCCGGACGACGAGCGCGACGGCGCTCGCGCATGAGCCTGTACGACCGGGTCCGCGACCTGCCCATCACGATCGGGGCGACCCGCCTCGAGCGACTCGAACTCGCGATCCCGCCCGCGTACAACCGCGTCACCACCGTCGTGCATCTGGAGGGCGATGGTCACAAGGGCGTGGGCGAGGACGTGACCTACGAGGCCGGGGATGCCGACGCCTTCCAGCAGGCCAGCCCTCCCGACCTCCGCGGCGAGTGGACGCTCCACGCGCTGTCCACGACCCTTGGCGCGATGGACCTCTTCCCGGTGCCACCGGTGTGGGAGCCGAGCAGGAACCACCGGCGGTGGGCCTTCGAGGCGGCCGCTCTGGATCTGGGCCTCCGCCAGGCGGGCGAGCCCCTGTGGCGCGTCCTCGGGATCGAACCCCAGCCCGTGGAGTTCGTCATCTCGACTGGCCTCGGCGAGCCCCCCGATCCGATGCGCGTTCTGGAATGGGCCGAGGCGGCACCGGACATCGGCTTCAAAGTTGATGCCACCCCGTCGTGGACGCGGGAGGTCGCGCGGGCCCTCGCCGACGGGGCCCGGGTGGACGTGGTGGATCTCAAGGGCCACTACCCGGGAACCCCCGTGGACCCCGGTGCCGATCCCCGCCTCTACGCCATGGTGGCCGAGGAGTTCCCGGACGCGTGGCTCGAGGACCCCCGTCTCGACGCCCGCACCCGCATCGCGCTCGCGGGTGCCGAGGACCGGATCACGTGGGATGCCCCGCTCCTGGCCGCGACCGACCTCGACCAGATGCCCGTGCGGGCGTCCACGGTGAACGTGAAGCCCTCCCGCCTCGGGTCGCTCGAAGCGCTTCTGGGCCTGTACAAGCGGATCCGCGAGGACGGCCTCGGCGCCTACGGGGGCGGGCAGTACGAACTCGGACCGGGGCGCGGCCAGATCCAGTATCTGGCGTCGCTGTTCCATCCCGACGCGCCCAACGACACCTCACCCGTGGGCTATCACCTGCCGCCCGGGCCGGGCCTGCCGTCCAGCCCCCTCGCTCCGGGCCCCGCGGCGACGGGCTTCTGCTGGGAGCCGTAGCCCGCCCCGGCACCGGGCTGTCGCGCCTCCGCCCCAGGCACCGGATAGTCTGCAGGCCATGACCGGTGACCCCCACCCCCACCGCGGACGCTGCGCGGCAGCGGCCATCGTCGTCGCCATCGCGCTCCCCGCCACGGCCTCGGCCGAGGCTTCATTCCTCTTCTCCCAGACGGCCACGAGCGCGGTGGTCACCGGGGCGGCGCACGGCCAGTCCACGGTTATCGTGCGCACGGGCCATGCCCCGCTGGTCGCCCTCGAAGAGCGTCCCGGGCGCCGCACCGCCACCATGCGCGAGCGCTTGTTCGCCGGGCTCTGGCGCGGCACCTTTCGCACAGATCCCCCCAACGCCGTGCTCACCGGACGGGATGCGAAGGGCCGCAACCGGCGCGTGGTGGTCACCCTCACCGGGGCCGCCGTCGTCGCCGGGGGGGTGCGCTACCGCATGCGGGCGCTCAGGGGCCGCATCCCCACGCGGCTCGCGCCTGCCAATCTGACCATCGACGGCGTCCCGGCCGGGGCGATTGGCTACGCACTTGGGTCGTGGGAGCCGGTGGTCAACGCACTGATGTTCCCCCCCATGACCGTGGTCACCCCGGCGGCACCGAACGTCACCGTGCCCCCCGGCGGTGCCCTGACCATCGGCACCACATCGGGACTGCGCTACCGCCTCGCCGTCGGTACGCTATCGCTCGGCGCGAATGCGAATGTGACTGTGCACACCGGCGTCATCGGCGGCCTTTTGTCCGCCGTGGTCGTTCAGGCCGGGACCATCGTGGTGGCACCCGGGGCGCGGTTCATCCTGCCCGACTCCCCATCCGTGGTGACGGTCATGACCTCGGCGTGCGCCAGCGCGGGCTGGCTGTCGGTGGACGCGACGCTCACCACGGTGCAGCAGCCACCGGGCACCGGCCCGCCCACGACGACCCCCTGGCCCCTGGCAGCCACCCGCGGGCAGGGATGCACGAGCACGTGGACGCTCAACGCACCGCCGCAGCCCACATGGATAGCCGATCCCCTCATTCCTGAAAAAGGGCGATTTCTCGTGACGTCGAGCACCCAGGCCACCCTCACGAACGGCACCGGGGCGCAACAGGTCCTGACCGACGTGACACTCGTCTTCACCAACGTGAAGGGTCCATCGGCCCCGTAGCCCCTGCTCGGCTGATCGCGGACCCGCCGGTGGGCCCGGCTGGCGCGGACTACCGGGCGGGCGCGCGCTCCGACTGATCCCGGGCGGTCTCCAGCCTGTCCCAAGCGGCCTGCTCGGCGCGCTGGTGCTCGTCCTCGCTCGCATACAGGTGGGCGCCCCGCGACACGCGCAGGTAGTCGGACGTTGCGCGCTCGAGAGCCTCATCGGGACTCCGTCGGCGCCGGGTGGGAACCTCGCTGTTCACGACGTCACCTCCTGACCGTTGAGCCACACCGTAGCGCGACCCCCGAGCCCATGCCCGCCACCATGTTGCATGGCGCCGGGGCCTCGGACCGCCGGGTTCACGGGCATCGGTACGATGGCTCCATCGCGGAGATGCCGCCCATTGGGACGGACGAGGGGGGCCGATGAGGGGCTGGCGCTGGCGGGCGGCCCTGTCCTTCCTCCTCCTCGCGCTGACCGTCCTCTGCATGCTTCTCGGCAGCCTCTTCGTGTGGATGCGCGCGACCGCATTCGATCCGAAGGGGTATGTGGCGGCCTCCCTGCAGGTGGAGGGGGGTGCCCTGCTGCGCGACCGAGTAGTGCGGTTCGTGCAGGAGGAGATCCTGCCCGACGAGCGCGCGGACGCGCTTGCCGCCCAGGCCGTGGCGCCCCTTCCCATCACCGGGCCGCAGAAGGATCTCCTCGCGGCGGGCCTTGTGATCACGGTGCGCTCGCAGGTGGACACGGTGGTGAACGCGTTCCTCGACTCTGGCGCCGGGCGCCCCATCAACGAGGCCCTCACGACGCACCTCAGCGAGGCTCTCGTGGCGCTGGTGCGCAACGAACCGGGGGTGTTCCGCTTTCAGGATGATGCCATCGTCCTGGACACCGGTCCGATCGTCGAGGGGGTGCGAGCACGACTGGATGATGCGCTCGGTGATCTGGCGCAGTTCCTGCCGCCGCCACGCGAGGATGCGGGTCACACCATCACCGTGGTCCAGGGTGACTACGTCGTCACCATCCGGAACGCGCTCTCGCTGATCTGGCTGCTGGCCTGGCTCCTGCCCACGCTGTTCGTGGTCCTGCTGGCGGGGGGCATCATCGCCGCGCGTGACCGGCGCCGGGCCGCGCTCCGGACGATGGTCGCCATCGTGGTGGGCATCGGGATCGCCGCCGCCGCCATCCGGGTCGCCCGCCATGTCATCACCGATCTCGTGACGGACCCCGCGACGCAGGAGGTGGTCGATGCCATCCTCACGACCGCCACCAGGGACCTCGTGAGCCAGACGCTGTGGGTGACGTTCGTCGTAGCGCTCGCCGGGATCGTGCTGTGGATACCCGGGCCGGGCAGGGCCGCGCGCCATGCCCGCACGTGGACCGCCGCGAGATGGCGAGACCTACGCGCGGGGGTACCCGCCGAGGCGGGAAGGGTCACGACGCAGGCACGCGCGTACCGCCGGTACCTCGAGATCGCCGGCGTCGTCATCGCCGCAATCGTGCCCATCGCCCTGCCGTCGGTGGTGATCGCCACGTGGATCCTCGCGCTCGTCACGGTCATCGCATGGTTCCTGCTCATCGAGTACACCGCCTGCGCCCCGTGGATGCAGGCGGTTGCAAACCGGATCGCAGGGCTCCGGAGGACACCCACGGCGTAGCCCGCCGATTGCGAACATGTGTTCGCTAGAGTGCCTCCCCCATGGGGAATCCGGTCGACGACATCATCCGCTTGGCCGCGCTCACGATGAGCGAGGATCAGGCCGACCGGCTCATCGGCTGGATCGCCCTGCGAACCGGTCGCAGCAAAGCGCTTGCGAGCGGCGCCGACACACTGGCCCGGCTGCGCCATGTAGCAGAGAACTGGCTGGATGACGACCAGCGGCGGCGGCTGGCCGGGTGGATCGCGCGCAAGGTGGCGCTGGGCGAGGACCCGGTGCCGTCATCCCCCGGGGCCATGCGCCACGGCCCCGGGGGGCGTGGCGCATGGCACGCCTAGTCAGATGGAACGGGGCTGCTCACGGGGCCGGTGAACCTGACCCCGGCACAGCGGTCACACCACCGCACGCTCGCCGAACATCGACTTGAGCGATGCGAGCAACCCGGTGTCGGCGGGGTTCACCTGGTACTCACGTCCGAGGCGCATACGCGTCTCACCGTCGGGCGTCCGCAGCGCGACGATGACACTGGCCTTGCCCGGGTGATCGCTGATGATCTTCTTCAGGAGGCTCATGTCGGCCTCCGCGAACCGTGAGGCCTCGACCTCGAGGAGGAGCCGGTCCTCCTCCTCGGCGGGGTCCGGATCGAACCGCTCAATCGACTGCGCGACGATCTTGGTCTCGCCCTCCCCCTTCTGATCCACCCGACCGGTCACCAGCACCAGCGCATCCTCGACGAGGATCTCGCGGGCGGCTGCGAGCACCTGGGGTACCACCACGACCTCGACGGATCCCTCGAGGTCGTCGAGACGGACGAACGCCATGGGCTCACCGCGCTTCGTGGTGATGGGCTTCACGGTGCCGACGATGCCCCCCACGGTGATCGACCGGCCATCGGTGCACGAGGCCATCCCACCGAGTGTGGTCGTCGTCGCGCGCTGGAGCTGCCTCCGGCAGTCCGCCAGCGGGTGGCTGGAGACGTACAGCCCGATGGCCTCCTTCTCGCCGGCAAGCAAAGCGTCCTTCGCCATCTCCGGGGCGGTGATGAGGGGGTCGGCCTCCAGCGCCGCTGCGCCCACGTCCCCGAGCAGGCCGAACAGGGACTCCTGGCCCGCCGCCTGGTCGTTGCGCCGCTTCGCGGCCTGAGCCATGGCGGCCGGCAGCGCGTCCAGCATGCCCGCGCGCGTGGCGCCGGTGCAGTCGAGCGCGCCGCCGCGGATGAGGCTCTCGAGCGCGCGCTTGTTGAGTTGGGTCTGGTCGATGCGGCGGCAGAAGTCCCAGATGCTCGGGTAGGAACCGCGGGCCGTGCGCTCGCCGATGAGCGCGAGCACGGCGTTCTCCCCCACGCCCTTGACGGCCGTGAGCCCGAAGCGGATCTCGTCGGCCCCGGTGACCGCGAAGCCCGCCTCGGAGCGGTTGACGTCAGGCGGGAGCACCTCGATGCCCATGTCCGAACACGCCGAGACGTAGAAGGGAACGCGGTCCTTGGTATCCATGACCGACGTGAGCACCGCGGCCATGTACTCGGCCGGATGGTTGGCCTTCAGGTACGCGGTGCGGTACGAGAGCAGCGCGTAGCAGGCGGCGTGCGACTTGTTGAACGAGTAGTCGCCCGCGGCCTCGCACAGGCCCCAGAGTTCGTCCGCAACCACCGGGTCGGTACCGGACCCGAGGCATCCCTGCACGAACTCGTCGCGTAGCGAGGCCATGAGTTCCTTGTCCTTCTTGCCGACGGCCTTGCGCAGGTCGTCGGCGCGGGCAGGCCCGAATCCCGCGATGGCACGCGAGATCTGCATCAACTGCTCCTGGAAGACCGCCACGGAGTAGGTCGGACCCGTGATGGGCTCGAGCCGGGGATCGGCGTAGGTGATCCGGCTCGGGTCGCGCTTGTTACGGGCGTAGGTCGAGATGAAGGCCATGGGTCCGGGGCGGTAGAGGGCCACGAGGGCCACCAGATCGGCGAACTCCGTGGGGCGGACCTCGCGCAACGCGTCGCGCATGCCCGACGACTCGAACTGGAATACGCCGAGGGAGTCGCCCTGGCCCAGCATGCGGTAGGTCCGCCCATCGTCCATCGGGATGGCCTCGATGTCGAGGTCGGCGTCCGTGGCGTCGCGGACCAACCTCAGCGCATCCTCGATGATGTCCAGATTGCGCAGCCCCAGGAAGTCCATCTTCAGCAGCCCGAGCGCCTCAACGTCGTGGTCGGGTACCTGCGTGACCACGGCCCCCTGGTCATCCACACGCACCGGCAGGTAGTCGGTGATTGCGCCCGGGGCGATGACCACGCCAGCAGCGTGCACACCCTCATTGCGTACCAGCCCTTCAAGGGGGCGCGCGACCTCGATGAGGCGCCGGGCGCCCTCGTCGGCCTCCATCACGGAGGCCATCTCCGACCCCGGGGCTGTGGCCTCCTCGAGCCTGATGCCCAGCCGTTCCGGAACGAGCTTGGCGATCCGGTCCACCTGCCCGTAGGGCAACCCCAGCACGCGGCCCGCATCGCGCACCACGGCGCGGGCGAGCAGCTTCCCGAAAGTGCCGATGCGGGCCACCGCCTCGCTGCCGTACTTCCCGGTGACGTAGGCAACCACGCGGTCCCGGCCACCCACCGAGAAGTCGGTGTCGATGTCGGGCATCGAGCGGCGCCCAGGGTTGAGGAAACGTTCGAACAGGAGCCCGTGCTCGAGGGGATCGAGGTCGGTGATGCGCAGCGAGAAGGCCACGAGCGACCCGGCGGCCGAGCCGCGGCCGGGGCCGACGGCGACGCCGTTGTCACGTGACCACGTGATGTAGTCCCAGACGATCAGGAAGTAGGACGAAAAGCGCATCTCCCCGATCGTGTCGAGTTCGAAGCGCAGGCGGTCCGCGGCCTCGGCCGGCCAGTTGTCCTCGCCGTACCGGCGGTCGAGCCCCTCGCGGCACAGCCGCTCGAGGAACACATCGTCCGACTCACCGGTGGGCACCGGGAATACCGGCAACTTGATGTCGCCGAGCGGCAGATCGAGCCCGGCGCACCGCTCGGCCACCTCCATCGTGGCGGGGATCGAGTCCGGATAGTCCGGCAGCGCGAGGAGCATCTCGTCCGCGGACTTGACGTAGAACTCCTGCGTGTCGAACCTGAACCGGTCCGGGTTCGACAGCACATCGCGGGTCTGGATCGCCAGCAGCGCATCGTGGCTCTCGGCGTCCTGATGGCAGATGTAGTGCACGTCGCCGGTCGCGACCATCGTGCGGCCGGTTTCCGTGGCGAGCGTGGCGAGGTGCTGGTTGATGCGCTTCTGCGACGCAATCCCCGAGTCCTGCAGTTCGAGGTACACATCCTCCGGGCCGAACACCTGGCACAGGGTGTCGAGTTCCGCGCGCGCACCCGCCAGGTCCTCGTCCGCGAGGCGCGAGCAGATGGTGCCCGAGAGGCATCCCGACAGGACGATGATCCCGTCGGCGTAACGGCTCATCAACTCGTGGTCGATGCGCGGACGGCGGTGATAACCGTTCAGGTATCCCGCCGAGCAGAGGCGGATGAGGTTGTGGTAGCCCTCGGTGGTCTCGGCGAGCAACGTCAGGTGGTTGCGGCGCTCCCGGCCCGGGCGCTCCCGGTGGTCGGGGACCACGTAGGCCTCCAGGCCGACGATCGGCGTGATGCCACGCCGTGCGGCCTCGCGGTACAGCTCCACCGCGCCGCTCATGACGCCGTGGTCGGTGAGCGCGACGGCGGTCTGGCCGAGTTCCTCCACCCGGTCCAGCAGGCGCGGGATCTTGCAGGCGCCGTCCAGAATCGAGTAGTCCGAATGGACATGGAGATGGGCGAACGGCGTGGCGGTGCTCACTCCCCGCAACCTACAAAGCGAGGCGGACGGTCGGGGGCTATCCCCGGTCCCGGGCCTCGGCGATCTGGTGCGCCATGCGGGACTGCAGCGAGAAGATCTCGATGAAGCCCGGCGAGGCGTTCTGCGAGAACGACGGATCGGCGTCGAAGGTGGCGAGGGTGCGGTCGTAGAGCGCCATTGGCGAGTCGCGTGTGACGACCGTGGCGGAGCCCTTGTAGAGGCGAACGGTCACGGTGCCCTCGACCTTCCGGTTCACGCGCTCCATGAAGGCGTTGAGGTCGGCCAGCAGCGGCTCGTACCACAGGCCCTCGTAGGCCAACTGGGCCCACAGCGCGTCGAGGTTGGGCTTGAGGGCGTTCTCGCGACCGGTGCACACCAGCTTCTCGAGTTCGCGGTGCGCCGTGAGGATGACCTCGGCGGCCGGCACCTCGTATACGTCCCGCACCTTCAGGCCGACCACACGGTCCTCGATGTGATCCAGGATGCCCACGCCGTTCCGCGCCGCGTGGGCGGCAATGGCCGGGATGATCTCGTGCAGGGGCATCTCGACCCCGTCCAGGGTGACCGGAAGTCCATCACGGAACCCGACGACGATTTCCTCGGGGACATCGGGGGCCTGGGTGGGCGGGGTCACCAGTTGGAAGACGTCATCGGGCACCGCCTGGGTGATGTCCTCGATCACGCCGCCCTCGCTGGAGCGCCCCCACAGGTTGTCGTCGATCGAGTACGGCCGCTCCACGCTGGACGACACCGGGATGCCGTGCTGCTTCGCGTAGGCGATCTCCTCGTCGCGCCCCATCTGCCACTCGCGCACCGGCGCGATGATCTTCAGCTCGGGTGCGAGTGTGGCGATGGTGGCCTCGATACGGACCTGATCGTTGCCCTTGCCGGTGCACCCATGCGCGATGGTGTCGCACCCATGGCGGCGGGCCTCCTGCACGGCCAACTTGGCGATGAGGGGGCGTCCCAGCGATGTGAACAGCGGGTACCCGCCCTGATAGCGGGCGTTGGCCTTGATGGCGGGAGCCACGTAGTCGCGGGCGAACTCCTCGCGGGCGTCCACGACCAGACTCTCCACGGCACCCAGAGCGACGGCCTTGGCGAGGATCTCCTCGAAGTCGTCCTTGGGCTGACCGAGGTTGATGCACAGCGCAACGACCTCGGCCTCGTACTCGTCCTGAATCCACTTGAGCATGACCGAGGTGTCCAGACCGCCGGAGTAGAGCAGCACGACACGGTGCACCTCATGCGGCTCCGCGAGGTAATGGGCGGTCTTCTGGGCAGGCTGACTCCGGGACAACGCGCGATCTCCCTCTCCGTTGCGTGCGCAGGACGGTTACGTGCGCAGGACGGCCGCGAAGTCTAGACGCGCCCACAACCCACCCAACCCCAACCGCGGGGACAGTCCCCCCGGGGGGACTGTC
>CAMAVU010000029.1 GCA_945861935.1 Bifidobacterium breve | reverse complement strand
GGCGCCCTTCGCGGCTACTGCTGACTGGGGTGGGGGTGGGTCAGCCGCGCGCGGCCAGGAAGTCCTGCACCATCTTCTCACCGGTCTCGTGGCCCTGCTCGAAGTACGCCCGGTTGATCTCCTTGAAGATCTCCCACTGCGCGGGCACGTCGTCCTCGGCCAGAGTGGCATCCACGGGGCAGGCCTCGACGCAGGCGTCGCAGTCGATGCATTCGGCCGGGTCGATGTAGAGCATCGTCGCGGTGTCGGCGTTGTCCTCGCCCGGCGCGGGGTGGATGCAATCCACGGGGCACACGTCGGCGCAGGACGTGTCCTTGGTGCCGATGCACGGCTCGGTGATGACGTAGGCCAACGGAGTCCCCTCGGGCAGTTGCCTCGCGGACGCATGGGCATCCGCCGAACGGGGATGAGTCTACCGGGCCTGAAGGGGGATAGCGGCGGGCTTCGGGATACCCGCGGCCTCGGCGACCGCCGTGGCGATCCCTGCCAGCGCGATCGCTGCGGGGCTGTCGGGCCGGGCTGCGACCACGGGCAGGCCCTCGTCCCCGGCGCGTGCGACATCCGACTCGAGCGGGACCTGCCCGAGCAGGGGCACGCCGATGTCGGCGGCCAGTGCGGCGCCGCCCCCACCCGAGAACACCTCATAGCGCTCCCCCGTGTCGGGGGCCACGAACCACGACATGTTCTCGACCACGCCCACAACCGGGAGGTTCACGCGCGTGGCCATGGCCGCTGCGCGGCGCGCCACTCGCTGCGCCGTCAGCTGCGGCGTCGTCACCACCAGCACCGTAGCCGCCGGGAGCAGTTGCGCGAGCGACAGCGACACATCGCCCGTGCCGGGGGGGAGGTCCACGAGCAGCACATCGGGCTCGTCCCAGAACACCTCGGTCACGAACGACGTGAGGGCCTTGTGCAGCATCGGACCCCGCCAGATCACGGGGTCATCGTCCGCCGTCATGAAGCCGATGCTCATCAGCCGGACCCCGTGGCTCTCGACCGGGATGATGAGGTCGTCGAGCATCACCGGCTGCTGGGAGGCCCCCATCATCCGCGGGATGGAGTAGCCGTAGACGTCCGCATCGAGAAGGCCCACGCTGTGCCCCCGTGCCGCCAGGGCCACGGCAAGATTGCACGTGATGCTCGACTTCCCCACCCCGCCCTTGCCGGACGCCACGAGGATCACCGTCGTCCGCGAACCGGCCGCGAACGGGCTGTCCCGCCGCGGACCGCCGATGATCGACTCCCGCACCCCCGCGCGCTCGGCGTCGGTCATGGTGTCGAGCCTCACCTGCACACCCTCCACGCCCGGGAGCGCAGCCACGGCCTCGCTGACGCGGCGCTGGATCTCGGCCTTCAGAGGACACCCTGCCACGGTCAGGCGGATGCTGATGGCCACCCGCGTCCCGTCCACATCCACGGAGCCGACCATTCCGAGCGCCACGATGCTGCGGTGCAGTTCGGGGTCGAGCACCTGGTCCAGAGCGGCGATCACCTCGTCGCGGGTGACGCTCACATGAACATCCTCGCGTAGGGCTCGGCATCGGCCAGCGTCACTCCCCAACGATCGTGCCCCGGGTAGATCAGGGTGTCGCCGGGCAACTCGGCGAAGATCCGCGTGAGCGAGCGGACCATGTCGTTGTGATTGCTCCCCGGGAAGTCCGTCCGGCCGATGCCCATCGCGAAGATGAGATCGCCCACCAGCGCCTGGCCCGCCTCCGCGTTATACGCCACCTGCAGGCCCGGCGAGTGCCCCGGCGTGGCGATGATCTGGAACGAGAGATCGCCGCACGTGATGGTGTCGCCGTCCTCCAGGATGGCCGCCGGCGTGACGCCGGGCGTAGGAGGGGGATTGCCGAACAGCGCGGGATTGAAGGGCGCGGGTGCCCCGAGCCAGCCCTCGTCGCCGCGTCCCACCCATACCGGGATGCCCTGGGCGTCCCAGACATGGTTCTCCACCACGTGGTCCCAGTGGCCGTGCGTATCGAGCACCGCGATCGGCTCCACGGCCAGCGCGGTCAGGGTCTCGGCCACCCACCGGCTGCTCCCTGCCGCCGGGTCCACGATGAGGGCGCTGCCGCCCTCGTGATCGGCCACGACGTACGTATTGGTGGCCACCGGCCCGAAGGTCCCCCCGCGAACGATCATGGATCCCACGGTAGCGGCCCGCCGCACGTACATTGTCGGCGTGCGGATCGCCGTCGGATCGGACATGCGCCAGCCCGTCACGGACGCCGTGATCGCCTGGCTCGAGGAGCACGGCCACGTGCTCACGCTGGTCGGTCCGCTCATTCATGGCGACGAGACGGAATGGGCCGAGGCCAGTGCCGTGACCGCCGGCACGGTTGCCCGGGGCGATGCCGATGCGGCCGTCCTGTTCTGCTGGAGCGGCACCGGCGCCTCGATCGCGGCCAACAAGGTGGCGGGTGCCCGCGCCGCCCTGTGCGGCGATGCCGAGACCGCCCGCATGGCCCGCAAGTACAACCACGCCAACGTGCTCGTGTTGTCGCTGCGGGCCACCTCACCCGCCGTCGCCGTCGAGACCACCGAAGCGTTCCTCGACGCCCCATGGGGCGAGGATGCCTTCGACCACCGCAACGTGGGCGTGGTCAACGCCCTGGACCGCGGAGGGTCGCCTCCCCTCGGGTGAGCGCGGCGAATCCGGCGAAGCCCGCTGTGCTGCGGTGCATCAGCACCTCCGCATGGCGCGCCGCGCCGTTCCTGAGCGCCGCCGCCGCGTCCGGTCCGATGACCCCTTCGGCCTCGGCGCACATGGACGGCTCCGTGAGCCATGTCTCCACGAGCGCGGCGTCGGCCTCGGGGTGGAACAGCACTCCCCACGCATTGCCGAGGCGGAACGCCTGCAGGTCGGTGAGCGCCGACCGTGCCAGCGGGCCCGCCCCGGCGGGCAGGGCGAAGGCCTCGCCGTGCCAGTGCAGTGCGACGGTCATCGGGGCGAGGGGACCCAGAACGGGATCACGGGAGTCTCCAACCTCCACTGGCAGCCAGCCGATCTCCGGCGCCCGCCCGGGGGCCACCGCCGATCCCGCCGCCCGGGCGATCAACTGCGAGCCCAGGCAGATGCCCAGCATGGGCAGTCCCGCCGCCAGCGCGGCGCGGATCCACTCGATCTCCGCCTTCAGACCGGGGTACGCGCCGGTGTCGTTCACGCTCATGGGGCCGCCCATGATCACGGCGCCGCGCACCGCGTGGGCAGGGGGCAGTACCGCCGATGCCGCAAGGGCGTCCACCACCTGAATGGGGATTCCGGCGAACCCGTCGAGGATCCGGTGCGGACCCTCCCACGGCACATGCCGGAGCACCACCAGAGGACGCTCACCCACCGGTCCCGTTATCGCCCCTCCCGCTCGCGGGTGTTCCGGTCGCGCGCCGCCTCAACGCCCGCGATGCGCTGTTCGTGCAGGTCGGCTGCCTTCCCCCGCGCCACCACCCCCGATGCGCGCAGCCCGTCGAGCGAGCCCTGCAATTCGGGCATCACATGGCGGGCAAGCAGTTCGTATGATCGGCGTGTGGCCTCGGGCGCCGCCCATTCATGCCCCCACACGAGGAACGTGCCGAACCCGCCGGTGCGCTCGGCCAATCCACGGATGAATGCCACGAGGTCGTCCGGGGTACCGATCACCCACGACCCGGCCTCGATCATCTGCTCCACGACGACGTCGGGCGGGCCCGCCACGGGCGCCGGGCGGCCGGTCAGCGCCTGGACGTAGTCAAAGAGCCACTCGCCGCTACCGGTGCGGACCTCCTCGATCGCCTGCTCACGTGACTCGGCCAGGTGCACGGGTACCACCACGCGCCAGTCGGATCGCTTCGCGACCCGCCCCGCCCGCTCCGCGGCCTGCTCGGTGATCGCCCACTGCGCGGCCAGATCCGCCGAGCCGAAGAACAGCGACAGGGGGGCCGCCCCGAGCCGTCCCGCGAGAGCCATGCCGAACGGCGACTCCAGACTGGGAATTGCCAGGGGCGGATGGGGCCGTTGGTAGGGCCGCAACTGCAGGACGGCGTCGTGCAGTTCCCACCCCGGCCCGGAGGTGGTGATGGGCTCCGTGCTGGTGAGCAGGTGGAGGATCACCTCGAGGTTCCGCTCCATCTGCTCGCGGATCCCGGAGGCCGCTACCCCCAGCATCGCGGCGTCTGAGAGGTGCCCGCCCGGGCCCACCCCGAGGTTCACCCTCCCGCGCGTCAGGTGATCGAGCAGCACAATCCGGTCGGCCACCATCAGGGGGTGGTGGTAGGTCAGGCTCACGGCCCCCGTGCCCAGACGGATGTTCCGGGTGCGCTCGGCCGCGACGGCGAGGAAGATCTCGGGCGACGAGATGTACTCCCACCCCGTGGAGTGGTGCTCTCCCACCCAGACCTCGTCGAACCCCAGGTGGTCGAGGTGCGCGATCAGGTCGAGGTCGCGCTCCAGTGCGAGCGTGGGGTTCTCGCGCGGGTGATGAAAGGGGGCGAGGAAGGCCCCGAACCGCACCGGTCAGCCCCGTGCGCGCGGGATCGCCGGCCCAGCGGTGTGGGCGAGGGGCCCCCCGATCTGCATCGGTCAGCCGCCGAGCAGGCTGGCGATGGAGTCCAGGTTCACGGTGCGTGCGCCACTCGGGGCCAGGATGGCGACAGTGGCGCCGAACTCGGAGAGGGTCACGCTTATCCGGATGTCGAGTGACCCCACAGCCGGGATGGTCGCCAGCTGGTCCTTTGACACCACCTCGGCCGTCGTGCGGTGGATGAGGAGGTCCTCCTGACCCACCCACACGTCCACCACGCCGGTGTCCAGATCGCCGTCCGTCCCGCCGGCACCGGCGTTCACGGCGTCGCCCGCGCCCAGGCCCTCGACCAGCCCGGCGATGCTGTCGGCCAGGGCCTTCTCGTCCACCCGCCCGCGGATGTGCACGACCGGGACGCCGTCCACCTCCTCAGTGCCCACGATCTCGGCGTCAGTGATCCATCCCGCGATGGCCGGTGCAAGGCGGGCGGCATTCAGCGACCTCACCGTGGCCGCGGGGACGTCGAGCCTGATGGCCTGCCCCAGCACCGACAGGTACAGCGCGTCGCCCACTCTGGTGATGTTGGCCTGGATGGCGGCGGGTCCGAGATCGGCCGTGGCGTCGAGGGAGAAGTCGCCGGACTTGGTGGCCGCGCCCTCACCGCTGATCTCCAGCGGGGTGCTCAGGATGCCCGTGAACGCCCCGGCCCCCGAGACCTCCAGGGTCGCGTCAAGGTCCAGCCCGAAGCGGTACGAGGCCACCGCGCCGGTGCGCGTCACGCTCTCCGAAAGCAACTGGTCAGCGCTCATGCCCTGAGTCAGATCGGTGCCTCCGCCGCAGCCGACCAGCATGCCCGCGGCGATGGAAAGGGCGCAGAGGAGTGCGAGTGGGGCTCTCATAGACGCGGTATAGCATGCGGCGCGTGCCCGCGACCCTCGAAATCATCCCGCTCGGCACGGGCGCCGCGTTTGCCCTGCCCGATCAGGCACAGAGCGGTTACCTCATCCGGGCCGGGGATTCAGCGGTATCGCTCGATCTGGGGGCCGGGACATTCAACCGGCTACTGGGCCAGATCGATCCCATCCACCTCGATGCCGTCGTCATCAGTCACCTGCATCCGGACCATCTGGCCGACCTTCTGGCCGCGCGGATCTACATGGCGTACGGCCCCGGCGTGGGGCACCCGCTCGAGGTTCACGCCCCCCCGGGGCTGATGGAGCGCCTCGAGGCGATCGTCGACGGCGACTCGTGGGCGGGCATCACCGCGCACGACCTGCCCACGGGCGGTGGCGTCCTCGAGCGCGGCGACCTGACGATCCGCCATGCCGAGGTGCCGCATCTGCCACCCACTCACGCCGTGCGCGTCGAGCACGGCGGGCGATCCATCACGTACGGCGCCGACTGCCGTCCCAACGACGCACTGGCCGCCCTCGCGGACGGCACCGACATCCTCGTGGCCGAGTGCAGCTTCGGCACCAGCGAGATTCCTGAGGGCGCCATGCACATGAACGCCGAGGCGGCGGGTGAGATTGCGCGCCGGGCCGGCGCGCGCCGCCTGCTGCTCGTACACGGCTACCCCGACGTCGATCGCGAGGGGGCGGTCCGCGCAGCAGCCGGGGCCTTCGGCGGCCCTGTGGAGTGGGCGCGCGAGATGACTGTCTACGCCGCGTGACCCCGCCGCCCCGCTCTCCGCGCACCCGGCGCCCCGCCGGGCGGTCGGTGGCCATCGCGATCATCCTCAGTCTCGTCATCCCGGGTCTCGGCCATGTCTACATCGGTCGCATGGCCCGGGCGGTCATCTGGTTCCTCGGCGCGGTGGCCATCGGCGTGATCCTTGACCAGCAGGCGGGCATCACCCCGGGTGCGCTGATCGTCCTCACCGTGCTGGGTGTGTGCGCATCCATCGACGCGCTGGTGATGCTCAAGTTCTTCCGCACCGGCGACAGCAGGTGAACGTCGGCGGGTTCCTCGCGGCGCTCGACGCCGTGGCGCCCGCACGCCTGGCGGAGGACTGGGACAATGTCGGCCTGATGGTGGGGCGCCGCGATCGCACGGTGTCGCACGTGCTCATGGCGCTCGACCTCCGGGCAGAGGTGCTCGACGAGGCTGCGCATACCTCCGCCGATCTGGTGCTGGTGCACCACCCACCGATCTTCCCGGCGATGTCGGCGGTCAGTGCATCACGCACCCCCGGGGCGCTGGTGCTGCGCGCGGCCCGGGAGGGGGTGGCCGTGGTGGCGGCGCACACGAACCTCGACTCCGCCTCAGGAGGACTCAACGACATGATGGCCGATGCGCTCGGCATGGGCGAACGCCAGCCGCTGGTGCCCGGTGCCGCCGATCCCCGCGCCGGGCTCGGCCGGATTGGGGCCATCGCGCCCGTCACCCTTGGCGCGCTCGCCGCGCGGGCGGTAGGGATGTTCTGCACCCGCCGTGCCAACGTGGGACTGGTGGGCGACCCCGACCGACCGGTGTCGCGGATCGCCGTGTGCACGGGGTCTGGGCGCTCCCTTGTTCAGGTTGCCCGGGAGGCCGGGGCCGACGCCTACCTCACCGGCGACCTCACCTATCACGACGCCGATGCGGCTGACGGCATGGCCCTCGTCAACCTTCCCCACGGGGCCGTCGAGCAGCATGCCATGCGCGCCTGGGCACCGCGCCTGGCCGAGCTGCTGGCGTCGGCGGGCGTGGTGGTCGCGTTCGCCTCGGAGGACACTGACCCGTGGCGGGACGCCTGCTAGGGTGCTGCCCGCCTTGCGGATGTAGCTCAGTTGGCTAGAGCGTCTGCTTGCCATGCAGAAGGTCGAGGGTTCGAGTCCCTTCATCCGCTCCTTTACGAGGCCCCGCCACCGCGGGGCTTCGTTGTTTGCGGCGTCGTGGCCCCGGGTACCGTCGGCCGCTGGCGATGATGCGCGCGGTGCCCTAGCCTGAGCGTCCCGCGCGGCGACCTGGCGAAGTGGGAACGCATCGGTCTGCAAAACCGACATGAGTGGGTTCGACTCCCACGGTCGCCTCTCTAACGCACGAGTGGGCTGGCGGGGTCCGCGAGGAGCCAGCAGGCCACGGCCGCCGCCGCCGCGACATTGAGCGAATCGACGCCCGCGGCCATCGGGATTGTCACGCGGGCATCCGCCGATTCGAGGAGCCCGGGGGAGAGCCCGGGCCCCTCGGCTCCGAGGAACAGCGCGACCCGCTCCCCTGACCGCCCGGCAAGGGCCTCGGGCAGCGCCTCGGCGGAGACCGAGGGCGTGAGGGCCAGCACAGCGAAGCCATGCCCCCGGCAGTCGGCGATCGGGTCGTCGCTGATTGCCCATGGATGCACCAGCGCCGCGCCCATTGAGGTGCGCAGTGCCCTGCGCCCGAAGGGATCGGACGACCCGGGTCCGATGAGTGTGGCGTCCACACCGAGTGCGGTGGCGCTCCGGATGATGGTGCCCACGTTGGAGGGGTTGGCGACACCCTCGAGCACGAGGACGCGCCGGGCGCCGGGCAGCACGTGGTCAGCCTGCGGATCCGGCGGCCGATCGAAGGCCCCGAGCATCTCGCGCAGGGCTCCGAAGCCGGTGAGCCGTTGGATTCCGTCGGGGTCGAGCGTGAGGGTCGGCACGGCAGAGGAGGGGAAGGGTCCGTTGTAGGCGGTGCTCACCAGCAGCGCCCGCAGGTGGTGCCCGGCGTCGAGGCACCGCTGCACCACGCGCGCGCCCTCCGCCAGCAGCAGGCCGCCCTGGCCGTCCGGCGGCGGGCGGCGTACACGGCGCTCCTGACCGCGAAGGCCGGCGAACATCCTCGTGAGGGCATCCTCATCCATGGGCCGACACGATATGGGGCGCCGAGGGCGATGTTCTCCCGCGAACCCCGGTGCCAGGCACTTAACAAACCGGCGCCGGGCGCCGGTTTGTTAAGTGCCTCGCACCGGGGTTCGGTCAGGGGCGGTTGTCATGCCCTGAGGTGGTTCGTATTGCCCGGCGCCACGGGTGTGGCTAGCATCCTCGCGGCAGTCGGACCGGTGTGTCCCAGGTGTCCCGAATTTGCAGGGGACCTGCCGATCTGCCGCTCGGGGCATGCGCGTCCCGGGTATCCCTTCCTCTTGGAGGCACGTTGTCTGCACGACACTCCGTGGTCGTACGTCTGGCCGGCGAGTCCGGTGAGGGCGTCATTTCGTCCGGGGACATCCTCACCCAGGCCGCCGCGCGCGGCGGGTACTACACCCAGACGTTCCGCACCTTCCCCGCCGAGATCAAGGGCGGGCCGTGCATGTACCAGTTCCGCCTGAGCGACGAGCCCATCTGGAGCCACGGTCAGGACGTGGACCTGCTCGTGTGCTTCAACCAGGAGGCCTGGGACCTGAACTGGGACTCACTGGGCCCCGAGGGCGTCATCCTCTACGACATCACCGAGGTGGTGATCCCGGACGACTACCTGCATCGGGCGCGCCCGGTACGCATGGAGGCGCTCGCCAAGGAGATCGGCGGCTCGCTGCGCGCCAAGAACATGGTGGCCGTCGGCGCCGTGACAGGCGTCATTGAGTTCGACACCGCTCCCATCGAGGAGCTGGTGCTCCGTCGCTACGCCCACAAGGAGGGCGTCGCTGATGCCAACATCGCGGCGCTCCACGCGGGCGCTGACGAGGCCGCGGACCTGAAGGGCAGGTACCCGCTGGTTCCGCCGGTGGAGGTCGAGGACGACCGGATGCTCATCTCGGGCAATCAGGCGATCGCCATCGGGGCGATCGCCGCGGGCGTCAAGTACTTCGCCGGCTACCCCATCACCCCGGCGTCGGACATCCTCGAGTGGCTGTCGGTGCGCCTGCCGCAGGTCGGCGGCCTCACCATCCAGTGCGAGGACGAGATCGCCTCGCTGGCCTCCGTCCTGGGAGCGTCCTACGCCGGGGCGAAGGCGATGACGGCCAGTTCGGGTCCGGGCATCTCCCTGATGAGCGAACTCATCGGCTACGCGGGCACCGCCGAGATCCCCTGCGTGATCGTCGATGCCCAGCGTGGCGGCCCCTCGACGGGTCTGCCCACCAAGACCGAGCAGAGCGACCTCAACCACGCCCTCTACGGTGGCCATGGCGAGGCACCGCGCGTCGTCATCGCGCCGGTGTCGGTCGAGGACTGCTTCTACGCCACCATCGATGCCTTCAACTACGCCGAGGAGTACCAGGTACCGGTGCTCCTGCTCACCGATCAGGGCCTGGCCACGCGGCTGGAGGTCATCCACCGCCCCGAGACCGATGAGATCGAACTGGTCCAGCGGAAGACCTCGGCCGGAATGGCCCGCGAGGACTACAAGCGCTACGAGTACACGCCCGACTCCATCTCGCCGATGGGCATCCCCGGTGAACCCAACGGGATGTACGTGGCCACCGGCATCGAGCACAACGAGTACGGCCACCCCGGCTACACGCCCGAGATCCATCTGGGCATGCAGGCCAAGCGGCTCGGCAAGCTCGAGCCCCTGCGGGAGGTCTCGCGCGTCGCCACCCACGGCGAGGCGCAGCCCGAGGACGTCGCCTTCATCGGTTTCGGCTCCACCTTCGGTCCCGTGCGCGAGGCCGTGGATCGCCTGAGGGAGCGTGGGCTTTCTGTTGGTGCGTTCTACCCCCGGGTCCTCGGCCCGTTCCCTGTATCGCGGGTAGAGCACTTCGCCGCCCGCGCCACTCGGGTGATCGTCCCCGAGGTGAACTACACCGGGCAGCTCGCCCGGCTCATCCGCGCCGAGACCGGCATCGAGCTGGAGAGCGTCGCAAAGTGCGACGGTCTGCCGTTCACCGCCGAGGCGATCATGGACCTCGTCGCCCAGGAGGTGACCGCGTGAGCACCCGCACGCCCAACGACTTCAAGTCCGAGCTCAAGCCCATCTGGTGTCCGGGCTGTGGTGACTTCGGCGTGCTGGCCTCGCTCTACCGCTCCATGGCCCATCTGGACCTCGACCCGAGCAAGACGGTCATCGTGTCGGGTATCGGTTGCTCCAGCCGTCTGCCGCACTTCTCCTCCACCTACGGCGTGCACACCCTGCACGGGCGGCCGCTGCCGGTCGCGATGGGCGTCAAGCTGGCCAACCCTGATCTCACGGTCATCGCCGTGGGCGGCGACGGCGACGGCTTCGCAATCGGCGCGGGTCACTTCCCGCACGCCGCCCGCCGCAACGTGGATATCACCTATCTGGTGATGGACAACGAGATCTACGGCCTCACCAAGGGGCAGGCGTCGCCCACCTCGCTCTTCGAGCAGAAGGCGCCGTCCACCCCGTTCGGCAACCCCGAGGACCCGCTCAATCCGCTGGCCTTCGCCATCGCGTCGGGTGCCTCGTTTGTTGCGCGCGGTGCGTCGTTCAACACCAAGGCGCTCACCGAGCTCATCACCCAGGCGGTGGAGCACAAGGGTTTCTCGTACATCGACGCCATGTCGCCCTGCGTCGTCTTCAACAACACGCAGGAGTCGTGGAAGGAGAAGGTCACCGACGTCGCGCCCGACCACGACGTCACCGACCGCGTGCAGGCCTTCGACCTGGCACTGCGCGGCGGGTTCGCTCTCGGCATCCTGTACCGCCAGGAGCGCACGACACAGACCGAGCGCTACCAGACGATCCTCGGGAAGGCCAAGCCCAGCGATCTGGATGTGATGCTCGACGGCTTCAGTGCTCGCAAGGGCGCGGCCATCGGCAAGCCCGCCTGACGGCAGACAACACCACGTGATGTGCCCCTCGGGCCCGCGTCGGCGGGCCCGAGGGGTTTTGGCCCCCCCTCATCTGCTCGACGGGAACTGGTCGTGACGTTGGTGCGTTCCCGGGGCACCCCCGGTTTTGCCGTTTCCCGGCACACGCCGAATGACCGTTCCGCACGGGGGCGTACACCCCGTCCGGTCCCAGGACCTCCGGCCGCATCGGGTGAGCTGATCAGGGGTGCCGATCGGGTCCCCCCACTCGAATCGGCCGCCCCCGCGGTGGATTGCTTCAGGTCCCTCCGGTGCAGCCGGTGAGCCCGAGTCTCCGGAGGAGCTCCACGTTCGCCATCCCCGCCCGGGTCTGCGCGGCTGTGGCGTCCGAGTTGATCAATTCGGACGCCTCGCGGTTCGCCTCCGCGAGTGCCACGTTGTCGTCCGCCGCCTGCGTGATCGCGCGGTAGTTCTCCACGACGCTGCCCCAGGCGGACTGCATGTGGACTGGTGGCAGCAGCTCGTCAACGGCGTCGAGACCCCCATGCCAGGCGGCCGCGACCCCTTGGTACCAGAGGAGCGTTTCACCGGTGCCGGAGGTCGGCGCGTCGCCCATGGCGTTCACGTCCGCGTAGATCATCTGGCATGCGGAGTCGGCCCTCACACGGAACGCATCAATGGTGAGCGCGGGACCCGTGGGAGTGGGCACCGTTACGCGGGGGGTGGATGCCACGGGCTCACTGGTGGGACCGCATCCGACGAGGCCGATCGGAAGGATGATGGCGGCGACGGCCGCTGCAGCGAGAGCCCCACGCCTCATGTGTCGCCCGATGCGGCCTCCCGCACGCGCTGGTCGGCGTCAAGGGCCGTCTGCTTCATCGCCTCGGTACTGAGCGCGACCCTGCGGGTAAGTTCCGCATCGGAGAGCGCGAGGATGCGCGCGGCCAGAAGCCCGGCGTTGGTGGCGTTATCCACGGCCACGGTGGCCACGGGGACACCACGCGGCATCTGCACGATCGAGAGCAGGCTGTCCATCCCCGACATCGCGGTCGTGCGCACGGGCACCCCGATTACCGGGAGGATCGTCACCGACGCGAGCATCCCCGGCAGGTGGGCTGCGCCCCCGGCACCGGCGATGATCACCTTGATGCCGCGGTCTGCGGCCTCCTTCCCGTACCGGATCATCTCGTCGGGAGTGCGGTGCGCACTCGTGACGCGCACCTCGTGGCCGATGCCGAGATCGGTCAGCACGTCAATGGCGGCCTGCATCACGGGCAGGTCCGAGTCGCTTCCCATCACCACGCCCACCACGGACGCGCTCACAACCGCACCAGCGCCGCGGCCCGCCGTGCGGTCTCGAGTGCGTCCTCCGGGCGTGCTCCCAGCGCGGTCACGTGGCCCATCTTACGGCGCACGCGGACGTCGGCCTTGCCGTAGAGATGCACGTGAGCACCGCCGATGGCCGCGGCCTCCGAGATGTCGGGGTGGCTCGGCCCGTCACGGTCGCCCAGCAGGTTGACGAGCGCCGCACCCGGGGCGATGAGCTCGGTGGGGCCGAGCGGCAGGCCCAGGATGCCCCGCAGGTGGTTCTCGAACTGCGACGTGATGCAGGCCTCGATGGTGTGGTGGCCCGAGTTGTGCGGCCGGGGGGCGATCTCGTTCACGAGGATCCGGCCGTCTGCGGTCTGGAACATCTCGACGCCGGTGACGCCCGCGCCGGCGACGGCCTCGGCCGCAGCCCGGGCCACGCGCTTGGCCTCGTGGGCGACAGCAGGATCCCCGGGGGCGGGGCAGAGGAGTTCGCGCAGAACGTGGTCGTGCTGGCGCGTCTCGACCACGGGGTACACGGCGTCGCCGCCCCCATGGCGGCGGGCCACCATCACCGCCAATTCGCGCCGGAAGTCCACGAACGCCTCGGCCAGCACGCCGCCACCTCGCTCGGCGAGGTGCGGATAGGCCCGCTCGGCCTCCGCGAGATCGTGGCACAGGGCGTTGCCGTAGCCGTCGTAGCCGAGCGTGCGCGCCTTCAGCATGAGCGGCCACCCGAGGTCACGCCCGGCGGCGGCCAGATCGGCTGCGGAATCGGGCACGACGAACGTCGGCACCGGCAACCCGGCCTCGCGCAGCGCGATCTTCTGCAGGGCCTTGTCCTGAACGGTTGCCATGCGTTCGGGGTCCGGACGAACGGGGGTGCCTGCCGCCGCCACGGCGGCCAGGTGCCGGGCATCCACGAACTCGTTCTCGAGCGTCAGCACGCCCACCTCGCGCCCGATGCGCAGGAGTGCATCCGCATCGTGCCAGTCACCCTCCACCAGCCCCGCCGCCGGCCCGGCGGCAGGCTCGCCCGGTCGGCCGAGTACCGCCACACGGATGCCCAGGGGCCAGGCCGCGAGGACGGTCATCTGCGCCAACTGCCCGGCTCCGGCGATGCCGACGTGGTACGGGGCAGGCGGGTGACTCACGAGTGCCACGGTACCAGTGGCATCACGCGCGGGCAGGTGGTGGCTGGCGCGCCCGGCTACCACCTGCGTCCGCGCGCCCCCCGGACGTCCGGATCCGCACACGGGGCAGCGTGTCCGTGGACCGGACGTGGTGAGGTCGCGATGTCCGCCGTCACCACGACCCGCGGTGCCACGCATGTTCCCCCGGTGAATCCCGTCCGCCAAGTGGCCCCTTGCTATCGTCCCCCGCCAGAGGGCGTTTAGCTCAGTTGGGAGAGCACCAGCTCGACAAGCTGGGGGTCACTGGTTCGAGCCCAGTAACGCCCACTCCCGGGGGAAGGTCCGCTTGTGCGGGCCTTCCCCCGTTGTGGACCTCATTCGGGTCGCGGCTGGACACCACCGAGCCACCCCGTGATGGGTCCGCTGTGTGCTCGTTGCCCGGGGTGCACCCACGCGGCGCGCCCGGTCGTCTCACCGCACGAGGAAGAACTGCCGGAACTGCGTGCTGAAGACCTCGGCCTCCGTGCCGGTCACCTTGAAGGCGGCTGGCCCGTTGGCGAGGATGCGCGCATTCATCGAGCCCGTTTGAGCGCGCTGCCACTGGCACATCATCCCCGACGGCGTGGGCTGGACCACGGCGAACTCGGCTGGGGCCTTGATGATGAGGGCGGTGCGGTAGCCGGTCAGGAAGATGTTCCCGGGCGGCGTTACTCCGACCATGCCGCGCTGGCGCCCGGGCTGTGTGATCTCGCTCTCGCTCCCACCCGCGGGGGCGGCCAGCGAGACGCAAATGGGAACCGGCGCCTTGCACCCGGGCAGAGTGTTGAGGATCGCCGCCGCCTCACCGGGGCGGATGACGATGTTCGAATTTGGCGCCTGCGAACCGGACGGCGTGATGGTGCACACCCGGGACGATGCGAGGTCGGAACCCGCCGTCTCGGTCAATACGAAGTGCAGGTAGTCCACCGGATTGCGCTTCGCGACCGATTTTTGGAGAAGGAAGGAGGCCATGTCCGTGGGGACGTCACGCCACTCCTCGGCGGTGAAGGGCGTACGGGGACCGCCGTGCTCGGGGTAGTGGTACATCTCGAGCCACACTCCGCCAGCCTTCGCAAGCGCGGAGGTGACGGCTGAGTAATCACGGAAGTGCACCTTGCCGTCGGCTCCCAGAGTGCGTCTGGCACCGCGACCCGCGCTGATGGCGGTGCTCACGCCCGGTGCCACGTAGAAGTGAATGCGGCTGGCATAGGTGCCCCCCCACCGTGAGGGCATCGTCTCCAACTGGCTCATCGCGTCGACCAGCTTCGTGCCGGCCCCCGGTTGCGCCGATCCCGGAATGGATCCGAATGCGGCCCCGATCTCGTCCACGGCCACCATGTGCGCCGCGCACGTGCTGATGCCCCTCGGCGTCGTGCACGTCTTGTCAACGGCGCTTCGCAGCATCGTGGTCATGCCGGGCGTACTTGCCTTGGCCAGCGCCGTGCCGCTGATCTTCGACATTCGCTGCGTGCCGTCGCCCGTGAGGGCGGCCGCGTCCTGTGATCCACTGGGCTCCTGCCGGAACAGCCACGGCAGCCCGCGCATGCCGGTGTCGCTCGCCTTGCCGAGGATGTTGGCTGCGGCCGGATCGGTGACGTAGAGGATCGCCATCCGGCGCTTGAGTTGGACGAGTGACAACCGGGGAGCCTGATTGGGCGGCGTGGACAGCACGATGACGGGCCCCGATTCGATGCTGGGGTCGACCGCGGTGTGGGTCAGGTCTGTGACCCTGGCGCCAGTCTTCAGGTCGGTGAGGAGGCTATGGTCGATCGCGTTGATCACGGTGCTGGCGTTGAGTTGTGCCGCGAGGGTGTTCTGGCTGAAGTTCGGAACCTTCACGAACGTGGCCCAGGCGGGGGACGATGCCCCGATGGCGGCGGCGATGGCGAGGGTGACGAGGACCCGACGAATGCTGATCTCCTTTGGGCACGGGAGCAGGAGGGGCCGACCGAGGATACATTGGCCCGGTGCCCCGGAATGCAGCCCCGACGCCCCCCGGGATCCCCCGCATGCCCGCGCTCGACGGCGTGCGCGCCCTCGCCGTGGCGGCCGTCGTCATGTTCCACCTTCCCGCCACGCATCTGGATGGCGGGTATCTGGGTGTGGATGTGTTCCTTGTGCTCTCCGGCTACCTGATCACTGCGCTGCTCATGGCCGAGGCGACAGTTACGGGGAGGATTCGGCTGGGACGGTTCTGGATGCGACGCATCCGACGGTTGATTCCTGCGCTTGTGGTGATGCTCGCGGTGTCGGCGGCCTGGATGGCTGCCGTGGATTCCGCCCTTCTCGGCCGCACACGCACCATGGTGCTGGCGGGTCTCGGCTATGTGACCAACTGGTACATCGTCGCCGTGCCCTGGGTGCCGTGGAGTCCGGATGCCCGCAGCGGGGCGTACGAGCACCTGTGGTCGCTCGCGATGGAGGAGCAGTTCTACCTGGTGTGGCCTCTGGTGATGGGTGCGGTCATGGTCATGTTCGGGCTTGGCCGCCGTACCCTGCTGGCCGGGGCCACCGCGGGAGCGGTGGCGTCGGTGGGCCTCTCGTTCGTCAGCTTCGACGGCTCGGGGGAGTCGATGGCCCGCATCTACCTCGGCACCGACACACGGGCCGTTGCCCTCCTCATCGGCATCATCGCGGCGCTGGCGCTGCCCCCGCGGCGGTTCACGGCATGGCGGCTGGCAGGCCTACGCGGGGGGCTGCTCGAGATTGCCGGCGTGGTGGGCTTGCTGGGGATCGTGGGGATGACGATCGGCGTCTCGCAGGAGGTCGAGCTGCTGTACCGCGGTGGGTTCGCGATGTTCGCCGTGCTGGCAGGCATGCTGGTGATCGCCGCGGCGCACCCGGACACCGCCACCAGTCGCCTGTTCTCACTGGTTCCGCTCATGTGGATCGGTGCCCGCTCATACGGCATCTACCTCTGGCACCTGCCGGTCGTCTCGCTGTTCACGCCGGAGCACGGGGTGGACCTGTCGCCGGGATGGCTCTCGCTCTGCCAGGTGCTCATCACCATCGGTGTGTCCGCGCTCTCCTACCGGTCCATCGAGATGCCCATCCGCACCCGGGGGTTCACGCGCTGACCCGGGAATGTCCCGCATGATCCGTGCCACCGCCGCGACGAGGCGGTGGCACGGACCGGGGCAGGAGGGTACCTCGGAAACGCTGACGGCACGGCATCTGGGATTGGTGTGTCACCCGTTCAACGCACCCGAGGTGGAGGGTATGAATGGCCCGCTCCTCAGGGCCATCACGGGCCGCTCCCGCGGATGTCGTGTGTGAGGCCGCCCTCATCACCGGGGTCCTCTCCGGGGCGTCGCCGGACACGATCATGTCCACGGCGACGTGGTCGTTCACCCCACCCTGAACCCCACTCGTTCGTCCGGGGCACTCTCGGCGATCCGCGTGGCCCCGAGCGAGGACCGGGTCATGTTCTCGGTGTCTCCTCCCGGATGCGCGGTGAGCGCCGTCTCCCTCATGGGCACCAGCACCACCGGCATCACCTCTGGCACGCGCATCGCCACATACATCTCGGGGCCGTACCTCTACGTGACGACCATGGGTCAGGGAGACGGCCCGGGCGCTGCCCCATTCCCGGCCGGTGCGGGGGTGCGCATCACGGCGTCCCGGGAGCGATGCTCCCGACTCGCCGCCCGGGTGTCCCAACCCGGACGGGCCTTCGGGCCGTCACAAAGAGCGTGACGAAGTCGTAGGTCAATCCGCGCGGTCCGACGAGATCGTGGAGTGCCTGCTCCACTTGCGCTATGTAGGCCGCCATCGCGTCGGGGGCTGACCCCCCCATGATGCAACCGGCAACCATGCGCATTCCTTCGTGGTAGGGCCCGACCGTCGTGTGGCGCACCCGGCGCGCGGTCCAGAGGGGCCGTGGGTGGCATGACGAGCGGGCCGGTCCGATGCGGGGATGGGAGACGGTCGGCACATGACCTGCGCCGGTGAGCGCGTCGCGGCATGTGATAGGAATG
>CAMAVU010000028.1 GCA_945861935.1 Bifidobacterium breve | reverse complement strand
ATGGTGCACCGGCCCCTGGCCGTCTTCACCTTCGCAGCGCCGGGAGCAGTGGTGGCGGTCTGGGTGATGCGCGTGGCACCTGCAGGCACCCGACCGGTGGTGGTGCACACGCCCTTGGTGCAGCGCGGGCCGGTGACCCGGAGGGCTGCGATGGGCACGGCCGGGGCCGCGACGGGCACCACCGGTGTTGGTGCCACCGGGGTGACCGCGCTCGATGGGGCAGAGGCCCCCGATGTGCCCGCGCCGTTCGTCGCCGTTGCGGTGAAGGTGTAGGGGGTGCCGTTGGTGAGCCCGCTGATGGTGCAGTGGTTAGCGGGCACCACGACCGTGCAGGAGGCCCCGCCGGGTGAGGCGGTGAGGGTGTAGGTGGTGACCGATCCACCGGCAAGGGCGGGAACCGTCACCCGGGCCCCCGCGTCGCCACCCACGGCGGTCGGGGCCTGCGGTGGGATCGGTACGCCGAGGTACTTCGCGGTGAATACGTCGTTGTCCCCGCTGCTCGTAAGCGTGGTGGAGCCGAAGGTCGCGGTGCCGCTGAAGTCCCCGGTGGCGATTGCCGAGCCGTCGGGGAGTGCGGAGACCCCTTGGCCACCGTCCCCTCCCCGGCCGGCCCCGCTCGCCCACGCGAATGTCCCATCGGCGTTCACCTTCGCGGTGAATCCGTTATCGCTCACGTTGCTCGTGAGAGTGGTGGAGCCGAAGATCGCGGTGTAATCAAAGGACCCGGTGATGATTGCCGACCCGTCGGGGAGTGCGGAGACGCCGTACCCAATGTCGTAATCACCCCCCCCCGGCCCGGCGTGCCCACGCGTAGGTTCCATCGGCATTCACCTTCGCGATGAATACCTCATAGCCCCCGCTGCTCATGAGCGTGGTGGAGCCGAAGGCCGCGGTGCCGTTGAACCACCCGGTGACGATCGCCGAGCCGTCGGGGAGTGCGGAGACCCCGGTTCCCTCGTCCCGGCCTGTCCCCCCGCCCTTGATCGCCCACGCGTAGGTCCCATCGGCGTTCAACCTCGCGACGAATACGTCATCGCCCCCACTGCTCGCGAGCGGCGCGGTCGAGCCGAATCTCGCGGTGTCCCGGAAGTGCCCGGTGATGATTGCCGAGCCGTCTGGGAGCGCGGAAACCCCCCGGCCAATCTCCAATCCGGCCCCCCCGGACCCGGTCGCCCACGCGTAGGTCCTATCGGAGTTCACCTTCACGGTGAATACGTCATAGCTCGCGCTGCTCGTGAGCGTGGTGGAGCCGAAAGTCGCGGTGCCCACGAAGTACCCGGTGACGATGGCCGAGCCGTCGGGGAGTGCGGAGACACCGCCGCTGAAGCCTCCGCTCCCAATCTCCCAGGCGAATGTCCCATCGGCATTTACCTTTGCGATGAATCCGTTCCAGATGACGAATGCCGAGCCGTCGGGGAGTGCGGAGACTCCACCACCCCTGTCCTGACCCGACCCCCCCCTCCTGATCGCCCACGCGTAGGTCCCATCGGGGTTTACCTTCGCGGTGAAGACGTCATCGTCCCCGAAGGACGTGAGGGTGGTGGAGCCAAAGGTCGCGTTGCCATTGAAGTACCCGATGACGATCGCCGAGCCGTCGGGGAGTGCGGAGACCCCGGATCCCTTGTCCGAGCCTGTCCCCCCAGCTCTGGTCGCCCACGGAACCGAGGGGGTAAGCGCCAGAGCGGTGCCCACCCCGGCGGTGACGATCATCACGAGCGCGAGGAGGAGCCGTCGGCGGTGACGGGGCACCTTCATCGGGCGTGCGGGACTGCTCATTCGATCGGGCCTCTCATCCATCGGCGGATGAGAGCAGGTCATCGAACCTGCCCGATCCCACCGGAAGTCCACCTGCTGCGGTGATCCCGTGCTCTCGTGGGGGCACCGGACACACGGAGAAGTATCACAGAGCGCACGCGACCGGGAAGAACCTCTGCGGGCAGGTGGGCCCCCTCCCAGATGCCGCGCCACTCAGGTGAGACGCACGGGAAGCATCCACGGGGTCGCGCGGTCCCGGTCGGCCCCCGGAGCGAGGGGTCGTCAGTCGTGTCTGCGGCGCCTGCGTGGCGGTAGCCCCCTGCCGGCCCGGTCGCGGTCCGGCAACTGACCGCACCCTGCTACCCGGCGGACCGGTCGCCGTCGCAGGTAATTGACCGGGCGAGCGTGCGCCTCCGTGCCTCCGGCGTCACCATGGGTCCCTCTCTGCGAGTGCTTGAGACACTCGAATCCAGAGGGAGGCCCGATCCCACGATGACCTTGTGGCGAACTACTGCTCGTCCAGGAGCCCGTCCACGTCACCCGCCTGATCCAGCGCGGTCAACTGGTCCCAGCCACCGATGCTCCGGCCATTGATGACGATCTGGGGGAACGTGTAGCCCCCGGTCTCCCGCACCAGACGTTCCCGGCCCTCGTGGTCCGAGCGGGGGATGACCACCTCGTCGTAGGGGATGCCGCGCTGGTTCAGGAGGGCCTTCGCGCGGAGGCAAAAGGGGCATGACTCAGTCGTGTAAACGGTGATCCCGGGCATGGGGGCAGGGTAGGCGATCCGGCTCCGGTGCGAGACTTGGGCCGTGGCGACGATCGAGACCGAGGCCGTGGTCCTCCGCACCCTCCGCTACGGCGAGTCGG
The DNA here is from genome assembly GCA_945861935.1 of Bifidobacterium breve. Taxonomy (GTDB): domain Bacteria; phylum Actinomycetota; class Thermoleophilia; order Miltoncostaeales; family Miltoncostaeaceae; genus SYFI01. The sequence goes on along the minus strand of CAMAVU010000028.1, from coordinate 15,228 downwards.
ATGCGATCCTCTCCCTGCTCACGCCCGGCCTCGGGCGGGTGTCGGCCATCGCGAAGGGCGCACGCAAGCCGACCTCGCGGCAAGGCGGGCGTCTCCAGCCGGGCGTGCGCCTGCATGTGATGCTTGTCGAGGGCCGCGGCGACCTGATGACGCTGCGCAGTACTCAGGTCGTGGATGCCGGCGCCGGGCTGTGGGTGGACGGATACCGCCTGCTCGCGGCGGGGTGCGTGCTGGAGGCCGCTCTCCGGGTGGTGCCCGAGCATGAGGAGGCCGCGGCGTCGTTCAACGTCATCACCCGTGCTCTGGTTCTGCTGCGGGCGACGCCGCCACGGGAGGGCGAGCCCCGCCTCGACCCCATCGTCCTCGGCACGCAGGCGAAGTTGCTCGCCGCATCGGGTCTCGTACCGCGTCTGGCCTCGTGCGCCGCGTGCGGGGCCGCCCCCCCGCTTACCGGGTTCTCCGCCACGGCGGGCGGGGCGGTGTGCACCCCGTGCGTCGTGGGGTCGGGCGCGGAGCGGCTTGACCCTGCCGCCGCAGATGCCCTGGTCGGACTGCTGTCGCGGCCGCTGGCGGACGCCCCGGCCCAGGTGGACGCCGACGCGGCTGCCGGCGTGGAGCGGATGATCGCCCTGATGCTGCGGGAGCATCTGGGGGTGACCCTGCGCTCCGGCACGCCCCTCTCCGTCACCACCCGACCGCGATGACCGCAACGGCGACGAGGATCACACCCTCCTGGCCGTCCTCGCCGATCAGGCCGTTCGGCTGGCGGTGCCCGCCCTCCACCGCACGCACCTCCACCTGTCCATAGGGGAATCCGGCCCGGACCGCGTTGATGTCCACGCGGTCGGCACCGGGGACGGCGATCGTGGCCTCCACCCGCATGTTCGCCCGGTCCCCGCCGGGGAGCACGTCGCGCATGCGGGGGAACAGCACCCGTCGGATGGCGTCCTCCACGGCCCGCACAGCGGCCTTGGTCGCATCGTCACCGGTCAGGTCCACGCCGATGCCGGTCTCGAGGATGAGGGGGAACACGCTGCCGGTCATCGTGACCCGTCCGGCAGCAGGGAGGTGTCAATGGCGTCGGAACCCACGACGTCGCGGTCCACGAGGCCGTTCGCACGCATCCAGGTCGCCAGGTCGTCCCATCGTTCCGCGTCCATGTGCAGCGGCGAACCGCCGTCGGGCAGGAGTGCCAGCAGCGTGGCGCGCACCTGGTCCAGCAGGGGTGCGCGCGCGATGTCGGGGTTTGCCTGCTCCAGGGCACGGACCGCCGCGGGGGCGTCCGCCGCCGCGGCCACCTGACCCCGGGCGATGCCGGCGAGCGCCGCGCGGATGGCGGCGGGTCGGTCGCGGATTGCATCCTCCGACGCCACGAGCACCAACTCGTCGTAGCGCGGCACGCCGTGGTCCTCGAGGCGCATGATCGTGATGGGCACGCCCTTCAGACGAAGGTCGGGTCCCTCGATGTTCCAGTACGCGCCGATGACCGCATCCACCGTGCCCGCCGCGAGGGCCGGGGCCAGGCTGTACCCGACCACCTTCGTGCGGACCTTGGATGGGTCGCCGCCATCGGCGCGCACGACGGTGTCGAGCAGCGCGCGGTCGCTGGGCACGCCGGCGATGCCCACCAACTTGCCCTCCAGGTCGCGCGGCCGGGAGATGCCCCGGTCGGTGCGGGCCATGATCGAGTTGAGGGGCACCTGGACGATGGCCCCGACGGCCTTGACGGGGATGCCCTGTGCACGCGCGATGATGAGTTCGGGGGCGTAGGTGATGCCCAGGTCCCGCTTCCCGGCGGCGACCACCGTGAGCGTGGTGGTGGGGTCGCTCGGCACCGACGGCGTGATGTCGGCGCCCGCGGCCTCGTCGAGCCCCTGCGACAGCGCCATGTAGATGCCGGCGTGGTCCGCGTTGGGGAACCAGTCGAGGACGAGGGACACCTCTGCGGGTGGGGTCGGCACCGTGGTGCCGGTGGGCGTGCCGTCGGCGCCGCAGCCCGCGAGCAGGCCCGGCACCAGCGCGACGGCGAGGGCGATGATGGCCGCCGGGAGGCGCATCCGGCGCCGGTTGGTGGTCATGAACCCCGGCGCGTGGTGCGCCGCATCCATGGGAGGGCGATCCGCTCGGCGAGGGCGACTGCGCCGAACAGCGCGATGCCGATCAGGGCCAGCAGTGCCACGCCGGCGAACGTGACCGGCGTCTCGAACTGCCCGGCACTCAGCCGGGTAAGTGCGCCGAGGCCGCGGTCCGAGGCCACCAACTCGCCCACGACCGCCCCCGAGACGACGAACACGGCGGCCATCCGGATTCCGGTGAACAGCCGTGGCAGCGCGGCGGGCACGCGCACGTGGCGCCACGTCCAGACCTCGGAGGCCCCGAGTCCACGTGCGGCGCGCACCAGTTCGGGATCGGTGCCGCCGAGGCCGTCCACCCCTGCCACGACCACGGGGAAGATGCTCATGAGCACCGCCAGCATCACGATGGCCGCGAAGGGCGGGAGCCACAGGATCAGCAGCGGCGCGAGCGCGACGAGCGGGATGACCTGACTCACGATCACCCACGGGTACACGGCGAGGCGCGCAGTGCGGCTGCGGGCGATGGCGTAGGCGAGGACGCCACCGAGCACCGTGGCGAGCACCAGGCCGATGCACGCGATGACGATGGTCCACTGTGCGTGGAACCAGAGGCGGTCGCGCGCGTCCCACGCCGCCCCGGCCACGCCTGCGGGCGAGGGCAGCATCCACTCGCGGGGAGCGGCGATCCAGATCGTGGCCTGCCATGCCACGATCGCCGCGAGCGGCAGGATGAGGGCCAGCACCACTCGACGGGCACCGCGCAGGCGGGCACGGGGAACCGGGCGGCGCGTGGCGCTGGTGGTGGCGCGGGTGCCGAGGGTCGTCACGCCATCACCCCGGTCATCCGGAGCGACTGAAGGACGTGGTGGGCGGTGCCGTGGTGGTCGGAGGGATCGACCCTGATGTCGTCGGTGATGCACATGGGGCGCGGGCTGGCCACCAGGATGCGGTCGGCAAGGGCCACGGCCTCGGTGATGTCGTGCGTGACCAGCAGGGTCGTCGGGCGGGTCCCGGCCCGCAGGTCGCGCAGGACGTCGTGCATCCCGGCCCGCGTCAGGGCATCGAGCGCGCCGAAGGGCTCGTCGAGCAGCCAGGCCCCGCGTGCGCCGAGCAGCGTGCGTGCGAGTGCGGCGCGCTGGCGCATCCCCCCGGACAGCGCATGGGGGTAGTGCGCGCCGAAGCCCTCGAGGCCCACCCGGGCGATCGCCGCGTCCGCCGCGCCCCGCGCCTCGTCCTGGGGCATGCCTCCCAGCCGCGCGCCCATGGCGATGTTGTCCTGCAGGGTGAGCCACGGCATGAGGGCGTCACGCTGCGGCATCAACGCCGCCTCGCCGCCTGCATCAACCTCGCCCTCGTCGGGTTCGACAAGGCCCGCGATGACGTCGAGGAGCGTGCTCTTCCCGCACCCGGAGGGGCCGATGATGGCCGTGACCTCCCCGGCCCGCGCGACAAGATCCACGCCCCCGAGGACATCCAGCGGCGGGTCGTCGCCGAGCGCGAGGCGAACGCCCGAAACGCGTATGTCGTGCCCGTGGGACACATTCACTCCCTTCGCTGGCATTACCCAGATCAGGTTCTGAGGGTCGAGGGCGGGTGCCTCCTCTCAGCCGCAGTACGGCTCCCCTGTCATCCGTGACGCTACCAGCCCGGGCCGCTCACTCCCGGTGGGTCTCGACGAGCTCGATCCGGTAGCCGTCGGGATCGCGGATGAAGCAGATCGTGGAGCCGCCGGGACGCGAGGCGTATGGCGCCCTCTCCGGGGTGATGCCCTGCGCGGCGAGTTCCCCGAGTTCGGCATCCATGTCGTCCACGGAGAGCGCGATGTGCCCGTAGGCCTCACCCATCTCGTAGGGCTCGGTACGACCGTCGTTCAGGGTGAGCTCCAGGCGCTCGCCGTCGCCGGGGAGCGCGAGGAAGATGACCGTGGCGGTGTCGCCGCCCACGCGCTTGCGGCTGGTCTCCGCGAAGCCGAGGGCCCGGTAGAACGCGAGGGAGCGCTCCTCGTCGAGGATGCGGAGCATCGTGTGGATGAGTGCGCGGGGCATCGCGGCCCTCCGTGGTTCGGCGTGATGGCGGCCGAAGCGTAGCCGCGCCCCTGCGCCACGCCCCCGCCCCTCGTGCACCGCCGGACCCCCCGCCCCGGCCTACTATCAACCGCGATGGAGCGCGCGGATTACACGATCTCGGACGCGCACCCGCCCACCGGGGACCAGCCAACCGCGATCATTGCGCTGGGGGAGGGCCTCGCCGCGGGAGAGCGGTTCCAGACCCTTCTCGGCGTGACGGGCTCGGGCAAGACGTTCACCATGGCCAACGTCATCGCACGGGCCGGCAGGCCGGCACTCGTCATCGCCCACAACAAGACCTTGGCCGCCCAGTTGTGCAACGAGTTCCGTGAGTACCTGCCGGGAGCCGCGGTGGAGTACTTCGTCTCGTACTACGACTACTACCAGCCCGAGGCCTATATCGCGTCCAGCGACACCTACATCGAGAAGGACGCGTCCATCAACGACGAGATCGATCGCCTCCGGCACGCCGCCACTGCGGCCCTGCTGACCCGCCGCGATGTGGTGATCGTGGCCTCGGTCTCGTGCATCTACGGGATGGGGTCGCCGGAGCGGTACGCAGAGCGGCTGGTGATGCTGGAGGCCGGGGCCGAGGTGTCGCGCGAGGAGATCTTCCGGCGGCTCGTGGATGTGCAGTACCAGCGGAACGACGCGGTACTTGAGCGCGGTCGCTTCCGTGCCCGCGGCGATGTGTTCGAGATCCAGCCGGTCAACGCCCAGACCGCATACCGCGTGTCGATGTTCGGCGATGCCATCGAGTCGATCACCCACTTCCACCCGATCACGGGCGAGGTGTTCGGCGACCTGCAGTACGCGGCGATCTACCCGGCGACGCACTACGTGACACCCCGGGACACCCTGGAGCGCGCGGTCGCCGACATCCGCGACGAGCTCGAGGAGCGCTGCGCCGTGTTCGACGCCCAGGACAAGATCGTGGAGAGCCAGCGCCTGCGCCGACGGACCGAGTACGACATGGAGATGCTGCGGGAGGTGGGTTTCTGCTCGGGGATCGAGAACTACTCGCGCATCCTTGACAACCGGGCCCCCGGCGAGCCGCCGGCGACGCTTCTCGACTTCTTCCCCCCCGACTTCCTCTGCTTCATTGACGAGTCGCACAACACCGTGCCGCAACTGCGCGGGATGTACGAGGGCGACCGCTCCCGCAAGATGACCCTCATCGACCACGGGTTCCGGCTGCCGTCGGCGGCCGACAACCGCCCCATCCGGCTGGAGGAGTTCCTCGGGCGCGTGGGGCAGGTGATGTTCGTGTCGGCCACTCCTGGGGAGTTCGAGCGCACGCAGTCATCCCGCGTGGTGGAGCAGATCATCCGGCCCACCGGGCTCGTGGACCCCGAGGTGCTCGTGCGGCCCACCGCGGGGCAGGTGGACGACCTGATGGCCGAGATCCGCGTCCGCGTGAATGCCGACGAGCGGGTCCTCGTGACAACCCTGACGAAGCGGATGGCCGAGGACCTGACCGACTACCTCGCGGAGGCGGGCATCAAGGCCCGCTACCTCCACTCCGACGTGGGCGCGATCGACCGGATCACCTTGGTACGCGAGTTGCGCCTGGGGGAGTTCGACGTGCTGGTGGGCGTCAACCTCCTGCGCGAGGGTCTGGACCTGCCGGAGGTGACGCTCGTGGCCATCCTCGATGCCGACAAGGAGGGGTTCCTGCGTGGCCAGACGGCCCTCATCCAGACCATCGGTCGCGCCGCGCGCCATGTGAACGGCCGGGTGCTCATGTACGCCGACCGCGAGACGGGCTCCATGCGGGTCGCGATGGACGAGACGGCCCGCCGCAGGGAGATCCAGCGTCGCCACAACGAGAAGCACGGCATCACGCCGACGTCCATCAGCAAGGGCGTGTCCGACATCGTGGAGTTCATGGGCCTGAGCGGGAGGAGCGGGTCGCGCCGCCGCGGCCGGAAGGAGAACGTGATACCCGAGGGCGCGACGCCCGACGAGATCCGGCGCGTGATGGTGGAGGTGGAGCAGGAGATGCTGGCCGCAGCCGAGGATCTGCGATTCGAGCGGGCGGCCGAGTTGCGCGATCGTCTGGCGATCCTGAGCGCTGAACTGGGAGGGGAGGCCGTGGCCGCCGGGGCCACGGGGTGATGGACGCCCCTCTCATACCGGCCGACCCGGAGATCCTCGCCCGGTGGGATCCGGTGAGGGCATGAGGTTGAGAACCATTCTCATTTAGGGTATGCTCGCGCCATGGCGGGAGGGGCGGCATACCGGGCAGCCATCGCGGCCGCCCTGGCGGGCATTCTCGCCCTCTGCCTGATCGGTTGCGGGGGCGGCGCATCCACCTCGGCAGGTGACGACGGGCCGGTGATCCTCGCAACCACGCCGGTCCTCGGTGCCATCGCCCGTGACGCGGCGGGGGATTCGGTGGAGGTGCGTGTGATCATGCCGAACGGCAGTGACCCGCATGAATGGCGCCCGTCGGCCCGGGACGTGGCCGCACTGGAGTCGGCCGACCTGATCATCGAGAACGGTCTGGGGCTCGAGCACGGCCTCGGGGATGCCATTGATCTCGCACGGGAGTCCGGGGTGCCCGTGTTCACCGCCACCGACCACGTGGCGGTGCGGAAGGATGGTGCGGGGGATCCGCACTTCTGGACGGATCCCACCCAGGTGCGCGCGGTCGTGGCGGCCCTCCCTGCCGCCGTGCGTGCGGCCACGGGCACCGACATCACCGCCTCGGCCGCCCGTGCCGGGGACGATCTGCTCGCACTTGACGCGAGCATCGAGCGCGACGTCCAGACGATCCCGCCGGCCGCACGTGTCCTCGTCACCGGGCATGAGTCGCTCGGGTATCTGGCCGCCCGGTACGGGCTGCGGGTCGTGGGGGCGGTCACGCCGTCGCTGTCGTCGCAGGGGCAGGTCTCGGCGGCCCATCTGGCCGAACTGGAAGAGGCGATGCGGGAGGCCGGTGTGACGGTGGTCTTCGTCGAGGCCGGGGTCCCGGGCGCCGTGGCCGATGCCATCGCCGGGCAGACACGCGCGACCCCGGTGGAAATCGCGGTGGAGACCGTACCCTCCGACGGCCGCTACCACACGTACATGACCGCCCTCGCGCGACGGGTGACCTCGGCCCTCGCCGGGTCAGGGGGCTGATCGGGTGGACATCCTCTGGGACCCGTTTGTGCAGAGCGCGTTCATGCAGCGCGCGCTGGTGGCCGGGGTCCTGGTGGCGATCGCCACGGGCGTCGTGGGGACCCTCATGGTGCTCCGCGGGATGGCGTTCCTCGGGGATGCCCTCGCCCACGGTGTTCTGCCGGGCATCGCCGTGGCGGTGATCATCGGCCTACCGTCGGTCGTGGGAGCCCTGGCCGGCGCCGCGCTCATGGTGGGCGGGGTGGCAGCGGTCACCAAGCGCACGCGGCTGTCGGGCGACGTGGCCATCGGGCTGCTCTTCGTGGGGATGCTCGCCCTCGGGGTGGTGATCATCTCGCGGTCGGATGACGTCGCGGGCAGCCTCACGGACATCCTGTTCGGTGAGGTGCTCGGGGTTTCGTGGGGGGCCATCGGCATGCAGGCCGCGGTGGCCGCGGTCGTGGTGGCCCTCGCCTGGATGCTGCGTCGTCCGCTGCTCCTGATGGCGATGGACCCGGATCAGGCACGGGTGGCCGGATACCGCGTCGGCCTGCTCGAGGCCGTGCTCCTCGGCATGATCGCCGTGACCGTGGTCGCATCATTCGTCGTGGTGGGGGCGCTGCTGGTGTTCGGCATGCTCGTGGCCCCGGCTGGGGCGGCGGCCCTCCTCACACGGCGTCTCGGCGCGATGATGGCGCTGTCGGCTGCGATCGGGGCCGTGAGCGCCTACGCGGGCCTTCTGCTGTCGTGGTACTTCGATCTCGCCGCAGGGGCGACCATCGTGCTCACGGCGACGGGGATCTTCTTCGTGATTCTGGTGGCGCAGGCGCTGCTGCCCTCGCGGCGACCCCACCCCGAGCACGCCTGATGGCGGTCATCGAATGCCGCGGCCTCGCGGTGGGGTACGACGGGCGCCCGGTCGTGACGGGCATCGACGTCGCCCTCGGCGCGGGCGAGTGGCTCGCGGTCATCGGGACGAATGGGTCCGGGAAGAGCACGTTCGTCCGCACCGTGGCCGGACTCATCGCACCGGTCGGCGGCGCGGTGCAGAGGGGCGGCGCGGAGGGGCGGACACCGGTCGTGTCGTACCTGTCGCAGTCCCACGAGCAGGGGTTCCTCCTGCCCATCCGGGCACGGGATGTGGTGAGGATGGGGCGCTGGCCCGCCCGCGGCCTGCTTGGGCGCCTCCGCCCCGGCGACGAGGCCCTGGTGGACCGCGCGATGGACGCGATGGACATCGCCGATCTGGCCGACGCGCCACTCGGCACCCTCTCGGGGGGCCAGTGCCAGCGCGTGCACCTCGCGCAGGCGATGGCCCGCGATGCCGACCTGCTGCTTCTCGACGAGCCCACCGCCGGGCTCGACGCGGCCAGCCGTGAGCGCTACCTGCGGGTGATGGATTCCGAGCGCGCGCGCGGGGCGACGATCATCAGTGCCACGCACGACGTGCGCGAGGCCCAGCGCGCCGATCTGGTGCTGGTGGTGGCAGGGCGTGTGGTCGCCTGCGGTCCACCGGACGGTGCCCTCACGCCCAGTGCGCTGGCGGACGCCTTCGGCGTGGTCATCTCCGACGTCGGGGGAACGCTGGTCGTGGATCCGCACCACGGGCACGACCATCACCATGGGCCGGGGTCCGCCCATGTGCACGGCCACCCCCCCGGCCACGACCACCGTCACTGAGACACGCCCGGCGTGAGCCCGCTGGCCGCCCTCTACGGGGCCGTGCAGCGGGCGCAGCGTCCGTGCAGGGTGATGTCGTGCGCATCCACCCGGAAAGCCATGCGATCGGCCATCTCGTGAAGGGCGCGCTCCACGGCGTCGTCCGAAATGGCCAGAACGCGGCCGCACCCGCCGCAGACGGCGTGGTGGTGGTGGTCGCCACCGGGATGGGCCGGCTCGTACTTCGCGGCCTGACCGCCCAGATCCACGCGGTGCACCAGGTGCAGACCGGTGAGTGTGTCGAGGGCCCGGTACACGCTGGCCATACCCGGGGTGGCCCCCGGCAGGGCAGCCAGGGCGTCGCGGACCTCCTGCGCACTCAGGCAGCAGTCCTGAGCGGCGAGCAGGTCCACCACGGCCATGCGCGCCCCCCCGGCCCGCAGGCCGGCCGCGCTGATTGCGGCCTCGGCATGGCGCGCCCAGTCAGCGCGCTCGCGGGTGCTCGTCACGGCGTGCATGTTCGCAGGCGGGGGCGACGCAGTGCGGGGTTACGATGGCCCGAGTGAGTTCCATCCGCGTCGTCGGTGCCCGGGAGCACAACCTCAAGGACGTAAGCGTCGAGATCCCCCGGGACCGGCTGGTCGTCATCACGGGCCTGTCGGGGTCCGGGAAGTCCAGCCTCGCGTTCGACACGCTCTACGCGGAAGGGCAGCGCCGGTACGTCGAGAGCCTGTCCGCGTATGCGCGGCAGTTTCTGGGGCAGATGGACAAGCCTGATGTGGACGACATCGAGGGCCTGTCGCCCGCGATCTCGATTGACCAGAAGACCACCAGCCGCAACCCGCGGTCCACTGTGGCCACGGCCACCGAGATCTACGACTACCTCCGCGTTCTGTATGCCCGTATCGGCACCCCGCACTGCCCGGAGTGCGGGGTGCAGATCGCGGGGCAGAGCGTGGAGCAGATCGCCGACCGGGTTCTCGCGCTCCCGGAGGGCATCCGTTTCCTCGTGCTGGCACCCGTGGTGCGCGATCGGAAGGGCGAGCACCGCGACATCATCGACCACCTGCGCGACGAGGGATTCGCCCGCATTGCGGTGGACGGCACGGTCCATGCCATCGAGGATGCCCCTCCGCTGCAGAAAAGCAAGCGGCACACCATCGAGGTGGTCGTGGACCGCCTCGTGATGCGCACCGACCTCCGTCGGCGCCTCACGGAGAGCCTCGAGACGGCAACGCGCCTCTCCGATGGCCTCGTGCGGATCGAGGAGGTGGACGGCGAGCGGGGCTCGTGGACGTATTCCGAGCGGCTGGCCTGCCCGGAGCACGGGGCGTCGCTTCCGGAACTCGCACCCCGCATCTTCTCGTTCAACGCGCCGCAAGGTGCCTGCGGAGCGTGCATGGGCCTCGGGTTCATGCCGGAGGTGGACCCCGGGCTGGTCGTGGATCCCGAGCGCACGCTCGCGGGCGGGGCCATCCTCCCGTGGGCCGATCGCACGACCGACTTCTACGACCTCCTCCTCCGGTCCGCGTGCACGCACTGGGACATCCCGATGGACGTCCCGTGGCGGGACCTGCCCGAGGGCGAGCGGGACCTCCTGCTCTTCGGCCCGGCGAAGGCCGAGCGCCTGGACATCGGGGTGCGCCGCCGGCGCGGCTACGGCAGCAGCGTGCGGTTCGAGGGCGTCATTCCGCAGATGCGCCGACGGTACGCCGGCAGCCAGTCCAACCTCGTGCGGGAGCGCGTGGAGCAGTACATGACGCCCAACGCCTGCGCGTCGTGCGGCGGGGCGCGCCTGCGGCCGGAGATCCTGGCGGTCACGGTGGGCGGGATCTCGATCCACCAGTTGACCGAGCACTCCGTCGAGGGCGCGCTTGCGTTCCTCGAGGGCGTACAGCTCACCGAGACGGAGGCGTTCATCGCCGATCGCGCCGTCGCCGAGATCTGCGCCCGGCTGCGGTTCCTCGTGGATGTGGGGGTGGGGTACCTGACTCTGGCGCGGGCGGCGGGAACGCTCTCCGGGGGCGAGGCCCAGCGCATCCGTCTGGCCACGCAGATCGGCGCGGGTCTGGTGGGCGTGCTGTACATCCTCGACGAGCCGTCCATCGGCCTGCACCAGCGGGATAACGCCAGACTCATCGCCACCCTCAAGCGCCTCCGCGATCTCGGCAACACGGTGCTGGTGGTCGAGCACGATGAGGAGATGATCCGCTCGTCCGACCATCTCATCGACATGGGACCGGGCGCAGGCGAGCACGGCGGGTGGGTGGTCGCCGCGGGCACCGCGACGGATGTCGAGGCGGTCGCGGAGTCGGTGACCGGGGCCTACCTGTCGGGCGCGCGCAGCATCCCGGTTCCCTCAGCGCGCCGCGACCCCCAGGGGTGGCTCAGGGTGGAGGGCGCCCACGAGAACAACCTGCGCGACATCGACGTGGCCGTGCCGGTCGGGGTGTTTTCCTGTGTCACGGGTGTGTCGGGCTCGGGCAAGAGCACGCTGGTGAACGAGATCATCCTGAAGGCGTTGGCCGGACGGCTCAACCGCAAGCCGCTGCGGCCCGGGCGCCACCGGCGTATCGAGGGGCTGGACCAGTTCGACAAGGTCGTTGCCATTGACCAGTCGCCCATCGGGCGCACGCCGCGCTCGAACCCGGCCACCTACACCGGGGTGTTCGACCACGTGCGCGAGCTGTATTCGATGACGGCCGATGCCCGTGCGCGCGGCTGGGCCCCGGGGCGCTTCTCGTTCAACGTCAAGGGCGGGCGCTGCGAGGCGTGCAAGGGCGACGGCACGATCACGATCGAGATGCACTTTCTGCCGGATGTCTATGTGCCCTGCGAGGTGTGCGGCGGTAAGCGGTACAACCGTGAGACCCTCGACGTGTACTACAAGGGCAGGACCATCCACGACGTGCTGGAGATGAGTGTCGAGGAGGCCGTGGAGTTCTTCGGCCCCGTCGAGCGCCTGCGTAGGCGCCTGCAGACGCTCCACGACGTGGGGCTCGACTACATCCGTCTGGGCCAGCCCGCCACCACTCTCTCGGGGGGCGAGGCGCAGCGGGTGAAACTGGCGACCGAACTGGCCAAGGTGGCGACGGGCCGGACGCTGTATGTGCTCGACGAGCCCACGACCGGGTTGCACTTCGCCGACATCGAGAGGTTGCTCGAGGTCCTGCAGCGCCTGGTGGACACCGGGAACACGGTTCTGGTGATCGAGCACAACCTCGACGTGATCCGGGCGGCCGACTGGATCGTGGACCTCGGGCCCGAAGGGGGCGCTGGTGGTGGGCAGGTGGTGGCGGTGGGCACCCCGGAGCAGGTGGCAGCGGCGACCGGGTCGCACACGGGGCAGTTCCTCGCGCGCGTCCTTCCCCCGGCGCGCGCAGGGCGCCCGGGCCGCGCGACGGCCGTGGTCTAACCACGATGGACGCCCGCGAGATGGAGCGGCTGCTGGCGCTGCTCCGCGTGCCCAGCATCAGCGCAAGCCCCGCTCACGCGGCCGACATGCTGCGGGCGGCCGACATGGTGGCCGACGAGGTGCGCCTGGCCGGGGGCACAGCCGATGTGGTGGTGACGTCCGGCCACCCGCTGGTGGTGGGGGAGGTGCCGCCCAGCGACGACGCGCCTGACGCGCCGGTGGTGACCATCTACGGCCATTACGACGTGCAGCCACCGGGCGATCCGTCGTTGTGGACCAGCCCGCCGTTCGAGCCCGAGGTGCGGGGCGGGAACCTCTATGCGCGCGGGGCGAGCGACGACAAGGGGAACCTGTTCATGCTCCTGGTCGCCCTGCAGCGTCTTCGCGCCGCGGGCCGTCTCGGGGTACGGGCACGGGTGCTGATTGACGGCGAGGAGGAGAGCGGCGGGCACTCGGCAGTGGACTGGGTGCTGGCCGAGGCCGACCCGGCGCGTGCGGCAATCATCTTCGATTCTCCGATGATCGGGCCGGGGCGGCCCGCGGTGTGCACGGGTCTGCGGGGTCTCGCCTACGTCCGGGTACGGGTGCGGGGCGCAGCCGCTGACCTGCACTCCGGGATGCATGGCGGTGCCGCCCTGAATGCCGTACATGCGTTACTTGAGGTACTCGGGGCCGTGGTGCCGCGTGGTGGTCGCGTGCCGGAGGCCCTGCGTGACGGTACCGCGCCGCCGACGGAGGGGGAGATCGCCGCGTCGGCCACGCTGCCGCCGGGTGAGGATGTGCTGTCCGGGGCCGGCGCGCGGCCGGCCGACGACCGGGCGGCGGCTGAGTACTACCTGCGCACCACGATGTTGCCGTCGGTTGACGTGCACGGCGTCCGAGCAGGCGATCCCGCGCTCGTCGCCACCGTCATCCCGGCGGTCGCCGAGGCCACGCTTTCATGCCGGGTGCCCCCGGGGGCCGACGCCGAGATGCTCGCCGGGCGGCTGCGCGGCATGCTCGAGGCCGCGTGCCCACCGGGCGCGGAGATCGAGGTGCAGGGGCTGGGCGTGGCGAAGGCGAGCCGCCTGGATCCCGCCGACCCGGTGGTCCGGGCCGCGATGGAGGGGATCACCGGCGCCACGGCCCTGCCGGTGACGCCGGTGGGGATCGGTGGCAGCATCCCGGTCGTTGCGGCCATGGCGGCCCGCGGGACCTCAGTGGTGCTCACCGGGTTCGCCCTCCCGGACGACGGTTACCACGCGCCGGATGAGCACCTGCGCGTCGAGCATCTGGGGCTCGGCGTCCGCGCCGCAGAGGGCATCCTCGGGTCCCTCGCGGGCATGTAGCCTGCTGCGGCCAGCGAGTCGAACAGGGAGCGGTGATGGCGAAGTTGTGGGGTGGTGAGACCGACAAGGCGGTGGACAACTTCCCCATCTCCGGGGAGACGGTCCCCCTTCCGGTGATCCACTGGCTGGGGCGGATCAAGGCCGGCGCGGCGCGGGCCAACGCCCAACTGGGTCTGCTGGACGAGGGGATCGCCACGGCCATCGCCGACGCCGGGATGGCCGTCGCGCGCGGGGAGTTCGACGACCAGTTCCCGGTGGATGTGTTCCAGACGGGGTCGGGAACGTCGAGCAACATGAACGCGAACGAGGTCATCGCGAGCGTCGCGTCCCGCGAGATCGAGGGCGTCCACGCGAACGACCACGTGAACATGGGCCAGAGTTCCAACGACGTCTTCCCGTCTGCGGTGCACCTCGCGGCGCTTGACGAGATCACGCACGGGCTGCTGCCCGCGCTCGTGGCTCTTGAGGGAGCCTTCGCCCGCAAGGCCGGGGAGTTCGCGGACCTCGTGAAGGCGGGGCGCACGCACCTGATGGACGCCGTCCCCGTGACGCTGGGAGATGAGTTCGCGGGCTATGCGGCGCAGGTGCGCCTCGGGGTGGCGCGTATCGGGGACACGCTGCCACGCCTCGGGATGGTGCCGCTGGGCGGCACCGCCACCGGCACCGGGCTCAACACGCACCCCGAGTTCGCGGGGATCGTGCGCGGCATCATCGCTGCGGACACCGGGCTGCCCATCTCGGCACCGGCCGACCCCTTCGAGGCGCAGGCCAACCGGGACGGGCTGGTCGAAGCGTCGGCGGCTCTCAAGATTCTGGCCGTGTCGCTCACCAAGATCGCGAACGACCTTGCCTGGATGGGCTCCGGTCCACGCTGCGGCCTCGGGGAGATATTCCTTCCCGAACTGCAGAAGGGGTCGTCCATCATGCCCGGGAAGGTGAACCCGGTCATCCCCGAGGTGGTCATGCAGGTCGGCGCCCAGGTGATCGGAAATGACGCCGCCATCACGGTGGCGGGGACGCAGGGGAACTTCGAACTCAACGTGCGGATCCCGCTCATGGCGCGGAACCTGCTGCAGTCAGTGCGCCTCCTCACCACCACGGCCACTGCATTCCGTGAGAAGTGCGTGGAGGGGATCACGCCCAACCTCGAGGGCCTGAACCGCCACGCCGAGGGCACCCTCGCAGCGGCCACCGCCCTGAACCCGTTCATCGGCTACGACCTCGCCTCCGAGATCGTGAAGGAGGCGACGGCGTCGGGCCGTCCCCTGCGCGACGTAGCGCGGGAGAAAGGCGTGGACGAGGAGACCCTCGCAAAGGCCCTGGACCTGAAGAAGATCGCCCGGGGCGGACTCATCGCCTAACTGGCCGTGCCTGGCACCGGGGTTCCCTCGCAGGTACCCCGGTGCCAGGCACTTAACACAAGCGCGGGGAGCCGGAACCCCGGTGTCAGGCACCACACCCCGGTGCCAGAGACCTCACGCCACCCCGGTGCCAGGCACCTCACGCCACCCCGGTGCCAGGCACTTAACACAAGCGCGGGGAGCCGGAACCCCGGTGTCAGGCACCACACCCCGGTGCCA
>CAMAVU010000027.1 GCA_945861935.1 Bifidobacterium breve | reverse complement strand
CGTGGTCAACGACGGCCTCATCACGGATGCGGCGTTCCGCGCGCGGGGATGCGCCGCCACGATCGCCGCTGCATCGGCGGCGTGCGAGGCGCTGCGCGGGGCGGCGATGGACGACGCGCTCCGCATCTCGCCCGCATCGCTGGACCGTGCGCTCGGGGGTCTCGGGTCCGGGCGTCGGCACGGCGCTGAGATCGCGGCCGACGCGGTGGCACAGGCCCTCGAGGCCTGGTACGGGGAGAGACTCGGCACGCCCGGTATTCCCCTGCGGGGGGACCGCGTTGCGGTGGCGATGAGCGGTGGGGTGGACAGCGCCGTGGCGGCGCAGTTGCTGGCGGACGGTGGCTGGGATGTGGTGGGCGTGACGATGCGCCTCTGGCACGACCCGGGCGCCGAGCGCGCCGAGCGCTCCTGCTGCGCCCCTGAAACGGTTCGCATGGCACGCGACACCTGCGCCGTGATCGGCATCCCGCACGTGACCATCGATGCCGCCGACCGCTTCCGGCGCGAGGTGGTGGACGAGTTCGCCCGGGGATACGCCGAGGGCCGGACGCCCAACCCGTGCATCACCTGCAACGGCGAGGTGCGCTTCCGCATCCTGTCGGAGGCCGCCGCCCTGCTCGGTGCCCAATGGCTGGCAAGCGGTCACTACGCCCGGATGGTGACGGCGGGGAGCGATGCAACCGCGGGGACAGTCCCCCCGCGGGGACAGTCCCCCTGCGCGCCCAACCGCGGGGACAGTCCCCCTGCGGGGACAGTCCCCCCACCAATCGCGGGGCGTCGCCCCGCGATTGGTGGTGCAGCGGATGCGGGTAAGGATCAGTCGTACATGCTCGCGCGACTTGGCCGTGACGTGCTCGAGCGGCTCATCCTGCCGCTCGGCGGTCTGGTCAAGGACGAGGTCCGGGCCATTGCGGTGGATCGGGCGCTTCCTGCCGCGGATGCGGTGGAGAGTCAGGACGTCTGCTTCGTCGGCAAGGGCGGGTACGGGCCCTTCCTGGAGCGCCACGCGGGCCTTGCTCCCCGGTCCGGGGCGATCGTTGATGCCGATGGGCAGGTGCTCGGGAACCACGACGGCTTCTGGCGCTACACGGTGGGGCAGCGGAGAGGTCTCGGCGTCGCAGCGGGCGACCCTCTGTACGTCCTCGGCACGGACCCGCTCCGCAACCGGGTGGTGGTGGGGCCGCGCTCGGCGCTCGGTCGCGACCGCATCGATCTCGAGGACGTCATCGTCCATGAGGTTCCCGATCGCGCACTTGAGGTGCGAATCCGGCATCATGGGCGGCCCCTGCGGGGGCATCTGGTAATCACGGGCGAGGACACGGGCGAGGTGGTTTTGGAGGGTGTTGCCGAGGCCGTGGCCCCGGGGCAGACCGCGGCCCTCTACGACGGGGGGCGGCTTGTCGCCGCCGGCACAATCGTCCGGGCGTATGCCGGGCGGGACAGCATGGAGGACTGAATGACCTGGTCGGACGTCGCAAGCCTCGCACTGGCCATCTTCCTGCTCCTGGCCGGGGTCGGGCTCTTCTACCTGTTCTTCCGGCTCGGCGGCCTGTTCGGGCGGCTCGACACGTCGGTCCAGGAGGTCACTGACGAGACCGTGCCGATCCTCACGCGGGTCCAGGTGACGGTGGACGAGGTCAACACCCAACTCGGCCACGTGGATCAGATCATGACGACGGCGGTGAGCGCCACCAAGAGCGCAGAGCAGGCAGCCACCGCGGTGAGCCGGGCCGTGGCTGCGCCGGCGCGGGCGCTGGGTGGTGTCACGGCATCCGCCACCGAGGCCCTGCGTTCCTTCCGGGCGCGACGGGCCGCGGGGCACGCCGAGGCGCCGACCCCCCCGCGCCACGAGAGCCCGTATTGATGAGGATTCCCACCCCGGCAATTGCGGTGGCGGGCGCCGTCTGGTGGCTGACGACGCGCGAGCGGAACCCTGCGCGGTGGCCCGCGTTGCTTCAGGGCGACATCCAGCGCCTGGTCGGTGATGCCCGTGAGGCGATGGTGGATGGGGCTCATGCGGGGAAGCGGGCGGAGCAGGCCTTCGACGACGATCTGGCCGAGGCCCGTTCCCGCGCACGCACCTGGTAGCGCGGTACATTGCCCGGCGTGACGACCGCCGAGATCCGGGAGGGGTTCCTCCGCTACTTCGAGCGGCAGGGGCACCTCAGGATCCCCTCCGCATCGCTCGTCCCCTTCGAGGACGACCCCTCGGTGCTGCTCACCATCGCCGGCATGCAGCCCTTGAAGTCGTACTTCCTCGGGCAGTCCCGCCCGCCCGCCGACCGGATGACGAGTTCGCAGAAGTGCTTCCGCACGCTCGACATCGATCAGGTCGGCCGCACGGCCCGTCACCTGACGTTCTTCGAGATGCTCGGCAACTTCTCGATCGGCGACTACTTCAAGGACGACGCCATCCGCTTCGGGTTCGAACTCTCGACGGACGTTCTCGGGTTCGATCCGGAGCAGATCTGGATCACGGTCTTCGAGGGGATGGAGGGCGTTCCCGGGGATGACGAGGCGTTCGAGAGGTGGGTGGAACTCGGGATCCCCGCGGACCGCATCCAGCGCCTCGGGGAGGCCGACAATTTCTGGAAGGCCGGGCCCACCGGCCCCTGCGGACCCAACACCGAGTTGTACCTCGATCGCGGACCCGCATTCGGGCCGGATGGCGGCCCATCAACGGGGACGGACCGCTTTCTGGAGTACTGGAACCTGGTGTTCATGCAATACGACCGGGCCGCAGATGGTGTGCTCCGCCCCCTGCCCGCGAAGAACATCGACACGGGCGCCGGCCTCGAGCGCCTCGCCGCCATCCTCCAGGATCAGGAAACGGTCTTCGAGACCGATGGCTTCCGCCCCCTGGTGGCATGGGCCGAGCAGGCCTCAGGGCGCGTGTACGGCGCCGACCCGCGCGCCGACCGGGCGATGCGCGTGCTGGCCGACCACGGCCGGGCAATGACCTTCCTGGCGGCCGACGGCGTGCGCCCCGGGAACGAGGGCCGCGACTACATCCTCCGCAGGATCATCCGGCGTGCCGTCAGCGAGGGCGCCTACCTCGGTCTCGAGCCCACCCGCCTCACCGGCCTCGTGGACGTGGTGGCCGACGGCTACGGGGATTCCTACCCCGAGTTGGTGTCCGAGCGCACCGAGGTGTTCGATGCCGTGGGGGCCGAGGCCGAGCAGTTCGCCCGCACTCTCGAGCAGGGGACGCGGCTCCTCGCGGACGTTCTGGGGCGGTCCCGCGCAGATGGGATGGTCTCGGGGGATGACGCGTTCCGCCTGCACGACACCTTCGGCTTCCCCCTCGACCTCACCCGCGATGCGGCGGATGAGCACGGCATGCGGGTGGATGAGGACGGGTTCGACCGGCTCATGGGCGAGCAGCGCGACCGTGCGCGGGCGGCGGGACGCCGGGGCACGGCGGGCGACCGCGGGGCCGCTGAGGCGGTCGCGGGATCGGCACCGCTGACGCAGTTCGTGGGGCACGACACGCTCCGGGTGGTCACGACGATCACGGCCATCGCCCTCCTGGGCGACGGGCAAGCCCTCGCGAAGCTGGCGATCTCCCCCTTCTACGCCGAGGGGGGCGGGCAGGTCTCCGACCGCGGACGGGTCACCGGGAACACCGCACGTGCAGAGGTGCTGGACGTCATCCGGCTCGGCGACGATCAGGTGCTGCGCCTCGCGGTCGAGGGAGACCTCGCCGTCGGCGCAGAGGTGACCGCTGCGGTGGACACCGCCCTGCGCCATGCGACCCAGGCCAACCACACGGCCACGCACGTCCTGAACTGGGCACTTCGCAACGCCCTGGGCGACGGGGTGCGGCAGGCAGGCTCGTATGTGGGTCCCGACAAACTGCGGTTCGACTTCACGCACCGTGGGAGGATTGACCCCGCGGTGCTCCGGGACGTCGAGCGTCAGGTGAACGCGCGCGTGGCCGAGGATTCCCCCGTGGGGGCCACGGTGATGCCACGGGCGGAGGCCGACGCCCTGGGGGCCATCGGCCTGTTCGAGGAGAAGTACGGGGAGGTCGTGCGGGTGGTGCAGGCCGGCGACTTCTCTCAGGAACTCTGCGGCGGGTGCCACGTGTCGCGCACCGGCGAGATCGGTCCGCTGGTCATCCTCTCGGAGGGAAGCACCGGCGCGGCCACCCGGCGCATCGAGGCCGTCACCGGTCTGGCCGCGGTGGAACACCTGCGCGAGCGCGAGCACGTCCTCAGCGCTGCGATCGACCAGCGCGATGAACGCATCCGGGTGCTCGAGGCCGAGGTGAAGCGCGCCCGGTCCGGGAGTGTGGACGCCGCCGCCGTGGCGGCAGGTGCCGAGAACGCAGGCGTGGCACGCGTGCTCGCGGCCGAGGTGCCGGCGGCGGACATGGATGACCTCCTCCAGGTGACCGACCGGGTCAAGCAGGCGGTCGGCCCCGGGGCTGCGGTCGTTCTGGGTGCCGTTGCGGATGGGAGGGCGATGCTGGTGGCCAACTTCGACGACGTGGCCGTGGGGGCCGGGATGTCGGCTGCCGCGGTCATGCGCGAGGTGGCTCCGATCGTCGGCGGCGGAGGCGGGGGGAAGGCCTCGATGGCACGGGCCGGCGGCAAGGACCCCTCGCGTATGGGCGAGGCCATCGCGCACGCTGCTGCCGTCCTCCGCTCGGCGGCCGGATGAAGGCGCTCGCGCTCGACCTCGGTCGCGCACGCACCGGGGTCGCCGTCAGCGATCCCACGGGCGTGCTGGTCCGCCCCCTGCCGGTCATCCGGGACATTGACCGCCCGGAGGGTGCAGCGATGCTCGATGCCGTGCTCAGCGACGAGCAGCCCGAGGTCATCGTCATCGGCCAGCCGCTCCTGATGTCCGGGGAGACCGGTGCCCAGGCGCACCATGCCGCGTCGTTCGCCGGCCGGTTGCGGGCGCGGGTGGATGCCACGGTCGTGCTGGTGGACGAGCGCCTGTCCACGGCCGAGGCCGCCCGCCGACGCCGTGAGAGCGGTTCATCGGCCGACCTGGACAGCATCGCCGCCTGCGTGATCCTCGAGGCGTGGCTGCGCACGCACGCGGCGGCCGCATGAGCACGGGACCCGGCAGCCGTCGGCCGTCCGGCACCCGTCCCCCCGGCCCTGAGCGCGCGACGCCCGCGGGACGCAAGGTTCTGGCCATCATTATCCCCATCCTCGCGCTCGTGATCATCGTGCTGGGCCTGTTCGTATGGAACGGTGGGGGCGGGGGTGACGGGTCCGGCAGCGCTACCGCCACGACCCCGCTCGTGGACGTGCTGTTCATCGAGGGGCTGCGGCGCAGTCAGATGGCGGAGATCGTCGAGACGAAGACCGGCATCCCCGCGGCGGACTACATGGCTGCCACCGATCCGTCGGCCCGGGGCATGCGGCTCGCGGGAACGGACGCCCCCACGTCGCTCGAGGGGTTCCTCTTCCCGGCCACGTATCCGGTGGACCCGTCCAAGCCGGTGAGCGCCCTCGTGGACTATCAGGTGGCGACCTACGAGCAGCGCACCGAGGACATCACGTACGCAGCCGCGCTCCGGAAGGACCTGACGAAGTACGACGTGCTCATCATCGCGTCCCTTGTCGAGCGGGAGGCAAGCACTGCGGCCGAGCGCAGGCTGGTGGCCGGTGTCATCGAGAACCGCCTGCGCGCCGACATGCGTCTGGACATCGACGCGACGGTCCAGTACGCGGTGGGCTCGTGGAAGGAGGAACTCACTCAGGACGATCTGAACTCCGACTCCCCGTACAACACGCGCCGTTTCTTCGGTCTTCCGCCGGGCCCCATCTGCAACCCCGGCGAGGACGCCATCCGGGCGGCCGCGAATCCCACCGCCTCGGACTACCTGTTCTACGTGGCGAAGAACGACGGAACGGACCTGCACTACTTCGCACGGACCGAAGACGAGCACGTCGCGAATATCCGCCGGGCTGCGGCGAACGGCGGCCAGTGATGGATGTGCCCTGGCCGACAGCACGCACGCGGTTCGCGGGTGTCATCGGATGGCCGGTTGGGCATTCGCTCTCGCCTGCCATGCACAACGCCGCCTTCCGGGCGGTCGGCCTCGACTGGACATATCTGGCGTTCCCCATCGAGGAGGACCGGGTCGAGGGTGCCGTGCGCGGCCTCTTCCACGCCGGATGCGCCGGTCTCAACGTGACGATCCCCCACAAGCACGCGGTCCTTTCCTGCTGCGATGAACTGACGCCCGCCGCCCGCGCGATCGGGGCGGCCAACACCCTCGTACCCCTGGGCGATGGGCGGGTCCGCGGTGACAACACCGATGCCGTGGGGTTCCTGCGCGCTCTGGACGAGGCCGCGCCACTCGACCTCGCTGGCGCCGACGTTCTGATGATCGGCGCGGGCGGGGCCGCCAGAGCGATCGCCTACGCACTCACGGGTCGGGGTGCCCGGCTGCTCGTGGCGAACCGCACCGCATCCCGCGCGGCGGCGCTCGGCGAGCCGGTGCCCTTCACGCGGGAGGCGATCGACGACGCGGCTGCCGGCGCCGCGATGGTGGTGAACGCGACGAGTCTCGGCATGGGCACCGACGAGGTGCCCGCGGACCTGCCGGTGCGGGCACTCGCGCCCGGCGCCGTCGCCTACGACATCGTCTACAGGCGGGAGCCGACACCGTGGCTTCGCGCGGCGGAGGCACAGGGCGCACGCACCGTGGACGGACTCGGCATGCTGCTGCATCAGGGCGCAGCGGCGTTCGGGCAGTGGACGGGAGTGGACCCTCCGCTCGATGCCATGCGCGTCGGCCTTCTGGCGTCATGAGGTACGGGGCCGCCGTCCGGGCCCCGACCTAACCTCGTGGGTCCGATGCGCTTTCTTCACACCGCCGACTGGCATCTGGGCATGACGGCTGGCTTCCTTTCCGCTGAGGCCCGCCCCCGCTACGCCGAGGACCGGCGCCGCGCGGTGCGCGAGATCGCCCGCATCGCGGAGGAGGAGGGCGCGGGGTTCGTCGTGGTCTCTGGCGATGTGTTCGACTCGAACCAGATCGATCGCGCAGAGGTGTCGCGTGCGGTGGAGGCGATGGGGGCCTTCACGGTGCCCCTCTACATCCTTCCCGGCAATCACGACCCCCTGGACGCCGCATCGGTCTACACCTCGCGTGCATTCACCACGGGCAAGCCGGACCTCGTGACGGTCATCGGTGACACAGAGCCCATTCCGGTGGCCCCGGGGATTGAGATCGTCGGCGCCCCGTGGACCAGTCGCAGGCCGGCGGGGGATCCTGCCGCCCTCGCGCTGGCGGGCCTCACGGACCCCCGGGGCACGACCCGCATCCTGATCGCGCACGGCATCGTGGACGGGGACGCGATCGGCACGGATGTCCAGGCGCTCATCGCGATCGCGCCCCTGCGCCGTGCCCTTGCGGAGGGGACGGTGCGGTACGTCGCGCTGGGCGATCACCACTCCGCCCGCGAGGTGTGCGGCGAGCACGCCATCCGTTACGCGGGGACACCCGAGCCCACTCAGGCGTCCGAGCAGGGGGCGGGGGAGGTGCTGGTGGTCACGCTCGACGGCGATCACCTCGACGTGCGATCGCGCCGGGTGGGGACGTGGCAGTTCCTCAGGCGCCCCTTCGACCTGCGTTCCGGGGAGGATGTCGAGGCCTTCGACTCAGCGCTCGCGGACACCCCGGGCAAGGAGCGGACCGTGCTCCGCCTCGACCTCACCGGAAGCCTCACCGTGGCGGAGGACGTGCTGCTGCATCAGGTCCTCGATGTCCGGTCCGACGTCTTCGCGGGTCTCACGGTGTCGGATCGCACCTACGACGTGGCGGTCATCGCGGACGGTGACGGAATCCTGCCCCTGGGCCTGTCGGGTTACGCCCAGGGCGCCGCAGAGGAGATCGCAGGGGTCGCGATGGGCGACGGAGCGGACGCCGGGGTCGCGCGCGACGCCCTGAGACTCCTGTACCGGCTGGCGCCCGGGGCGGGCTCGTGAGGATCACCCGTGTGCTGCTGCGGGACTTCCGCGGCGTCGACGAGGCGGAGGTCGCGTTCGCGCCGTCGGGCGTCACGATCGTGCATGGGCCGAACGAGGTGGGGAAGTCGAGTATCGCCGAGGCGCTCGACGTGCTCATCCGCCACCCCGACTCCTCCCGCCGGGATGACATCCGTGCGGTCAAGCCCGTGCACCGCGATGCCGGGCCGTTCGTGGAGGCAGACATCCAGTGCGGTCCATTCCGCTTCACGTACTCCAAGCGCTGGCTGCGCCAGCCCTGCACGGAACTCACCATCAGGGCCCCCGCCGCCAGACAGGCAACCGGTCGGGAGGCGCACGACGCCGTGATGGCCATGCTGCGGGAACACGCCGACCTTGACCTCTTCCGCGCGCTGTGGCTGCGTCAGGGGGGATCCCTCGACGTCCTCGCGCCCGGCGCGCGCGGAAGCCTGGGCGCGGCCCTCGACGCTGCTGCCTCCGCAGGGTCGGCGGCGGGGGACGACGCCGACGTGCTGATCGCCGCCATCGAGGGCGAGCGGGCGCAGTGGTACACCGAGACCGGACTCGAGAAAGCGGTGCTCACGAGCCTGCGCGCGCGTGTGGAGACGGCGGAGGAGGCTCACGAGCGGGCCGCGGGGGCACTGGCCGGGCTGGCCGGGTGCGTGGACGATCTGGGGCGGTTGCGGCGTGAACTCTCTGCGCTTGATGCCGTCGAACCCGCCCGGCGGAAGGCGGTCACCGATCTGGAGGAAGCGGTCGGGCACGCCCGGGCCGCCTCCGCCGCTGCGCGGGAGGCCCGCCTGCTCTCGGACGCCCAGGCGGCGCGCTCCGGGCAGGCGCAGTCGGCTCTGGCCGCACGCCGGGAGGCCATCGCGCGCATCGGGCACGACGCCACCCAGGCCGCCGCAGTCCGTGACGAGGCCGAGCGGGCCCGCGCACACGGCGCGGGCGACCTGCAGCGCCGGGATGCCGCGCAGACGGCGCTCGACGCGGCGGCGGCGGCGCTCGCCAGCGCACAGGATGCCTTCGAGCAGACCGACCGTGACGACCTGCACCTGCGCGACGTGCTGGACCGAGATCAGTTGGGCGAGCGGCTGGGTCGCGTTCGGGCGGCGGATCGGCTGATCGCGGACGGGGAGTCGTTCCTTGCCGGGTGTGTGGTGGACGACGCCCTGATGCGCCGCATTGATGCGGCCGCCGAGGAACGGGCCGTGGAGCGCGGTCGGCGCGAGGCTGCGGCAGTGCCGGTCCGCGTCGTGGCCGAGGCGACGGTGCAGATGGAGTTCGACGGGAGCACATGGCATCTGGACCCGGGAGACGAGACGGCGGTCGCCGCGCCCGCCGGCTCGGAGATCCGCCTTCCGGGCATCGCCCGGGTGCTGGTCGGTCCCCCCGTGGCCCACCCGGACGATCCGGCAGTCCCCGACGATGCCGAGCAGGTGCTGATGGCCCTGCTCGGGCAGGCAGGCGTGGCCGACGAGGCCGACGGCGTCGGCGCGGCCCGGGCGCTGCTCAGGCGCCGGGGGGAGGAGGAGACACGGCTGCGGGCAGCCCGTGCGACGCGGGCCGTGGACCTGCGGGACCTGACACCCGACGAGATGGACGACAAGATTGCGCGCGCTGACGAGCGCATTGCCCTGTACGTGGCAACGCGCGGGGATTCTCCCGCGATCCCGGGCGAGCGGGATACGGCCAAGGCCGTGAGGGCTGCTGCAGAGGAGCGGCTGGGACGGGCGCGTGAGGGGGCCGATCGGGCCCGGGAATCACTGGACGTGGCAAAGGCGGCGATGCTGGACGCCGAGCGCGACGCGGCGGGGCGTACGGAGCGTCTCGCCGTCATTGATGAGCGCATCGCCGCGGCCGGCGCAGACCTCGAGGCCGTCCGGGCCGGGAGCCCGGACGACGTGCTCGAGTCCGAGGCCCTCCGTGCCGCTGTCGAGGATCTCGAGGCCGACGTCACTGCTGCCCGGGCCGAGGCCGATGCGGCCGGCACCGACGTGGATTCGCTGGCCGAGAGGCTGGCCAATGCCGCCGACGCCGTGCGGCGCCTGACCGAGGATCGCGGTCAGGCGCGGATCGCCATCGCCAGACTCGAGGCCGCGATTGACCGCGACGGCGATCTGGGTCTCGCCGATCGCGTGGGCGAGGCGTCCAACGCCGTGTCCGACGCCCGTCACGATCTGGCCGTGGGACAGCGCAGGGCGGATACCGCGCGCTACCTGCATGAGGTGATGACGCGCCACCGCGACGAGGCCCACCGGGCGTACGTTGCGCCGTACCGCGCGGAGGTCGAGCGTCTGGCCCGCGGCGTGTTTCCGCCGGGTACGTCGGTGGAGGTCGCACACGAGGACCTCGCGATCATCACCCGTACCAGTGACGGGCGCACCGTCCCGCTGCGCGATCTGTCGGGGGGCGCGCGGGAGCAACTGGGCGTGATCGGGAGGCTGGCCGCGGCCTGCATCGCCGCCGGGCCGACCGGCGAGGCGCAGGGAGTGCCGGTCATCATTGACGATGCGCTGGGATTCACTGATGCGTCCCGCCTCGAGGGGATGGGCGCCGCGCTCGCGGCAGCCGGCGAGCGAACGCAGGTCATCGTGCTCACCTGTGCCCCGGAGCGCTATGCAGCGGTGGGCACGGCCGCCACGGTGCGCATGGACCCGCGCGGCTGAGCGACGCCGCGCCCCGGTGCGGCGCGGGGCATGAACGCATACGCGTTCCCCGGCCATTCCGACGACCGGGCTCGTAACATCGTGGCATGGCCGCATCCCCAGGTACGGGGCGCATCGGGGTGATCGTGGTGGACCACGGCAGCCGTCGCGCCGAGAGCAACGAGATGCTCGAGGAACTCGTGCGGACCTCCATCGCCATGCGTCTCGACCATGACATCGTCGAGGCCGCGCACATGGAACTGGCCGAGCCGTCCATCGCCACGGCATTTGGCCGCTGCGTCGATCGCGGGGCGACCACCGTGGTGATCCAGCCGTACTTCCTGCTGCCGGGGAGGCATTGGAACATTGACATCCCCATGCTCGCGGCCGATGCCGCAGCACGGCACCCGGGCGTCTCCTACCTCGTGGCGGCGCCCTTCGGTGCACACCCACTGATGGCCGAGGTCGTCAGCGCGCGCGTGGAGTACTGCCTGGCGCGCACCCGCGGCGAGGTCCCCGAGTGCGAGGCGTGCGCCGGGACCGGTGTCTGCCGTCTCCGCACCGGGCGGCCTCCGGCAGCGGAGGCTGCCGCCTCCTGAACCTGTGCCCGGGGTGGGGGCGCACCGGCGCGCCCCCACCCCGGGCACGCCGTTACTTGCGCTTCCCGGGAGCGGCCTTCTTCGCCGTGGCGGTGACCTTCTTCACATCCTTCTTCGCCGTGGCGGTGACCTTCGCGGCCGTGCGCGTGACCGTGGCGGTAGCCACCGTCACGTCCTTGCGGGGGGTTGCGAGGGCGGCCTTCCCCGCACCGGCCAGCGGCTTGAAGGTGCCGTTCGCCGCTGCCTTGAGTGACGTACCGGGCGTGAAGCGGACGACCTTGCGGGCGGGGATCTTGATCTTCTGGCCAGGGTTCTGAGGATTCACTCCCGTGCGGGCGGGACGCCGTGCGACGGAGAAGCTGCCGAACCCGAGGAATGCCACGCGCTCGCCCTTGTTCACGCTCTGCTTGAGCAGGTCGAGGAAGTGCTTGGTCACGTCCGTTGCCTGCGCCACGCTCATGTCGGTCCGTGCAGCGAGGGCCTTCGCGAACTCGGTCGTGTTCATCCGTTCCCCTTCGTGTCTGGGCACCTGTGCCCCGGCGGGGCGACCGGGGCGACACTACCAGCGCTCCACGTCCGTGCGCGGGCAGGGGAACGCTGCCCGTGCGCCAAGACCTCGGACAGGATCTGGTCATCGACAGGAGGCATGGCGAGTGACTGATGGCGGCGGCGCGGTGGGACAGATGAGCCTCGTCCACCCGGACCTCATCCCCGGCGAACAGGTCCGGTTCACGCATCGGCGTGGCTGGCGGTTCGGGGTGCTCGTCGGGTTCGACGGCCGCGATGCAATCCTCACCACGGCCGATGGGTCCCGTCGGGATCGGGTTCCGGCCGCCACTGTGCAGCCGTGGCCCCCGCGCCGCTAGCCGGCGGCGGTCTCTTCCCACTCCCGGACCCGCAGGGGCGCGTACACGCGCTCGCCCAATGATCACGGCCCCGGTCGGTGGCCGCCTCAGGGTCATCATGCAGGTGGCGCATCAGGATCAGTGCGGCCTGCTGGCGTCGGCCTGGGGCAACGCCGGATTTGCGCGGCCCGAGCCGTGGGTGCCGATCGTGGGCGCGGCCGCTGCCCACGATGAGGGCTGGCGCGCGTGGGAGCGCAACCCGGAGGTGTTGCCCGCCGGCGAGCCCCGGAACTTCGCCGCCATGGACATCGAGCAGCACGTCGCGATCCACCGGGCCAGTGCGAGGGCGGCCCATGGACAGGGCGAGCGGGTAGGCCTGCTGGTGGGGATGCACGGATGCGGCCTGATGATGCGCCGCCTCGGGCTCGACGGAGCGATCCCGCCGCTTGACGAGCGCCCCAACGCGGTCCGTGTGCTGGTCCGCGAGCAGGCGGCCCATGCCCGGGCCACCCGCGCGGGCATGGGGGAGGGTGCCGTCCTCGCGGGGTGGGCCTGGGCGGGGTACCGCATCCTTCAGGCCATTGACCTGCTCAGCCTCTACATGACGTGGAGGGGGCTCCCGGCAGGCGAGGCCTGGACCATTACGCGGGTGCCCCGCGTGCCCGGCGACGAGGCTGGCGTGGTCCTCCGCGTGACGCCGGTGGACCTCCTCACGTGCGCGGTGGATCCGTGGCCCTTCGGACCGGAGGCCGTGGACGCCCATGTGGTGGCGCGCATCATCGACGACCGCCCCTACGCCGGGGCCTGTGACCTCGCGGCCGCTCTGGACCGGGCGGAGCCCCGCGTGCTGCCGATGCGGGTCGTCCGGGCGTGACGCTGCGGACCGCTCCCGGTCAGTGCTCGTACTTGAAACTGATGAGCAGGCGCA
Organism: Bifidobacterium breve; assembly: GCA_945861935.1. Classification (GTDB taxonomy): domain Bacteria; phylum Actinomycetota; class Thermoleophilia; order Miltoncostaeales; family Miltoncostaeaceae; genus SYFI01. The sequence goes on along the minus strand of CAMAVU010000027.1, from coordinate 5,733 downwards.
CGCGGAAGCGGTCCACGGTTCCGTCCTTGACCGTGACGTCCTGCTTCACCACCTCCGCCACGCGCAGGTCGCGCAGGGTGGCTGATGCGGTCTCGACGGCGAGCCTCGTGGCCGCCTCCCAGGAGTCGCTACTGGTGCCGACGATCTCGATGACCTTGTAGACGCTGTCACTGGACACGGTGTGCCTCTCGCGTGGATGCCCGTGCCCGTGCGCGGGTCACCACGATTGTGGCGGCCCGACGTCCGACCCCGCAACCCCCCGTGGGATGAAGATCATCCCCTGTTGCACCATCCGGTCGATGTTGACCGTTGCACGGTCGATCATCTCGGGGCACGCCGCCAGCGCGATACGCCCGGCCTGCTGGGTGCCGATCATCGCCCAGCGGTCCCCGGCACCGTGAAGGCAGCGGTGCGCGAGCAGCGCACAGGTCGCCGCATCAATGACGGATGCCTCATCCAGCGCGGCGAGGTCACCACCGCGCTCGGACACGGGCCAGGCCTCGCACGCGGCCACGCTCTGGACGAGCGTGCGGGCCGGCGTCAGGCCGTCGTGGTGTGCCCGCCCGCCGCGTGGGCGGAAGGCCGGCGGGCGCACCCCCAGCCACTCCGCACGGTATGTCGCCAGATCGAGCGCCGGCGCCCCGGGCGGATGATCCGCTTCCCACATGATCTGCCTGAGGATCTGGTCGGGGATCGCCTCGGCCACCACGTGTCCGCATGCCGTGAGGGTCTGGGCAAGTTCCACGCCTCGGGCGCCCCCGTGCACCGTGCGCATGCGCCCGGGGGTGACCGGAAACGCAGGGATATCAAGCCATGCGAGCACATGCTCCGGGTCCCGTCGGCCAGCCACCTCCGGGGTGGCGAGTGGCGCATCCACCAGCACGAGCGCCGGGCCGGGCCCCACTGCATCGATGACCTCGGAATCGGTGCGGCACATCTGCACGCCTGCGATCCCTGCGCCCGGGGCGACCTCCACCACCGTCGAGCGCGCGGGCGCATGCTCACGCCGTGCGTCCTGCACTAGGTGGATGCCGATCGCGCGCACCCGCCGAGGCTACCGATCGGGAGCGTGCACGGGCGATTGCGTGCGGCTCCGCTAGCCTCTCCCGCTGGACATCGCCGCGTCCGCCGCGGTCCTCACCAATCCGGTTGGAGACATGAGTTCGATCCTGCTCCTCATCATTGCGCTCGCCGCCCCATGGGTGGTGCAGCTCGCCCCCCCCCGGAAGCGGCTGATCGCGCTGGTCGCGGCCGTTGCCGTGCTTCTGCTCATCGGCATCGTCAGCAGTAACCCGCTGGTGATGTGGCAGTTGTGGGTCGGGTTGCTCATCGGTGTCCTGAGCGTTGTTCTCTTCGCCAACATGACATCGCGCGCGCCGCGGCGTCGGCGCTGGGAGGACGAGGAGGAGGCCGAGCCGACCGGCGAGCTGTAGGCGGGTCGGCTCCTCGTGGGAAGCGTCCATCCCGGCGTGAGTCAGGCGGGCGGGTGGACCCCGACCGCGTCCTCGTTCCGGACATCCGTACTGCGGGACCGGCCCGGCAGGAATGTGCCGGCACGCGGGGGCTGAGGCGCGATCCGCGCCCCCCGGCCCCCGGGGATCAGGCGTTCGGCTCGAGGTTGTTGGTGATCAGCGTGTCCGCGCGTGTCTGGTCGGACATGAAGAGGAGACCCTTCTTCAGCTGTGCCACGCCCGTGGCCTTCTGGTCGGTGGCGATGAGCGCCAGACCCAGGGCCAGCGGGCCGTCCTCGTAACGCTGGTCCAGGCGGGATGCCTCGGTGGCGGCCGCGATGGCGGAGTCGTATTGCTGGGTCGCGACGAGCGCGTAGGCCAGGAAGGCCTGCGCGATGGCGTTGCTGGGATCAGCGATGACTGCGGACTGGAAGACCGGCACGGAATCGGCGGTGCGATCGAGGCGCGAGAGCACGAGGCCCTGACAGAGCAGGGCCGGCGCGAGGGAGGGATCCTTGACGGTCGCCCTGGCGCAGGCGGCCAGGGCTCCATTCAGGTCGTCTTTGGCCAGCAGGATCTCCCCCTGCAGCATGTGCCCGATGGCCGTTGCCCGCAGGCCCGCGGGCCATGCGTCGAGTTGTGCCTGGGCCTGATCCGGCTTCTGGGCGTCGAGACGGTCACGCCCGCTCGCCAGCAGGTACCCGAGCGTTGTGGGGTTCCGCTTGAGGAGGACCACGAAGGTCTTCGCGTAGTCGGGTGCGGGGTTCCAGTCCGGTGTTGCGGTGATCGTGCCCGTGCGCACCTCTGTGCCGCGGCGGTACTCGATCGGCACAGGGGTATCGGCGGGGAGCAGCTTGAGGGCGGGGGACCACTGACCCGGGGTCGTCACGTCGAGGTTGTTCAGTTTGGTGATCACGTCGCCGCGCCTGAGCCCTGCGGTCACGAGGATGCCTCGGGCGGCCAGCGCGGTGACCAACTGACCACCGTGCGGGATCGCCAACTGGCGGGCGATCGCCGGCAGGTTGGGAACGGTGAAGCCGTCGAGGTGCCCACGCGGCGGGGTGAGCACCAGCCGGATGTCCCGGGTGAGCGCCGTGGCCTTGCGTCCGCGTGGATCCTTGGCCCGGATGGTGACCGTGTACGTGCCGGTGGGGAGCTGGTAGCCCTGATCGGTGACCGCCTGCACCAGGAACCACACGGCACCCTGGGGGTGGTTCTCGCGACCCGTGACCGTGCGGACGACCTTCTTGTCCTTGCGGCTGGTGATCTGAATGGTGACCGTGACGGGGCCGCGCGAGACCAGCCCCACCATGAATCGCGCATGCCCCTGCTGGGCCGTGATCACCGGGCGCAGCCGGAGGACCGAGATGTGAGGCGGGCCCGTGAAGACGGGCGCCGCCTTGGTGGTCGTGCCACTTCCGGCCGCCGGGGTGGTTCCCGTTGTCGTCCCCGGTGGGGCCTGAGCCGCCGCCCACGAGGGCACGGCCAGCGCGGCCACCACGAGGGGGACCGCCAGCAGGGCTGATCGGCGCATGGCTCTGACCATACCAGCCCTTGCTAGCGTCGCCGCCCATGGAGGGTCCGCTGCCGACGGTCGAGGTTCTTGAGCGCACGCGTCGGGGCGAGGCGGTCGCCCCCGAAGATGTGGCCGCTCTGGTCAATGCGTGGGTGAGTGGCGCGGCGTCGGATGCCCAGATGGCCGCGTGGTGCGCCACTGCGGGGCTGAGAGGCGTTCCGTACGACGCCTCGCTGGCCGTGGTGCGGGCGCTCCTCGCCGGGGGTGACCGCCTTGAGTTGGGTCGCCTCGGCAGAACGGTGGACATCCGGAGCGCCGGTGGGGTGGGCGACTCGGCGCTGGTGATCGCGGCATCGTGCATCGCAGCGGGCGCCGGGGTGATCGTGGCGTCCACCGGGGCCCGGTCGATCGCGCATGTGGGGGGCGTGCTCGACGCCGTGGCCGCCATCCCGGGGATGCGCGATCAGATGCCCGTGGAGACCTGGGTGCTGCAGGCCCGTGACACCGGGATTGTCATTGCCGAGGCGGGGCAGCGGCTGGTACCTGCCGAACGCCGTCTGGCGGACCTGAGGGATTCCACGGCCACGGCGGGGGGGGACGTGCTGGTGGCGGCCGCGGCCGCGGCACGGGGGATCAGTGGCGGCGCGGGCGTGATCGCGCTGGAGATGCCGGCCGGAACCGGCGGTCTCCTTCCCGACGCGGCGCGCGCAGGGGCGGCCTGCGATCTGGCCGGGCGCCTGGGCGCCGAGTGGCACCGCACGATCATCGCACGCACGTCGGTGCGCGATTACCCCGTCGGGTGGGTGGCGGGCCATGCCCTCGAGGTGAGGGCCGCCCTCGCCGTTCTGCGGGGGGAGGGCGATGCCGCGCTGGCCTCCGCCGCAGCGGATCTGGCCGCAGCAGCCCTTCGGGGCACGGGATCGGCGGATGCGGACGATGCGGCCCGCGCGGCTCTGGCGGATGGCCGCGCGGCCCTGGCGGCCGAGCGGTGGATCGCCGCACAGGGGGGCGATGCGGCGGTTGTCACCCACCCGGAACTCCTCCCGGTGGCACAGGTCCGCACGCCGGTGGCGGCCGTGGCCGGCGGGGTCGTGGAGCGCGTGAATGCAGGCACGGTCGGCGCGGCGGCGCGCTGGCTCGGGGCGGGGCGTCTGGATCCCGGCCAGATCATCGATCCGGCGGTCGGTGTGGAGGTCGTGGCGCGCCCCGGAACGCGGGTGGGGGCCGGTGACCCCCTCGCGATCGTGCACGCGTCGGATGAGTGGCTGGCCGCTCGCGCGGTGCAGATGCTCCACGGCGCCTTCGCGATGGGCGGCTGATGCCCGAGCTCCCTGAGGTCGAGACGATCCGGAGGCAACTCGCTGAGGTCCTCGTGGGCCGTGCAATCACCGGTATGCGGGTGCTGGATCCCCTCCTGGTGGAACCCCGTGAACCGCTCCCGTTCGCACAGAGCGTGGCGGGTCGCCGCATCACTGGTCTGGGGCGCACTGGCAAGTATCTGTTCGTTGAGATGGACGACGGGTGGGCTCTTACCCTCCACCTGCGGATGACCGGGCAACTGCTCTGGACCCCGGCTGCCCCGACTGGGACCCCACCACACGCCCGGGCGGTCCTGAGTCTGGACGATGGCTCGGCGGTGACCTTCTCCGACGTCCGCCGGTTCGGGCGGGCATGGCTTGTCCCCCCCGGCAGGGCGGCGAGGGCCCGTGTATGGGCCGGCCGGACTGGCGTGGATGCGATGTCGCCGCGCTTTACGTCCCAGACCCTCGCCGCAGCGCTCAGCCGCCGCACGGCGCCGATCAAGGCGCTCCTACTTGACCAGCGCATCGTCGCGGGCGTGGGGAACATCTACGCGGACGAGGCCCTCTTCCGGGCGAGGATCCACCCACGCCGCCCGGGCGGATCGCTGGACTCAGGCGACGTGCGCCGGCTGCACCGCGCCATCCGGGAGCGGCTCCGCATGGGGATTGCGGTGGGCGGGGCGTCGTTCGACCAGTACCGTGATGCCCATGGCGAGCGTGGCGGCATGCAGGACCTCTTTCTCGTCCATCGTCGACGCGGCGAGCCGTGCCCGCGATGCCGGACGACCATCGAGAAGGGTGTGGTGGCGCAGCGGGGCACGTACTGGTGCCCCAGGTGCCAGCGCGCGCCGGAGGCCACCCCGTGCTGACTGATGTCCCGGGCGTGCGCGTGGGACACTGGACCGACGCCGACGCCGGTACGGGATGCACGGCCATCATCCTGCCCCCGGGGACGTGCGGGGGCGTGGACATCCGTGGGGGCGGTCCCGCCACGCGCGAGACCGACCTGCTCCGCCCCGAGGCCACGGTGCCGATCGTGTCGGCCATTGTGCTCGCGGGGGGAAGCGCGTTCGGCCTGGACGCCGCCTCGGGCGTCATGGCCTGGTGCGAGGAGCAGGGTCTGGGCGTGGACACGGGCATCGCCGTGGTGCCCATCGTGTCTGCTGCGGCGCTGTTCGACCTCGGCATTACGGGCAACCTGCGCCGCCCCGGCGCGGCCGATGGGCGACGGGCGGCTGAGGCCGCGACCGATGGGCCGCATGCAGTCGGCAGCGTCGGGGCGGGAACGGGCGCCACGGTCGGTAAGTGCCACGGCCGGGATCACTGGTGCAAGGGCGGCATCGGCAGTGCGAGCACGCGTCTTGCGAATGGCGTGACCGTCGCTGCTCTGGTGGCGGTCAACGCGTTTGGCGACGTCCTCGACGAGCACGGCGAGGTGCTGGCGGGGGCCTGGGAGGAGGGAAGG
>CAMAVU010000026.1 GCA_945861935.1 Bifidobacterium breve | reverse complement strand
AATGGGCCGTCGGAACCCGACGGCCCATTGTTAAGTGCCTGGCACCGGGGTTCCCACCTCGGGTCCCATTGCCATTGTTAAGTGCCTGGCACCGGGGTTCCTGGGTCATCGTCGGCCCTCGGCGAAGTGCTGGGCGTGCGGCACCACCTGTCGCACGCGGGCGTCGTCGGGGTGCTCGAGGGGGATCGGATCGCGGGCGGGCAGCCGGGCGGGCTGGAGATCGCGTGCGAGTACGTTGATGACCCGCTCGCGGCGCTCGAGGCGTCCGGTCACGACGAGCAGGGGGTCCGCGCGTACCAGGGTGCGGTGCGCGTCGTAGATCCCGGGTCGCACGATCACGTTGATGGTCCCGGTTTCGTCTTCGAGCAGCAGGAACACGATGCCGCCCGCCGTGGGGGGGCGCTGGCGGGCCACCACCATGCCGGCCACGATCACGGTGGAACCGTGGCGCGCATCGCTCAGGGCTGCCGCAGTGATGGCGCCCTGTGGCAGCGCCGGGCGCAGCAGTGTCATCAGGTGCCATCCGGTGGACACCCCGGTGGCCTCGTACTCGGCGATGACCCGGTCAATGCGATCGGGGGCGGGCAGGGAGGGGGCGTCCATGGGAGCGATCGGCAGGGGCAGTTGCTCGCCCATCCCACCTGCGACGACGCGCGGGCGGGCCAAGGTGCCCACCTGCCAGAGGATCTCCCTCTCGGACACCCCGAAGGCATCGAGGGTGCCTGCGCGCGCCATGGCGGCCACCTGCTCGGGGCGTGGCCCCGCGCGCGCCACGAGTTCGGCCAGGCCATGGAAGCGGCCGCCGGCCGCGCGCTCGGCCACGATGCGTGCGGCGGCATCCGCTCCCAGACCACGCACCATCCCGAGCCCCAGGCGCACTGCACCGCCCTCCACGGTGCATGTCACCAGTGAGCGGTGGATGCAGGTGCGCAGTGTGCGGACCCCCCGGCGCCCGGCATCGCGCACCAGACTGGCGGGGGGGTAGAAACCCATGGGCTGGGCGTTGATGAGCGCCGCCAGAAACTCCGCGGGGTGGTGTTTCCTCAGCCATGCGCTCTGGTAGGCCAGCACGGCGAAGGCTGCAGAGTGCGCCTTGGGGAAGCCGAAGTTGGAGAAGCCCACAAGTTTTCCGAACACCGTGCGGGTGGTCTCGTCGGGCACGCCGCGCTCGCGTGCTCCCCGCAGGAAGCGCTGCCACATCCCCAGCATGGCCTCGCGGCTGCGCTTGCGGCTCATGGCCCGGCGCAGGTCCTCGGCCTCGCCCGCGGTGAAGCCTGCCAGCGCCATGGCCACCTCGAGCACCTGCTCCTGGAACACCACCACGCCGAGCGTCTCCTCGAGCACGGGCTCGAGGAGGGGGTGGTCATACGGCGGGCGGAACGAGGGATCGTGCCGCCGTGCGCGCCGGTGGCGCACATAGGGGTGCACGGCCCCGCCGCTCACGGGCCCGGGGCGGATGAGCGCCACCTGCACCGTGAGGTCGTCCAGATTCCCGGGGCGCGTCTGCAGCAGGCTCTGCATCTGCGCCCGGCTCTCGATCTGGAACACACCCACGGTGTCGGCGTCCTGGATCCCGGCGTACACCGCCGGGTCGTCGAAGCCGATGCGCGACAGGTCGGGGGCCCGGCCATGCCCTTCGGCGATGAGGTCGAGGCAGTCCTCGACGGCCGTCAGCATCCCCAGCCCGAGCAGGTCGATCTTCACGAAGCCGGCGTCCGCGCAGGAGTCCTTGTCCCATTGACAGATCTGCCGTCCGGGGACGGCCGCGGGCACCACGGGCACCAGTTCCACGAGGGGCGCCGCGCTCACGATCATCCCCCCGGAGTGCTGTGAGAGGTGGCGCGGCAATCCCGCGGCCTCGCGGGCCAGCATCGCGAGCGCCCGCCATCGGCGTGAGCGCAGGCGGTTCTCCCCACCCGGCATGCGGCGGATCTCCTCCTCCACGGCATCGGCCGACGACCATCCGTCCGACATGCGTGCCAGACGCTCGATGTCGGCGGCGGGCAGCGCCAGCGCGCCGCCGATCTCACGGATGGCCATGCGCGCACGGAAGGTGGGGAAGGCCGCCACCAGCGCGGCATGCTCATGGCCATAGCGGCGCACGATCTCCTCGATCAGCCGGGCGCGCACGTCGCGGGGGAAGTCGAGATCGATGTCCGGCACCGATCGGATCTCACGGTTGAGGAACCTGCCGAGGAACAGCCCGCTGGCTACCGGGTCGATGTGCGAGAGGCCGGTGAGATAACAGACGATGGACCCCACGGACGACCCGCGCCCCCGGCCGGGGGGAAGCCCACGCCGCGCCGAGCCCTCGGGGCGCACCTCCAGAGCCACCTCGCGGGCGATCTCCAGGATGTCGCGGTGCAGGAGGAAGAAGCCCGAGAGCCCGTGGTAGCGGATGAGGCCGAGTTCCTCGTCCAGACGGTTCAGGGCCTCCTTGCGCTGCGGTCCCCCGGGGTAGCGGCACCGGGCCTCGTGCGCGCAGATGCGCGCGAGGGCGTGGTCCGCGTCCTCGCCGGGGTGGCCTGAGGCGAAGTCGGGGAACCGGTACCCCAGATCGCGGGTCAGGTCGAACTCCAGCCTTTCGGCCAGGCGCACCGTCCCGGCGACCGCATCCGGGTGGTCACGCAGGCGCCCGGCCATCTCAGACGGGGGGCGCAGCACGTCCTGACGGTTGCCGCGGCGCACTTCCTCTGATGCGTCGAGGACGAGCCCGTGCCGGATGGCCACCAGGGCATCCTGCAGGAACGCCCGGCGCGGGGAGTGGGCGTGCACGTTCCCGGTTGCCACCACGGGCACCCCCACGTGCTCCGCCAGATGCTCGAGCGCACGGGCGAGCATCCGATCACCGCGCAGACCCGGGCGCTGCACCTCCACCCAGGTGCGATCACGGCCGAACATGGCCACCAGGCCGGAGAGCGCCTGCATGGCGTCGGAGTGCCTTCGGGCCGCCACCAGTTTCGGCACCAGCCCATGGCGCGCGCACCCCGACAGGCAGGCCAGCCCCTCGTGATGGAGAGCCAGCGCGTCAAGGGGCAGAACGGGCTGCGCAGCCCGTCGGTCACGGGAGTCGCGTACATGCGCATGCGCCATGGTGATGAGGCGGCACAGGTTCGCGTACCCCCGCGCGTTCATCACCAGCAACGTGACATGAGCGTGAGCCCCGGGGACTGTCCCCGCGGTGACGGTCAGTTCGGCTCCTGTGATCGGGCGCACGCCGGCCGCCGCCGCCGCGTGGGCGAACTCCATCGCTCCGCTCAGGTTGTCGTGGTCGGTGAGCGCCAGGGCGGAGTGCCCCAGATCTGCCGCACGCCCCGCCATATCGGCCGGGAGGGAGGCTCCGTCGAGGAAGCTGAACGCCGAGTGGGCGTGCAACTCGACGTATGGCGGGCTAGCCATGGATGAACCATGCGCCGGATGATTCGCGGTAGATGAGTGCCGGGCGGCCGGGCTCGAGCACGATGTCGAAGTACGAGCGGTCCACGGGGGTATCGGTCCACCAGCGGTCCTGCACCCGCCAGGCATCGCGCACGGCCACCACCAGGCGGCGCCTGCCACCCGTGATCACCGCGTGCGGGGCGCCGCCGGGGGATGCCACCACCCGCACGGGCTCCGGCGTGGCTACGCCTCGTAGGGTGCGAGTGCCCATCGGCGCTCCGGGAGCCTGCTCCACGGCTCGACCTCCACGAGCCTCATCACCTGCGGCTGCCCCTTCGCGGCGCGCACCTGCTCCAGGGCCGTCGCCGCCCGTCGCCTGCGCTCATCGTCGGGGCGCTCCACCAGCGACATCTGACCGGCCCCGGGCGGCCCGCCGGCGTCGGCCTCGATGGCCAGCCGGGTGACGGGCGCCCCGATGCGCGCGAGGCGCGGGAGGCATGCGAGGCCGATGCGCACGGGATCGGCGGTGGCCTCGCGCAGTGCGACGGAGTCGGTCCATGAGCCGCCATCCCACGTATGTGCGCGCAGCATCACCGCGCGCACCGATCGCCCACGGGACATCGCGCGGTCGCAGATGCGTGTGATGAGTATCCGGGTGGCTGCCTCGAGGGACGGCAGCACGCCGATCGGATCGGGGAAGTCCATGTGCTCCTCGACCGGCTCGCACGGCATGCGGGGTCGCACGCGCTCGTCATCCTCACCCCGGGCCATGAGCCATGCGCGCTCGCCCCCGCGTCCCAGGCGGTCGAGCACCGATGCGCGCGGAAGTGCGGCAACCTGTCCGATGGTGCGAAGTCCCAGCGACGACAGCAGCCCATGCGCCCGCGGCGCCAGGGGAAGACGCGAGGCGGGGAGGGGGGCCAGGAATGCAGCCACCTCCTCCCGGTGCACAACCGTGCCCGCATGGGCGGCCTGACGCGAGGCGAACGGGGTGGGTGCTGCCCCCATCCTGCCGTCGCACCCCACCGGCAGGGCTGCACGGGCGCGGCGCATGAGCGTATCCAGACCGCCATACAGCCGCACGAGCCCATCGGCCCCGAACATCCATGCGCCCTCCTCGTGCGGCTCCACCGCGGCGCCCAGCCCCTCCAGGCGCCCGGTCACCCGTTCGGCGGCTGTGTGCACGGCATCGGGGTGGGGCACCACCAGGTCCAGCCCCGGACATCTGGCCAGAGCCTCGCCCACCCGCAGCCCGGGCCGCACGCCGTCGTCCCAGGCGGAAGGGGTGCAGGCGCCGATCACCTGCATGTCGCCGGGTGCGGGGCCGAGGGCGATGGGGTCATCCCAGGCCACGCGCGCCTCAAGCACGGCGATGCGCAGCGGGAAGAGAGGTATGAGTGCCGTGACGATCATGCGAACGTATGTTCGCATGATCGCACGGTGCGCATCAAGGGCTTGCGCGAATCGTGCGCGGACCCTTGATGCCTCAGCGCACCCGGACCGGACCTCCTGACGCGACCGCCATCCGGCGCGTCATGACGCGGTTCATCTCAATGTCCTCCTGATCGGTGCGGGGACTGTCCCCGCGGGTTGCGGTGCGGGGACTGTCCCCGCGGGTTGCGCGCGGCCGTCGTCATGCGCGCGCTGGGGCACTGCCACACCTTCCGGTACCAGGGGCCCGCACGGTGCGCAGGCCCCTGATAAACCGGTAAACCCTCCGGCGCTAGGTGGCCAACCCGGCCAGCGCGCTGATGTCCAACACGTCGGTCGGGGCGGTCACGTCGAACGGCTCGTTCCAGCCGGTGAAGTCCAGCGTGCCGGTCCCCTCGTCGTCCGATGCCGACATCTGGATGGGGTAGGGCTCACCGACGGTCGAGATGGCCAGCGTGCCGCCCTTACTGCTTGAGAGAAGGACCACGGGGACGCCGTTGATCGTGTCGGTCCCCTTCACGGTGATCGTCCCCTCGGGCGCGAGGAGGGCCGTGATCAGAAGGTCCTTCTGAGCCAACTTGTTGAAGTCGTCGAAGTCCCCGCTGGCACTGTCAACCGGCACGAGCAGCCACTTGTCACCGATCAGGGTCTTCATGGCCTCGATCAGTTCCGCGCTGCCCTCCTGACCAGCCATCGCGGCGAACGACTCGGGAGAGATCTTGAAGTAGGACTTTCCGCCCACGACGCGGATCTCCACGTCAACGCCCGCGGCGCTGACGGTGCCATCTGCGGAGTTCTTCCCGACCTGCAGGTCGAGGGTGACCGTCTGGGCGCTCATGGTGATCGTGCCCTTGACCCTGACCGATGTCGCCTTGGTCGCGGCAGCCCCGCTCGCGTCCAGGATCTCCTGAGCCGAGAGCGTCTCGACTCCGTTCGCCGCGGCCAGTGTGGACGTATTCTCGGTCGAGGTGCCGCCAGCGGATGAGTCCGAACCGCACCCGGCGAAAGTCCCTCCGCCTGCCGCAAGAGCAAGAATGGCCGCCGCCGCCGCCATCCTGCGCCTCATCGTACGTTCCATGTCACTGTCTCCCTGGTGGTCGTGGGGGGTCAGGCCCGCGGGTTCCCCCAGTGATCGTCGTGCACCAGCGTACGCCACGGGCGCCGCTTCGCCGCCATCGCAGGCGTCAGGCCGACCGGGAACTCGGTCGGGTACCCGAGGGGTGTGATGACGGGGATCTCGAACTCTGCGGGGATGTCGAGCAGGGCGCGGAAGTCGTCCTCGGCGTACCAGTGGAACACCGTCGGCACGGTGCCCAGCCCGCGGGCCCGCGCGGCGACGAAGAGGTTCTCCATCGCGAAGCCCACCGATACCAGATCGGCCACCCGCTCCCACTCGGCCTGATCGTCGGGGAAGGCGTGCCGCGGCACCACCATGCCGACGATCCACACGGGAACGTGGCGGTAGTTACCGAGTATCTGCTCGGCGAATCCCCGTGCCCACTCGGCGTGTTCATCGACGCTCACGTCGGGCGCCGCGGGACGCACGGTTTCGAAGTACTTCGCGCCCCCGCGGATGACGATCTCGGCGACGGCGGTACGCAACTCCGGTTCGCGGATCACGATGAGGCTCCACGCCTGCGCCATGCCTCCCGTGGGAGCGAGCAGCCCGAGTCGCAGAATCGCATCGATGTCATCGTCAGACACCGGCTGGTCGGTGTACGACCGGACGCTGCGCCTCAGCCGGATTGCCTCATTGGCGTCCATGTCACCCTCCGTGTCGGCCGGGGCCCGAGCGCCCCATCCCCCGGAATATGTCAGGCGGGGACGGTCACCGCTGCCCCTGTGGCGGGGGCCAGCGCCGTGCGGATGCGGTCCTGCAACCTCTGCTCGAGGACGACCCGGGCGCCCCCCGTGTCGTCCGCCGCCTTCGACCACAGGCGCAAGGGCTTCTGGTCGAGCCCCAGGGAGCGCACGAGGCCCTGCGCCACGTCGTCGGGCAGGCCCGTCTGCGCGCCGACGGGGATCTCCAACGTGACCTTGTCGCCCCCGTCCAGGCCGGTCCAGACGGCGCGGTCCAGCAGGTGGCGGGCGATCGCGCCATCCGGGTCGGCCGACCCGCGCTTCGTGCGGCCCTTCGATCCGCGCCCGACAACCGGGTCGAGGCCTGCGGCCTCCGGGTCGGCACGATCGGCCTCGACACGTGCCTGGGCCTCCTCCACCGTTACATCCTGCTCCGACCCGCGCGGCCGCTTCCAGAGGACGTACCCGCACCCCCGGTTCCGCGGGCTCTTCCACGAGTTGCAGCCGTAGGTCTTGGGGCGGTCGACGATGTCGCCGCCGCAGCCCGGCACCGGGCACGGCGCGATCGGCTGGCGCGGGGGGGTGGCATTCGTCTCGCCATGGGCCACCATGCGCCTGGCCTCCTCGATGGAGACCTCGTCCGACCGCCCCCGCACCCGCTTCCAGATGACGTAGCCGCATCCGGTGTCGGTCTTGCTCGTCCAGGAGGTGCACCCGAACGAGCGCCCCCGCTCCACGATCTCACCGTCGCAGCCGTCGGTGGGGCAGGAGCCCAGCACCTCGCGAGCGGATGCGAGGTCCTTCGACTGGCGCCCCGCGGCGATGTGCTCCCTCGCCTCGTCGAGGGTGATGACGCGATTGTCCATCTGCTTCCAGAGGGTGTAGCCGCACCCCGGGTCGTTCTTGCCGCGGTAACTGTCGCAGGAGTAGCTCTTCCGCTGCTCCACGATGTTGCCCGTACACGGACTGCCATCGGGCAGGATCAGGGGGCATGGCGCGATCACGGCGCGCTCCACCCGCAGATCGTCGTGTCCCTTGTCGGCGAACCAGGCCACGACCTGTCTGGTGAACCCGACGATCTCCCTCTGGAAGTCCTCGCGCGTCTCGGTGCCCTGCTGGATCTCGATCAGCCTGTGCTCCCACTGCCCCGTGAGTTCGGGGGATGTGAGCAGGTGGTCGCCCAGCATGGTGATGAGCCCGGTTGCCTTGTCGGTGGCGCGCAGTTGCTTCCCCTCGCGCTCCACGTACTCGCGGTCAATGAGGTTCTCGATGATGTTGGCGCGGGTGGCGGGGGTGCCGAGCCCGGAGTCCTTCATCGCCTCGGCCGCGTCGTCGTCGTCAACCATCTTGCCGGCGGTTTCCATCGACTTGAGCAGGCTGCCCTCGTTGAAGCGGGCGGGCGGCTTGGTGCTTTTGGCCTGCACCTCGGTGGTCGAGCACGTGAGGCGCTGGCCCACCGTCACCGACGGCAGGGTGCTGTCCTTCTGCTCCTCCTCGCCGTCCTCCGTCAGCGCGACCGCCTCGCGGGCAGCCTGCTTCTCGACGCGGTGGCGGCGCATGGCATCGATCGCGTACCACCCCGGCTCAATGATGACGGTGCCGCTGCTGCGGAAGGTGTGGTCACCGACGGCGGTGATGATGATGGTGTCCTCCAGCCGGGCTGGCGGCAGGAACACGGCGAGGAACCGCCGGGCCACCATGTCGTAGATGCGCCGGGCATCGCTCGACAACCGCGACAGGCCGTGATCGGCGTCGGTGGGGATGATGGCGTGATGGTCGGTGATCTTGGCGTCGTTCACCACGCGGCCGAGCGGCAGTGTGCCGAGCGCCAGAACTGCCCGGGCACCGTCGGCGTACTGCTGGTCGGCCGACCCCACGCGGGCGGCCACGCCCTTCAACTGCCCCACCATGTCGCTGCTCAGGTAGCGCGAACTGGTTCGCGGATACGTGAGCACCTTGTGCTCGTCGTAACAGGACTGCGCTGCGGCCAGGGTGCGTGAGGCACTGAACCCGTAGCGCTGGTTGGCATCGCGCTGCAGGGCCGTGAGGTCGTACAGCAGGTGCGGTGCCTCGCTGCGCTGCTTGGCCTCCACCGAGGTGACGACGCCCTCTGCGCCGGTGACCGCCGTGGAGATGGCCTCGGCGGCGGGGCCCACGGCGATGCGGTCCTTGAAGGTCTTGCCCTCATCCACGAACAGGATCTCGCGGTGGGTGTTCGAGATGTCATTCCACGTGCCGGGCAGCGGCTGGTCGGCACCTGTGAACAGCGCCTCGATCTGCCAGTAGTCCCTGGGGTCGAATGCCTGGATCTCGAGGTCGCGGCGCACGATCATCGCGAGGGTCGGGGTCTGCACGCGGCCGAGCGACAGCACGCGACGGATTGAGCCCGCACGGGTGGTGGCGGCACGGGTGCCGTTCATCCCCACAAGCCAGTCGGCCTCGCTGCGGGCACGGGCGGCGTCCTCGAGCGGCTTCATCTCGCTGTCGGGGCGGAGCGCGGTGAAGGCCTCCTGAATGGCGGCCTTGGTCATGCTCGAGAACCAGGCGCGCTGCACCGGCTTGCCGTGCGCCGCTGCCGGGGCGCTCTGCAGGATGAGTTTGAAGATGAGCTCGCCCTCACGTCCGGCGTCGCACGCGTTGACGATCCCGGTGACGTCCGTGCGCGACATCAACGTGTGGAGCGATGCCAACTGCTTGGCCGCGCGGCTGTCGCGGGCCTGGTACCGGAACTCGTCCGGGATGATGGGCAGATCCTCGTAGGTCCACTTCTTGAAGCGCGGGTCGTAGTCGTCGGGGTCCACCTGCTCCAGCAGGTGACCCACCGCGTACGAGATGACCCAGTGCTCGCTCTCGTAGGCGTCGCCCTTCTGGGTGAAGGTGCCGGGCAGCGCCCCGGCGACGTCGCGGGCGACCGAGGGCTTCTCGCAGATGACCAGTTTCCGGCTCACGGGGCGGGCACCATAGCACCGGCGATTTCGGGTACCTGCGCCGTCCTCGTCACGACGACGGGCCGGCACCAGGGTGGGTGCGGATGCCGGGCCGAGGGCGGGGGCCTACCCGAAGAAGGGCTGGGCGAGGCGGTAGTAGTCGTCGGGGACGGTCTTCAGCGTGCCGACGGCCTCGGCCAGGGGGACGTCGGTGATGGTGTTGCCGCGGAGGGAGGCCATCCGGCCGAAGAGGCCCTCGGCCACCATTTCGGCGGCACGGGTGCCGAACCGGGTGGCGAGAATACGATCGCGGGCCGTGGGCGTACCGCCGCGCTGCACATGCCCCAGCACGGTGACCCGCGTGTCGAACCCCGTGGCCTCGCGGATGATGGCGCCCAGACGATCACCCACTCCCTGCTGGGCCAGCCGCGCGTGGCCGAACTCGTCCAGGTCACCGTCGGCACTGCCATCGCTCAGGTCCACGCCCTCACTCACGACGACGATCGAATAGTCGAGCCCCCGGGCGTGCCGGGCGTGCAGCATTTCGAGGAGCGCGGGCACGTCGGGTTGGTGCTCCGGGATGAGTATGTAATCGGCACCCCCGGCGAGGCCGCTCTCCAGGGCAATCCATCCCGTGTGGCGGCCCATCACCTCCACCACCATCACGCGGTCGTGCGACTCGGCGGTGGTGTGCAGGCGGTCAATGGATCCGCACACGATCTGCACGGCGGTGTCGAACCCGAAGGTGACGTCGGTGCCCGACAGGTCGTTGTCGATCGTCTTGGGCACTCCGATGATGGGCAAGCCGTGGTCGGAGTGCAGTCGGCTGGCCGCACCCAGGGTGTCCTCGCCCCCGAGGGCCACCAGAGCGTCGAGGCCGAGCCCGGCGAAGCCATCAAGGGCCTTCTGGGTGGTCTCGGCGTCTCGGAGCGGATTGGTGCGCGAGCTCTTGAGGATGGTGCCGCCGCGATCGAGGATGCCGCTCACGTCCCTCATGCCGAGGGGTATCGACTCGTGCTCAAGCAGGCCCCGCCAGCCGTGCAGGATGCCGACGTGTTCGTGCCCGAAGCGGCGCACACCCACCTTGACCACGGCGCGGATGACGGCATTGAGGCCGGGGCAGTCACCGCCCCCGGTGAGGATTCCCACGCGCATTGCCTGAACGTACCGGCCCACGGGGTGGAGGCGCAACCCGGCGCACCGGTTGGAGACATCATCCCGGGCGCGCCCGCATTGCGATCTACGGCCGACTGCCGGGACGACGAGCGGCAGCCCCCGATGACGTTCCCGGCGGGCCGGTCGCCGGAGGCG
Organism: Bifidobacterium breve; assembly: GCA_945861935.1. GTDB lineage: Bacteria > Actinomycetota > Thermoleophilia > Miltoncostaeales > Miltoncostaeaceae > SYFI01. The sequence continues at coordinate 8,091 of CAMAVU010000026.1, read as the reverse complement.
CCGTTGCCGGCACCCCCAGCGGCCGCTACCCGCCCGGCGTCGCCGTCGGGGAAGCGCTCACCCCGCGCCCTTCGCGACGGGGGCGTCCTCGTAGTCGTAGCCCATGCGCGTGTGGTCGAGCACGGATCGCGGCGACACGAAGTACCCCGACTGGCGCCATGGCCACATGACCTCGTCGATGGCCTGCCCCCGCATCCCCGTCGTTGCCACCAACGGTGCGTATGCGTTGCCCTGCGCCTGCCTCGCTCCCCAGATGCTCCACAGGCGGTCGATGTTTGCATGGTGCAGCCAGAACACCGGGTCGTTGGGTGCGGTGCTGAGGGTCATGGTGCCACCGCTGTCGTCATCGGTCGGCCCGGCGGCTCCCCCCACCCACAGGTGCACGGCGTTGTGGAGTCGTTCGGTCTGCGTTCTGTTCGTGCGTTTCACCGGCTCCATGATCCCCTTGGAGCACCTCATTCCCGAGAACCCGCGCCATCCCTCGATGTGGTTGCGAAATGACGTACTCACGTCGGAGGTGACGTCATAGGGCGCCACGTCGTAATACGGCATGGCCATGGCGGCATTGACATGTGCGACGGTGGGCAGTGTCCGGATGCCGGGCCAACTGCCGATATTGCGTGAGAGGAAGGTGTACTGGAGCGGGTCGCCCTGCTTCGCGTCACGCACGTTCAGCACCCACCGGCTCTTCCTGAACGGCCCGCGCAGCACCGCGTGGTCCTGCTGGCGATCGCCGTTGGGGCCCATGAACGAGGGCGAGAAGATCGCCGCCCGGGCTGCCGGGTCGGTCCAGTCCCAGAAGGGGACGCTGACGCTGTCGTCGTGGCTCACCTCGCGCAGCGCGTTCTCGAACATGAAGAGGTACTGCCGGTGCCATGGCAGGAAGGCTGGGCGCATGTGCGCCTGGTCCACCTGGCACGCGAGGGCCTTGCGGTGCCACCACACGAAATTGTCGTACCACGAGAAGCGGGGGTCCCACGGTGAGGGCGCGGCCTTCAGCAGCAGGATGGCCCGGATCAGGCGGTTCTTCTGGTCCTGCGTCATCGACGTCACGCTCGGGCGCACCCGGTTGACGAACGGGGCGTCGTATGTGATCGCCGGGCCCGTGCGAACGCGTGTGCTGGGGGCCATACCGGGGTGCACCATTGTGGATGCTGCGGCGGGAATTGCGCCGGCGAGGACGATCGCGAGCGTGACGGCAGTGCGCCTCATGGCGGCTCCTCGGTGCGGGGACGCAGACCGTACCGGTCGGACGCCACTACGATCGTGCGGCCCCGAGGGCCACGACGACGAGGTGCGGCGATCCCCGATCCCCAGCCATCGCCCCGCAGTGGGCGGGTTCATACGCTGCCCGGCGCACGGGTGGTGTACGACGTGCATGGCGATGGACCCGGTGTGGTGCTGATCCACGGCTGGACCTGCCGGCGCACCGACTTCGACGGGGTGGTTGCCGACCTCGCCCGCGACCATCGCGTGATGGCCCTCGACCTTCCCTGGCACGGTGATTCCACCGCGACTGCCCGTCACTGGACCCTCATTGACCTCGCCGCAGTCGTGGACGCCGTGGCGGGCGCGGAGGGCATGCGCGACGCGGCCCTCGTGGGACATTCGATGGGCGCGGCGGTGGCGGTTGAGACGGTGCTGGCCGGGACGGGACACAGGGTCATCTCGCTCGACGGCCTGACGTTCATGCATATGTACCCGCGCCAGTCCGAGGTGGCGGCCAATGCATTCCTCGATCCGTTCCGCGCCGACTTCGCGGGTGCCATCCGATTGCTGTGCGAGCGGGCGGCGGGACCGGGATGCGATCCCGCGCTGGTCTCCCGCATGGCCGACGCCATGTGCCGCACTGACCCCGATGTGGCCATCGGGATGATGGACGAACTGATGCGCTGGGACATGGATGCGGCGCTGGACCGTGCCGAGGAGGCCGGGACGGCGGTGCACGTGTTCGCCGCCTCCGCGCTGCTCTCCGAGGCGGCCGTGGCCCGGTACGGACAGCGGCTGAGCATCGTTCCCGTGGATCTGGGAGGACACTTCTTCCCGGTGGAGCACCCGGGCGCCACGGCGGATCTCATCCGGGGCGCCCTCGCGGGCTGAGCGCGCCGGGGGTCCGGAGCAACCGCCGGCGTGATGTCCGCGGCACACGGATCGCGCACGCTGCCGTGTTCCTTGCGTGAACGTGGGGGCGACCCTGTCCAGGCCCTTCCCCCTGAATGGGCTAAGAGAGGTGGAACCGGTTGACGACCCGTCCCTCTGGCGAGAGGTGGGTCAGTACGCCACCCGAGGCGCTGCTGGCTGCCCAGACCCCGGCTGGGCCGGAGCCGATTCCGACCGGCGGTGGGGTCACTGCGACCACGTCGGACCGAATCCCCTGTTGCCATGGCGCGAGGCGGTGCACGGCGAGCGTGTAGTCGCTCACGACGAACAGGGCGTCGGGGGATGCCGCACCCGCAATCGGAAAGGCAACGGATCCGATGCGTGTCGGCGGAGGCACCGCAGTCGAGTCCGGATCGATACGGGTGACGCGATTGCCTCCGCCGTAGAGCACCCACAGTGACGTGCCCTCCTCCACCACGCCAGTGGGACGGCAGGGAACGCCGAACCGGCGCTGCACTGCCCCTGTGCGTCCGTTGAGCACGAGGACAGAGCACGTGGCCTTCCCCCCCGCCCGGCGCTGCTGGACCGCCCACAGGCCGCCGTGCGCACGCCCGGCGAGAGCCAGCACGCCACGGATGCCACTCCGCACCCGGGATCCGTCGGCCCCGAGGCGCACGGGTTCGCCGTGCGGTTGGGAGACGCTCCACACCGACCCGCCGGCCGCGGCGAGGCCGCCAAGGTCGCCCCCGAAACGCCACGCGCCGGTCGTCATCAACGTCTTCCGGTCCAGGACCCCGAGCCACGAGGCACGCCCAACCCACCCGAGCAGCCACAGGCGCTCCCCGTGTGCGATGACGTCGGTTACCGCGACCCGGGCGGGCACGGGCACCCTCCCGAGGACGGCGCCGCTGGTGGCGTGGATGCGGGTGACGACAGCCCCCGGCCCGACGGCCACGACCGACGTGGCCTCGACCACGACCTGCATCGGGACCCACGTCACCGCCATGGCGCTCCCGGCTGCGTGGGACGCGCCGATCATGACGATCAGGACGGCTCCGGCACGCCGGATCCGACCTCCGCCCGTCCTGCCGGGCGAACGCCCATGCGCCCCGGCGCCCCGCCCGGACATCAACTCGGCGGGTCCCCGGCGCGAGCCGCGGGCGATGCCCGCAGCGACGGATAGCCGGAGTCCCCTGACGATGGCGAGGGGGTGGAAGCCCTGGCGGCGGTCACGGTGGGAGTGCATTCGCAATCTCCGGTGCGATGGTCAATCGGTTGCGGCGACGCGTGGTGACTCACGTCTGCCAACGGAACGATAGCGCCGGGGATCGGCCGGCGCGCGGGCGCCTCAGGGACGTCGGGCGCACGCGTGCGTGGTCCGACGCGGACTCATTCGGACCCGTCGCGGTGGTGCTGGCCTACGGCCGCCGCCCTGCGTCGAAACGGGAAACCCCGGGGCAACCGCTTCACGCCCGGCTACCCGGGGTTCCCGATGAGGTAGCGCATACGGGATTCGAACCCGTGTTACCGCCGTGAGAGGGCGGCGTCCTAGGCCCCTAGACGAATGCGCCACGAGCCATACGGCCTGCATATGGTGCCATGAGGACGTGGTGAGCGGAACTCACTGGGGGAGGAGGACTCGAACCCCCGCTCCTGGGACCAGAACCCAGTGTCCTACCAACTAGACGATCCCCCACCGCCTCACGGCCGGGGCAAAGTAGCACAGGGCCAGCGGTTCCGCGGGGTGCGGGAGGCCTCCGTCGCATGGCCGGTGAGGGCGGGGCGGGCCCGGTCCACCGATGCTGATGGCCCCCCTGATCGCCGGGGCGGGGTGGCGCGACGATGCCCGCGGGGAGCCCCACGACGCGGACGCGGTGCTCCGACAGCGCATCGGTGGGGCGCCCACCGACGGACCGCTGGCGGCGCGCGGGCATGGGGACTCGGGGAGGAGATGCGAGGGCCTCACCCGCTACGTCAACGCGCCCGCTCCCGCGTCCTCCCAATCCGCGTAAAGACCGGCGTACCGGCCACCGGCGCGCATCAGGTCGTCGTGCGTTCCCTCCTCCCCGATGCGCCCATCCTCCACCACCACGATGCGGTCGGCACGGCGGATCGTCGACAGGCGATGGGCGATGACCACTGCCGTGCGGCCCACGAGTAGGCGGTCGAGCGCCTCCTCGATGCGCCGCTCCGTGCCGATGTCGATGGACGAGGTGGCTTCATCGAGGATGATCAGCCGGGGGTCGGGCACGAGGGCGCGTGCGAAGCAGATGAGCTGGCGCTGCCCGGCGGAGAGCCGCGCGCCGCGCTCCTGCACGTCGGTGTCGATGCCATCGGGCATCTCATGGACGAAGTCCAGGGCACCCACGGTGTCGAGCGCGCGCCGGACGTCGTCGTCGGTGGCGAGCGGATGGGCGAACCTGACGTTGTCGGCAATCGTGCCGCTGAACAGGTGCCCCTCCTGAGGGACGATTCCCATCGCGGCACGCAGCGACTCCTCGCGCACGTCGCGAAGGTCGATGCCGTCGATGGCCACGACGCCCTCGTCCGGGTCGTAGAGCCGGGCGATGAGTTTGGCGAGGGTGCTCTTCCCGGCTCCCGTGGCACCGACAAGGGCCACGGTGGTGCCCGGCTCGATGTCGAGGGTGACGTTCCGGATGACGTATTCACGGCCGTAGCCGAACGACACGTTCTGGAGTTGCACACGGCCGGCGACGTCGGCCAGGTCCACCGCGTCCGTGCGGTCGGTGATGCGCGGGTCGGTCTCGAGCACCCCGAAGATCTTCTCGAGCGCCGCCATCGCCGCCTGGAAGGTGTTGTACAGCTGCGACAACTGCTGGATGGGGTCGAAGAACGACGACAGGTAGCCGATGAAGGCCACCATCACGCCGATGCTCAGGTCCTCGTCGAGCACCCGGCTTCCGCCGTACCAGAGGATGAGGGCCGTTCCGAGGGCCGCGAGCAACTCGACGCCGGGGAAGTACGCGCCGCTGATCGTGACCGTTTGCATGTTCGCGCGCCGGTACTCGCGGTTGGCCTCCCGGAAACGCCGCCGGGCCTCCTCCTGCCTCCCGTGTGCCTGCACCACGCGCACGCCGGAGAGGCTCTCCTGGAGCACCGACATCACCACCGCCACGCGATCCCGCGTGAGCCGGTAGGCACGGGTGGCGCGCGTCCGGAACCACCATGTGCCGAGCGCGAGCACGGGGAAGATGATGAGTGCGGCGAGCGCCAGCCTCCAGTCGTAGGCGATGAGGATGACCACCACGCCCACGAGCGTGAGGCCGTTGATCACCAAGGAGGTCGCGCCCTCCACGACCAGCTGGTTGACGGCCTCGATGTCGGCGGTCAGGCGGCTCACGCTCCGACCCGTCGGGGTGCGCTCGTGGTGGCCGAGTTCCAGACGCATCAGGTGGCGGAACACCTGCCGCCGGAGGTCCAGCAGCACCCGGTTCCCCACCCACGACGACAGGTACGACTGCCAGTAGCCGCTGGCCCAGCCGACCACGCCGATGGCGATGAAGCCCGCCACGATCACCAGCAGCGTGGTGACGCTGCCGGCGGAGATGCCGTCGTCAATCGCGATCTGGGCCAGCGCCGGCGTGGCCAGACCTGCGGCGGTGACCAGGAGCATCAGCGCGATCGTCGCGATCACACGCGTCCGGTAGGGGCGGAAGTAGGGCAGGAGGCGCCTGAGATTCCGCCGTGGCCGGCGGACGACGCGCTCCCCGGGTTCCTCCTCCAGCGGGCCGGGCATGCCGCCCGCGTGTCCGTGGCCGACGGGTCCGGTACCCATCAGACGTCCCTCACGACGAGCAGGTCCGGCCGGGCCAGACCCTGATCGTGGATATCGCGGTACAGCGCGCTCCGGGTGTAGAGGTCGTCATGGGTGCCGCGGGCGGCCACGTGCCCGTGGTCCAGGAGCACGACCTCGTCCGCCAGGCTGATCGTGGACAGGCGGTGCGCGATGATGATCGTCGTGCGCCCGGCCATGACCGCGGCGAGCGCGCGGGCGATCTCCCTCTCGGTCGAGGCGTCCACCGAGGCCGTGGCCTCGTCGAGCACGAGGATGCGCGGGTCCACGAGGATCGCCCGGGCGATGGCGATCCGCTGGCGCTGGCCACCGGAGAGTGTGAGCCCACGCTCGCCCACGACCGTGTCGTACCCCACGGGAAGCGCCCGGATGAAGGCGTCGGCCTGCGCCATCCGCGCTGCCCGGGCCACCTCGTCGTCCGTGGCGTCGGGACGCCCGAAGGCGATGTTGGCGCGCACGGTGTCCGAGAACAGGAACGGGTCCTGATCGACCATCCCTACGGCCAGGCGCAACTCGTCCAGGGCGAGCGTGCGGACGTCGGCACCGTCCACGAGCACGCGTCCGACCTGGGGGTCATGGAACCGTGGGATGAGTTGGGTGAGGGTGCTCTTGCCCGACCCCGTTGCGCCGATGATGGCCACCGTGCGCCCGGCCGCGATCTCGAGGTCCAGATCACGGAGCACGGGAACGGCGGGGTCGTAGCCGAATGTCACGCCCTCCATCCGCACGTGGCCGCCCCCGGCCGGCAATGGGGAGGGATTTTCGGGCTCCACCAGATCGGGCTCGGTGTCGAGGATCTCGAACACCCGCTGCCCGCTGGCGACGGCGCGCTGCGCGCTGCCGATGAGCATGCCGATGGACCGGAAGGGCCACGTGAGGATGGCCAGATACAGATAGAACTGGACGAACTCGCCCAGGGTGAGGGAGCCGTTGATCGTCATGGTGCCGCCGACGGCGATGACGACTGCCACTCCGAGGGTGGGCAGGAACCCCATCATGGACGTGTAGAAGCTCTGCAGGCGCGCCGCCTCGATGCTGCGATCGAAGGCGCTCTGCGCGCGCATGCCGAAGCGCTCCGACTGCGCCGCCTCCTGACCGAAAGCCTTCACCACGCGGATGCCGGCGATGCTCTCCTCGGCGGTCTGGGTGACGTCGCCCAGCCGCTGCTGCATCTCCACCAGGACCGGGTGGGAGCGCCGGCTCGAGTGCGCGGCCACCAGCACCAGGGCTGGGCCCATCAGCAGGGTGAGCAGCGTCAGCGGGACGTTGGTGACGAGCAGCACGATGGTCACGAACACCAGGGTGAAGGCGTGCATGACGAGGAAGATCAGCCCGTAGCCCAGGAAGAACCGCACGGTCTGGAGGTCGCTGGTGGCGCGCGACATCAACTGGCCAACGGACATCGAATCGAAGTACCGGAACGAGAGGCGCTGGAGGTGGGCGAACACCCGGTCGCGCAGGTCGAACTCCACCGCGAGGCTCACGTGTCCCGCGAGGATCCGGCGGATCACGGCGAAGAGCGCCCGGATGACGCCGACAACGACCACGATCACGACCAGCGGCAGGAGGGCATCCTCCTGCCGGCCGCTCAGCACGTCGTCGATGACCCTGCGCGTCAGGTATGGCAGGGTGATCGTGCAGGCCATCAGCGCCAGCGCCGAAAAGGCGGTGACGGCAACCGACCACGTGTAGGGCCGGAGGAAGGTGAGGAGCCTGATCAGCGTGCGCAGAGGCGGGTCCCATCGGGTGGACGGCGGGTTGATCGCGGTGCCGAACTGTAGTGAGGGCCGGGACCCCGACCGGATCGCCCTCCTCGTGGACAGCACCAGGGTTGCGGGTGTGCGGGTACTCAACGTCCACTCGGACGCCGATCACCATCGGACGGTCATCACGCTCGCGGGCGGTGCGACCGCGCTCGTGGATGCCGGTGTGGCCCTCGCCGCCTGCGCACGGGGCCTCATTGACCTGCGTGGCCACGACGGTGTGCACCCGCGCGTCGGTGCCCTCGACGTGCTGCCCTTCGTCGCTCTCCGGCCCTCCGCGATGCCGGCGGCGGTCGCAGCCGCGCGCGAGGCCGCGGACCGCATCGGCCGCGAGGCCGGTGTGCCGTGCCTGCTCTACGGCAGAGCGGCCGGGGCAGGTCGCGAACGGCCCGCCCGTCTGCGCGCTGCGGGCCT
>CAMAVU010000025.1 GCA_945861935.1 Bifidobacterium breve | reverse complement strand
GGGGACTGTCCCCGCGGTTAGGGTGGTTGGGGTTTGGGGACTGTCCCCGGTAGGGGACTGTCCCCGCGGTTACCCCTAGATTCCCGCCGTGCGCCCGGTACCTCTCACCCGCACCACGGTCGGCGATCTCCCCGCATGCTGCACCGACTGCGTGTTCTGGCAGACGCTGCGCGGACACAGCAGCGAGTCGATCCGCGATCGCTGGATCCACCGTACCGAGCGCTCATTCGGTCCCTGGGGACGCATGCTCAGCGACGACGGGACGGTCGTGGGCGTGATGCAGTACGGACCTGCCAGTGCATTCCCCCGGGCCCAGGTGCTGCCGGCGGGACCGCCCGGGCGCGATGCTGCCCTCATCACATGCGCCTACGTGGATGGCGGTGACACCGCCGGTTCCGTCGAACGGCTCGTGCTCGAAGCGCTCGCGGATATCAAGGGCCGCGGTATGCAGGCCATCGAGGCGTTCGCCATGCGGTACCCGGAGGAGGTCCCGACGGCCGAGCGGGCAGGCCTCAATCACACCCTCTTCGACCTCCACATGCTCGAGCGGCTCGGGTTCCGCGCGGTTCGGTCGCGTGGTCAGGTGAGTCTGATGCGCCTCGAACTCGGCGGGGTGATTGCGGGGGGCGCCGAGAGCGCGCGGGTGGCCATCGCGGATGCCCGCAGCGTGCCCGGCGAGGCCGCCCTGCCCGCCTGATGCGCCGTCCCGCCGCGCTGGTCGCGGCACTCCTGGCCGTACTCGCCGTGTCGGGAACGGCCATGGGCGATCCTGCGACCGAAACCCTGAGGCAGGGCTCGGCGTATGTGAGCCCCAAAGTCGCCGGTGCCGGCACGCCCGATGCGCAGGCCCGGCTTCAGGCAGTGGCGGACGATCTGGCCCGCGGCGGCCGACCGGTACGCATTGCCGTGGTGCCGGGGCCGACCGGGGCGGCCTCAATGCGCGCGTATGCCGACACCCTGCGCCGTGCGCTCGGGTTCGAGGGCCTCGTGGTGGCCGTGGCGCCGAACCGGGCGGTCGGCCTCGCCGGGTCGCGCAGCCAGGCCGCGATGACGCGGGACCTGCGTGCCGCCCGTGTGGGCGCGCTCACGGATCCGATCCGGCGCGCGGATGCCGCCGCGCGCGCCGCAGCAGGACCGCTCGCCACGCCCTCCACCTCCGAGATGGTCCGGGCGGTCCTCGGGCTGTTCGGCATCGCCCTCGTGGGGGGCGTCTGGGCCGCGGCGTTCGGCATCCGCCGTAACCACCGCGCACAACGGCAGGCGCTGGTTGACGGCAGCGCCGTGGCCCGGGTGCGCCTCGACGCCATCGGAGCACGCCTCGACGCGCTGGCCGTGCTGCCCGACCACCACGCGCGGGCGGACGACCGCCTGGATGCGGCCACGCGTGTCGCCCGGCGGGCGCAGGCCGAACTCGACCGGGCGGGTGCCGCGGATGACGTGGCCGGTGCCTGTGCCCTCGTGACCGAGGCATTCGCCCTTCTCCGGGATGCCGAGCGCGCAGCGGGGGTACCGTCACCGGAGGACATCTTCGAGGGTCTGTGCCGCTGTGATCCGGCGCACGGGCCCGCCGCCACCGAGGCGGCGATGCACCCCGACGGCGTCGTGAGGCCGTCGTGCCCGGCCTGCCGGGTCCGGGCTCTGGAGGGGAACCCGGCCGTGCGACGCATGGTGCCCACACCAGATGGCCCCGTCCCATTCGACGGGGCCGGGGGGCCGACGCCCTAGAGCCAGCCCCTCATGACGAGGCTCTCGGCGATCTGCACCGCGTTGGTGGCCGCGCCCTTGCGCAGGTTGTCGGACACGATCCACATGGCCAGACCACGTGGGTGCGACGCGTCATCGCGGATCCTCCCGACGAAGACCTCGTCGCGCCCCGCCGCATCGCGTGGCAGCGGGTAGGCGTTGGCCGTGGGGTCGTCCACCACCGCCACGCCCGGGGCGACCATGAGGATCTCGCGCGCCTGAGCCGCGGAGAGGGGTTCAGTGGTCTCGATGTGCACGGCCTGGGAGTGCGCGTGGATCACGGGCACGCGCACGCACGTGGCCGACACCCTGAGGTCGGGCAGGTGGAGCATCCTGCGCGCCTCGTTGCCCACCTTGATCTCCTCACCCGTATAGCCGCTGCCATCGAAGACATCAATATGCGGCAGCACGTTGAAGGCGATGGGGTGCGGGTACACCTCGGGGGCCGGCTCCGTGCCGGACAGGTTCCCGGCCGTCTGGGCGCGCAACTCCGCCACGGCCAGCGCGCCCGTACCGCTGACCGCCTGATAGGACGACACGATGACCCGCTCGATCCCGACGGCGTCCGCGATCGGCTTGAGCGCCACCACCAGCGGGGCGGCCACGCAGTTCGGGTTGGCGACGATGCCCCGGTGGCCCTCCAGATCGGCCTCATTCACCTCGGGCACCACCAGCGGCACGTCCGGGTCCATCCGGAACGCCGACGAGTTGTCGATGACCACCGCGCCGGCCGCCACGGCAGCATGGGCGAAAGCGCGTGAGCGCTCGCTGCCGGCAGTGAACAGCGCGATTGTGATGCCCTCGAAGGAGTCGGCCGTGAGCTCCTGGACCGTGAACGGCTTGCCCAGATACTCGACGGTGGTGCCCGCGCTACGCGCCGACGCCAGCGGCCTGAGTTCCGTGACCGGGAAGCCACGCTCCTCGAGCACACGGACCATGGTGGAGCCCACGACGCCGGTGGCGCCGACGATGGCGACGTTAAACACCCCGGCGCTCCGCCTCGGTTGCGACGTCGAAGGCCTCGTGCAGGGCACGCACCGCACGCTCCACCTCACCGCGCGCGATCACCACGGTGATGCGGATGGTCGAGGTATCGATCATCTGGATGTTGATGCCCTCGGCGGCAAGCACGCGGAACATGGTCGCCGCGATACCCGGATTCGAGCGCATGCCCTCGCCCACCAGCGACACCTTGCCGATCTGGTCGTCCGAGATGGTCTCGCGGTGGGGCAACCGGTCGCCGAGGGTCTCGATGACGTCCAGCGCCTTCCTCAGGTCGGGAAGCGGAACGGTGAACGAGAGGTCGGCCCGGCCGTCCACCCCCACGTTCTGGATGATGGTGTCCACGTTGACCAGCGCATCGGCCAGCGCGGTGAACACGGTGGCGGCCACGCCCGGCTGGTCCTCGACGCCGAGCAGCGAGATCTTGGCCTCATCGCTCTTGTGCGCGATGCCCGACACGAAAGCCCTCTCCATCATGGGAGTCTCCTTGGTAATCCACGTGCCCTCGTCGGGCGTGAACGATGAGCGCACGTGCAGCGGCACGCCGTGCAGGCGGGCGACCTCGACCGCACGCAGCGCGAGCACCCGCGAGCCCGAGGCCGCCATCTCCAACATCTCCTCGTGGCTGATGAGGGGCAGTTTGCGCGCCCCGGGTTCGATTCGTGGATCGGCTGTGAACACACCGGGGACGTCGGTGTAGATCTCGCACACGGCCGCTCCAAGCGCCGCGGCCAGGGCCACCGCCGTCGTGTCGCTGCCGCCGCGCCCGAGGGTGGTGACGTCACGCGCCGTCGAGACGCCCTGGAACCCGGCAACCAGCACGATGTGTCCGGTCCCCAGATCGGCGAGCAGCCGCTCGGGGTTGATCTCGATGATCTTCGCGTTGGTGTGTGCCGTGTCGGTGACGATCCCCGCCTGCGACCCGGTGAACGACGCCGCGTCGTGGCCGAGGTCGTGGAGGGCCATCGCCATCAGCGCACACGAGACCCGCTCGCCCGTGGACAGCAACATGTCCATCTCGCGCGGCGCGGGGGCCGCCGAGATCTCGTCGGCCAGCGACACGAGGCCGTCAGTGGTCGTGCCCATGGCCGAGAGCACGGCGACGACATCGTCGCCCTGCTCTCGCGCGGCCGCGATGCGGCGCGCCACGGTGCGGATCTTCTCTGCATCGGCAACCGATGAGCCGCCGAACTTCATGACCCTGATGGCGATTGGGACCTCCTCCGGCCGGGCCAGCGGGCGATTGTAGTGGCCGCACGTCCCGCGTGGTGCCCATGCCCCGGTCGCATCCCTAGACTGCCCGCCATGGGCCTGATCCAACGCATCGGCAAGAAGGGCGGCGACACCGCGCGCCTCAAGTGGGTTCTCTACGGGTTCCTCCTGGGACTCGGTTGGGGGACACTGATGTGGGCCGTCACCGGAGCCAGCAGCGGCGTGAAGGTGTGGCTGTACATCGCGCTGACCACGGGGATGATCGGCGCCGGGGTGGCCGCCATCTTCGGGGCCATGAACGCACGCAAGCGCGGTGAGAGGATCAGCCCGCGCGTCATGCCGAAGGACAGGGCCGAGCAGAAGGCCGACAAGCGGGCCGCGAAGGCCGAGGGTCGCGCGGAAGCCAAGGCCGAGGCCGACGACCGCAAGCGCTCGCGCTCTCACTGAAGTAATCTCACCCCGTGACCGTGCTAGGCGGGGAGCTAGCGGTGCCCTGTATCCGCAATCCGCTACAGCGGGGCTGAATTCCCGCCCGAGGGTTCTACTCGGAGGCACGGGCTCGGATGACGAGGCATTGAAGGCGAGGTCCCATTCGGTGGGCGACCGTGAATCAGGTCAGGTCCGGAAGGAAGCAGCCTTAAGCGGACCCGCTCACGCGCAATGGGGCTCCCTCGCTGGAGTCACGTCCCCGGGCACCACCTCCCGGCAGGTATTCGACGGCGGGTGCACGGTCACACCTCTCCTCTCGTGACAGACCCAGGACAAAGCCTCTACAACCGCTACCGGCCGCGCAGGTTTGAGGATCTCGTCGGCCAGGAGCACGTGGCGCGCACTCTGGGCAACGCCCTCGTGCGCGGCACGATCGCCCACGGGTTCCTGTTCTCGGGCCCGCGCGGCACCGGCAAGACGACCACGGCACGCATCCTGGCCCGGTGCCTGAACTGCCAGGCCCACTCCGCCCCCACGCCCACCCCATGCGGCGAGTGCGACTCGTGCAGGCGCATCGGCCACGACGACTGGCTGGATGTTCTGGAGGTGGATGCGGCGTCCAGCGCCCGGCGCATCGACGAAATGCGCGAGTGGCTTGGGAGCGTGCGGTACGCGCCGGTGGCGTCCCGCTACCGGGTGACCATCATGGACGAGGCCCACCAGATCCAGGAGGGCGCGGCCAGCGCACTGCTGAAGACGCTGGAGGAGCCACCCCCGCAGCTCGTGGTCATCCTCTGCACCACCCACCCCTGGGACATCCTCCCCACGATCCGCTCGCGCCTGCAGACCTACGCCCTGCGCAAGCCTGGCGTCGCCAATCTCATGACCGTGCTTGAGCGGGTTGCCCGGACGGAGGGCATCGAAGCCAGCCAGCAGGCCCTCGATCTTCTGGCGCGGGCCGCCGACGGCTCGTACCGCGATGCCCTCGGCCTCCTCGACCAGATCGCCACCTTCGGCGGGGGCACGGTGCAGGTGAGCGACGCCCTCGACCTTCTGGGCGTGGTGAGCCGGGAGGCCCTGTTCGACATGGTGGACCTGATGGCGCAGGGCGACGCGGCCGGCGCGTTCGAGATGCTTGAGGGCGCACTGGACGGCGGTGCGGACCCCGAGGAACTCATGCGCGGCCTCATCGCCCATCTCCGCCATGCGTGCCTGCTGCAGCAGGGCGCGCAGGCACGCGAGGAATGGGCCCTCGCGCCGGAGGAGCTCGGTCGCCTGCATGCCCAGGCCAACCAGGTGAGCCCTGTGCAGGTGGTCCGCGCGATCGATCTCATTGCCGATGCCCAGGTGCGCGTGCGCCATGGTCAGGCCGACCCGCGCATCCAACTCGAACTGGTTGTCGCCAAACTGTCCAGGCCGTGGCTCGACACAAGCGTCGAGGGCGTGGCCGCGCGCGTGGAGAGGCTCGAGCGGGGAGCCCCTGCCGGCCCGCCGGCGGCGGGCGCACGCACGCAGGGACCGCCACGCCCGGCGGCCCGGGAGGTTCCCGCGCAGCCCGTCGCGCCCGACGACGACGATCCCCCCGGACCCACGACGCACGCCATGGAGCGCGTTCCGGCCGACCTCGAGCACATCGGGCGCGCGTGGCCGCGCATCCTCGGGGCGCTTGAGCAGCAATCACCCCACCTGCACGCCTTCCTGCAGGGGTCCGAGGTGCAATCGGTGGACGACGGCCTGCTGACCATCGCGGTGAGCGGGGGAGTGGCCGTGGCCATGCTCTCGCGGCCCGACGAGCGCGCGGGAGTGGCCGCCCTGGTGCGCGACATCTGCGGGCAGGACCTCTCCCTCGCGTTCAGCGAAGCCGCCGGGGCCGCCGGGACGACCACCCCCGGCGCCGGGACCAGGGACGACCCGGACACCCGGCCTGTGGACCACCAGACGATCATCGACGAGATCCGTGCGGCGTTCGACGCGGAGTTGATCGACACCGACAGACGGGAGTAGCCAGCCGTGGCGATGAACCAGCAGAAGATCATGAAGCAGATGCAGAAGATGCAGGAGGACATGGCCCGGGCACAGGAGCAGCTCGCGCAGGAGACGGTGTCGGCATCGGCAGGGGGCGGGGCCGTGACGGCCACGGTCACCGGCGCGCTCGAGCTCGTGAGCGTGGAGATCAACCCCGCTGCCGTGGACCCGGAGGACGTCGAGATGCTCCAGGACGTCATCGTGGCGGCGGTCAACGAGGCGTTGCGCGGCGCCCAGGAACTGGCCAACCAGCGCCTGAGCGCCGTCACGGGCGGTCTCTCGGGCCTCGGGCTTCCGGGCTTCTAGGCCGGACCCGGAAGCATGGCCTCCATCCTCACCCCCTCGGTCGATGCGCTGGTGACCGAGCTGGCGCGCCTGCCGGGCATCGGCCCGCGCAGCGCCCAGCGTCTGGCGTTCCACCTGCTGAAGGCCCCGACCGACCGCCCGGCCGCGCTGGCTCAGGCGCTCATGGCCGTGGTGGAGCGCGTGGGCCCCTGCACCGAGTGCTTCTCATTCGCCGAGGGCGACCTGTGCCCGGTCTGCGCTGACCCGCGCCGTGACCGCACGATGCTGTGCGTGGTGGAGGAGCCCTCCGCGATCATCTCGATCGAGCGGACGCACGAGTTCCGCGGCCGGTACCACGTGCTGGGCGGGGCACTCTCGCCGATCGACGGCGTGGATCCCGAGGACCTGCGCATCACCGAACTCGACGGGCGGATCGAGCGGGAAGGGGTCACCGAGATGGTGATCGCCACGAACCCGACGATGGCCGGCGAGGCCACCGCGCTGTTCCTGGCCGACCGGGTGCGGGGACGCGTGCGCGTGACGCGCCTGGCCAGCGGCCTGCCGGTGGGTGCCGACGTCGAGCACGCGGATGAACTGACGCTGGGCCGTGCGCTGCTGGGGCGTCGCGAGATCTGACCGGGGCAGGTGACGGGGGAGGTCGCTGCCGGGCAGGGCGACTTACCGCACCTAGATCTCCACCTCGGTGCCCAGATGGATGACCTGGCCTGCGGGGAGCCGGAAGTAGTCGGCTGAACGCTCGGAGTTCCGGTGCATCACCGCGAACAGGCGCTTCTGCCACCGGGGCATGCCCACACGCATCTTCGTCACCACGAGCGCGTCGTCGCTCACGACGTACATCGCCTCACGGGGGGTGCCGGGCAACCCGACCATGGCCCACGC
Source organism: Bifidobacterium breve (assembly GCA_945861935.1). Taxonomy (GTDB): domain Bacteria; phylum Actinomycetota; class Thermoleophilia; order Miltoncostaeales; family Miltoncostaeaceae; genus SYFI01. The sequence goes on along the minus strand of CAMAVU010000025.1, from coordinate 12,187 downwards.
CTCGGCCAGATCATTCGGCACGTCCGGGCGCTCCATGAAGCCGTACCACATCTCGAACGCCTGGATGTCGTCGGCCACGCGGCGCGTGAGCACACGCGCCGCGGGGTCCACGTGCGGTGTGTCGCGATAGAGAAGGGTCACGAGCACCAGACGCTCGTGGAAGAGCTTGTTGTGGCGCAGGTGCACCGCAAGTGCGTGCGGAACCACCTTCGTGCTCGCTGCCATGAACACGGCGATGCCCGGGATGCGGGTGCCGCCCGCCGGGATCATCGCGGGAAGGTCTTCGATGGGACGGGAGTCCCCGGCGATCCGGCGTCGCACCAGCACACGCCCACGTCGCCAGGTGATCATGATGGCGAGAAGCGCCAGCGCGACGGCGAGGGACACCCACCCGCCGTGCGGCAGCTTCTCGGACACCGCCGCGAACAGGACGATGTCGATGAGCAGGAGCGGCGCGAAGGCAAGAGTCACGGCGACGGGACTCCATCCCCACGCGTTCCGCGCGACGATCAGGGTGAGGACGGTCGTGATGAGCATCGTGGCCGTCACCGCGAAGCCGTAGGCGCCCGCCAGTGCCGACGAGGTCCCGAAGGTGAGCACGAGGATCACCACGAAGGCGTAGAGGGTCCACGTGGGGAAGGGCATGTAGATCTGGCCCTCCACCGACTCCGAGGTATGCACCACGCGCTCCCGCGGGATCAGGTCGAGCTGGATCGCCTGCCGCGTCATGGAGAACACACCGGAGATCACGGCCTGGGACGCGATAAAGGTGGCCACCGTGGCGAGGATCAGGAGGGGGATGGCCATCTCCCCCGGACCGAGGTTGAAGAACGGGTTCGAGGCGGCGGTGGGATCCGTCAGCACGAGGGCACCCTGACCGAGGTACGCGAGCATGACACCCGGCATCGCGACGAGCAGCCACGCCATGATGATCGGCGTGCGCCCGAAGTGGCCCATGTCGGCATACAGGGTCTCGACCCCGGTGATGCACAGCACCACGGCCCCGAGCACGGCCAGTGCGTGGCCCGGATGCTGGCCGATGAAGGCGAGGCCCGCGATGGGGTTGAATGCGGCCAGCACTGCCGGCTCGACGATGACCTCGCGCAGACCGAGCACGCCGATGGTCACGAACCACACGATCATGAGCGGGCCGAAGATGGCCCCGACCTTCCCCGTGCCGAAGCGCTGCACGACGAACAGCAGCGTGATGACGACGAGGGCGATGGGCAGGACGGCCTCCGCGGCGGACGGGAAGCTGACCTCCACGCCCTCGGCAGCCGAGAGCACCGACACCGCCGGGGTGATGGCGCCGTCGGCGTAGAAGAGGCCCACCCCCACGAGCCCCGCGAGGAAGGCCCACCGCTGGGTGCGCCCGGTGAGTTTCCGTCGCGCAAGGGCCGACAGCGCGAGGGCGCCGCCCTCACCCCGGTTGCTCACCCGCATCACGAGCATGAGGTACTTGATGCTCACCACGATGATCAGCGCCCACAGGAACAGCGACAGCAGACCGATCACCTCATCCCGACCGGTCCCCACCCCGGTCGCGATCGCGGCCTGGAAGGCATAGAGGGGGCTCGTGCCGATGTCGCCGAACACGACGCCCAGGGCCCCGAGGGCCAGCAGCGACGTCCTGAGGCGCCCGGGGGACGGATCGGTGGCCGACATCTCCCGACAGGCTAGGGGACCGAGGCGGACGGGTCCTTGCGACTGCTGCGTGGGCGTGGCCTGAGCGGCGCGCGAGGCACCGCCGGGTCCTGCACACAGCCCCTCCCGAATCAGGGGGAAAGGGTGCCGCCGTGGTACCGGATGGGAGCGGACCGGGCCTGTCCTGCTGTCGTCAGAGGCCCATGGTGCCGGACGTTCTCAGGGAATGGGGACGCGTGCAGGGCGTTCTGGCACCGAATCAGAGGCGCTCTCGTATCTGGCCTGCACATCGCCCTGCCGTGGTCGGGGCGCCGCACCAATCACAACGAGGCCCGGGCAGGCGTCGTCAGCCTCTCTTCTCCGGATCGCGTATCCACGCGATGACCGACTCGGGCCAGCCCGCCGCCGCCAGCGCCTTGCGACGCCGCGCTGGCGTCAGATCGTGCCCGATTGCCCAGTACACGCAGAAGGCGAGATCGCGTGCGACCTCAAGCGGCGATCCGATCGGCTCCGGCGCACGGTGCGCCGGGTCGCGATCTGGCACCACACTCCGTGCGCCCTCCCGTATCTGATCGAGCGTGATGCAGGGGCGCGACGTCGGGCTGAGATCGGCGAGGGTCTTCGCCGACTCATCGAGAACGATCAGCGGGCGGTCATGAAGAACCGGGATCGACAACATTGCGACGACCGCGTCCCGTCCCACTGCCGGAGCCATCCTCGCCCAGCCGCTCCCGGCGATAGAGACGTCGCTGATCCCGGCCACGGCGGTGGCCCCGAGGAGCGTCACGGGGACGCGATACTCATCGCCAGCCAGGACATCTCCCGTGTGGTTCAGGGGCACGAGGGCGGGCGCCCCCGGCGTGCCACCCAGAGCGAATGCGATTGGCCAGTGCCCGATCGGCGGAGGCTTCTCAGCCGTGCTCATCTGGATCCCTCTTCGTCCGGGCTGCCGGATCCCGCCTGCATCGCAGCGAGGTACGCGTCGATGATGTCGATGCGGATGCGCCCACGGTCGCCCACCTCATGTCCATGGGCGCGTGCCCAGATCCGGACCGCGACGAGATCAACGTCGGCTGGCGCTGCAGGCGAGCGACGCCCCGATGACGAGCCGTTGACAACCACCGGTTGGACGTGCCGGAGAAGCACCTCGAACTCATCGGGGTGAACCACGCGGGTGCCGTGCCGCCTCGCGGCGGCGGCCTTCAGCCCATCCATTGTTCCATCACTCACGAGCATTGCCGTCGTGCCCGACACGGACCCCGTCACGCGAACACCCGCCGCCTTCGCAGCACCTTCGAGGCGCCACCGCTGTGCCTCGTCGCACCCGGTGAATGCCACACCATCGCCCACGCGAAGCGGCTCGCCCAGCGCCCAGTCATCCGGCAACGGTGGCAACCCCTCGGATGCGCTACGCGCGGCCAGGCCCCGTGCATCGGAGATGACAGCCGAGATCAGATCCTCCGGCTCACCGAGCAGGCGGCACAGGCCAGCCATCTCCTGCCGCTCCCCACGAGAGACAGTCCCGTCGGACATGGCGAGGTGACCGAGGGCAAGCAGGAAGCCCCGGTGGGCCCGGGTGATGTCGTCTGGAGAGAGCCCGTATGCCTGCGCGAGACCAGCGAGTTCGTGCCCTTCCCTGACGCTCAGGACTCCGTCCTCCAGCACTTCCACGACCAACTCCAGATAGGCCGCCGAGCCATCGGGGGCGCCCTCGTGAAGCGCCTCCTGGAGCGGATAATCGCGCAGCAGCGCCAGCAGGGGTGGCGACAGGGGCTTTGGGCGGATGCGAACGGAACCCCGACGACCCCCTGTGCCCCCGGACCGCCGGGGTACCTCCTCGATGTGTATCTCCCCGACTGAAGCGGTGGGCCAAATGACGGACGCGGCGGCGACGGGCAGGTCAAGATCTCCGCCGTCCGGCTCCGGTGGAACGGATGGGTTGAAGAACGTCGCCACCAGGGCTGCTGTGGCGCGGGCATCCCCGAGAGCGGCGTGGGCCGACGGGAACTCGTGCCCGATTGCGCGACAGCAGTCGTCCAGACGCCGACGATCCAGATGCGGGAGGTAGTGCCAACTCGCTTCCAGAGTGCAGAACACGGGAACATCGGGCAGCCGCCACCCCGCGCGCGCGAACTCAGCGCGCAGAAACGCCAAGTCGAACCGTGCGTTGTGAGCAACGAGTGCGCGCCCTTTGACGAGATCAACGATCGTCGGGACGAACTCCGCGAAGGGCGGCTCGTTCCTCACGTCATCGTCGGTGATGCCATGCACGAATGTTGCGCCGACCGGGCGCTTGGGGTTGAAGCGAGCAACCCACTCGTCAGAAACGGTGCCCACCGGGTCCGTCTGAACGACCGCGAGTTCGATGACACGGTGGTAGTTGGGGCTGAACCCGGTGGTCTCTACATCGATGACCGCGAATCCCAGCGGACTGCGGTGCCCATGTGGGGAGTAGCCGTCCATCGCGGTGATTCTGCCGGATGCGTCAACACACGTCATTGGCGCTCAGGTCACCTCCTGACCCGGATCTCCTGACACGCCGCCCAGAACCCTCGGCGCATGTCGCCCCTACCGGGCCAGATTGGCCTGATCGGGATCGACACCCGACGTGTCACCACCGGCCAAGACGTCCAATTGAGCCCGCAGCACCGACATCCCACTGAGCGCCATCCAGCGCACCGGGCGAAGACAGAACGACAGCCCCGGGGGCCATGCCACGCCCAACGTGATCGGCGAGCTCCGCTGTGAGCGGGCCCGACCCCGCTCGATGGGCGCCTGGGAGGTGGGCCTTTGTTGCCTCATCCAGTGCGGGACAGCATGCCCGGCCGTTCGGGCCGGAACCATCCAGGTGGATACCCCGCGTGGGGGAAGCCCGTGCCCGGGATGGGCAGTACTGGGATTGAACCAGTGACCTCCCGCGTGTGAGGCGGGCGCTCTCCCGCTGAGCTAACTGCCCGGGAGCGGGCAGGTTAGCAGCGGCCACGTGGCGCCAGGGGGTCGAGTCGTAGCGGCCCACCGACCCCCGGTCGCCGCCTCAACGCACGCAGTGGCGAGGGGCGTCCACCACGCGGCCGGCGCGGCCCCGGGCCTCATGCTCACACTCAGGGGATCGGTGTGTACCCCGAGCGCCTCCCTCAACCGGTGTACCGCGTGCCTGCCCGTCGCGACCGTGCCCCCGGGATCGCGCATCACCCCTTCGGGCGGAAGGTCACCGTCAGCGGGTTGGACAGGGCGTTCGTGATGCGCTGCGTCATGCGGGGCCCCGGCGCCGTGTAGCGCACCCCGGCCACCGGAGTGCTTCCCGGGCCACCGGGGTTGTAGAAGGGGTGATAGCCGTTCCCTGCAGCCGGGATGCGGACGAAGCGCACCCGGCTCGCGGCATGGATGTCGCCGTCCAGAATGATGTCGATCTGGTTGTCATGGTCTTCGGCGTAGCAGTAGTCGTACGAGTCCTGCTTCACGCCGAGGTCGGCAAGGCCCACCACCCTCAGCGGATACCCGTCGATCCGGTACGTCCGGCCGGGCTCGACGAGGACGACGCGGCGGCCGGACCGGGTGACGGCGATCACCTGGAAGAAGTTCCGGTAGTCCGTGGGGTAGAGACCGCGAATGCCATCGGGCGAGAAGCCCCCCGTCGTGAGCACCCGCACCCGGAACCTGGCGCGAGATCCGTAGAGCGCACGGCCGTCGTTGGGCAACGTGCTCCGGAGGACAGCGGGTGCCTGCTCCCCGGCCGTGGACATGCGCGAGATCTTGCCGCCGACGAGCCGCGGGCCGGTCCACTGGGTGGGATCGGCGGGTTGGTCGTCGTAGGGCGAGGTTGTCTTCGTCGCCGACATCCCCACCGCGCTCACAAGCCTGCCACCAGGTCCGATCAACTGCATCGGCGTGGAATCGCTCACGACCTCGATCTTGGTGGCAAAGCGCCCCGCAGGATCGGTCTGCGGGAGGTTGTTCCCGAAGTGGCCGAGCAGCACGACTGTCGACCGCTCGTTGTACTCGTAGTTCGGGTTGACCGAGGCAGTCAGCGGCGTCACCACGGACTGGTCATTCAGCGTCACACGGAAGTCGCCTGGGTCCACCGTGCTCGGGCGTACCGGCCACGAGAACTCCACCGGCAGGCCCGCACCGAAGTACACCGGGGCACCGTTGTTGGCCACCTGCGCTGGTGTGACCGCCGATGTGAGGGCACGCTGGGGCGGCGTCGGGGTCGAGGGGCAGCTGAGCCCGACGTTGAACGCACCGCCCACCGCTTGCACCGCCTGCTGCGCAACGGAGATGTCGGTGGCATCCGCGTCGGGCACGCCGATGATGCTCACGAAGCCCAGACCCGCGGCCAGGATGCCGGGCTTCGTCGCCCAGACGTCGGCGTTCACGATGACGTCCCTGCGCAACGACTGGTAGACCGGGTTCGTGGTCTGACCACTCGCACCACCCGCGCAGACGGCGAGCGCGCCGGCCGCGATGGCTGACGCACCTGCGATGGAGATGGCGATGGTCTGGCGCTTCAGGGCGGGTCTCCTGACCTGGGCGGCCAACGGCTGCGCGTGAGAGCACGGGCACACCGAAGCAGCAGACCCGCGCCCATACTCTAATAACGGAGAGAGAGGGATTTGAACCCTCGAGCCGGGGAGTACCCGACTACGCGATTTCCAGTCGCGCTCCTTCGGCCGCTCGGACACCTCTCCGGGAGGCGGCATCGTACCCGACAACCGCTGGTACGCTGCCCCGCGGAGAGATGGCAGAGCGGTCGAATGCGGCGGTCTCGAAAACCGTTTCGGGCTTCACGGTCCGACGGGGGTACAAATCCCCCTCTCTCCGTCGGCCCGCCGGGCGCGGGCCGCGCCTCGTGACGGCCCGCGCCCGCGTGATACTGACTACAGTGGGGACACCGTACGGCTTGTCCCCATGAGCGACCGTTCCCACAATCCCCGCTCACCCGCCGCCATGGCCGTCGCCCTTACGGCCGTGGCGATCGCCATCGCCGGGACGGGCTACGCCGCCGTCACGCTGCCGCGCAACTCTGTGGGCACCGCGCAGTTGAAGAAGTCCGCGGTGACCTCGGCCAAGGTGAGGGACCACTCGCTGCTGGCCGTGGACTTCGCGCCGGGCCAACTCCCACGGGGGGACGCCGGCCCCGCGGGGGAGTTCGGCGCCACGGGCCCCACCGGCCCGGCGGGGCCGCAGGGGCCGACAGGGGCCGCGGGGACAAGCGGGGTGGTGGGGGCTGCCGGGGCTGCCGGGGCCGCAGGGGCCGTGGGTCCCACGTGGGGGATGACGTGGGTCGCAGGAAGTGGAGGGGTAACGAGCTGTCTCCCGACAGACCTGCTCAGTAGGGTGTTCTCCCTCTCCCGCACGAGCCGCCTCCAGGCGACGGGCTTCGCGCAGGTGCTTGCCCTCGGCGCGGCCCAGATGCAGATCATCATCGACGTCATCAGCGGCGCCACTCCGCTGGGGTCGGTGGACTCGGGCACCGCCATGACTGCGCCCGTGGTCGCGACCCTCATGACCGTCACAGGCGTGCTCAGCCAGGCCGGCGTGCCCGTGGACTTCCCCGCCGGTACCTATCAGGTGCGGTTCCGGCTGTCCGAGACCGCGCCGTGCAGTATTTCCATCACCGCCACGTCGCCCACGCTGACACTCGTGGCTCTGGGCACGACGCCGTAGAACCCACGCGTGGGCCGGAACCGCGACCTCAGTCGAGCGGCGGGAACTCGATGACCTCGCTGAAGTGGATCACCGTGACCTCATCGTCCTCGGTGATCTCACGCGAGTAGACGTGGCCCAGGAACCGCATCGTGTCCTCCACCAGACGGAACTCGGGGTTGTCGCGCTCGATCTCACGCTGGCTGAGGTCGCCCACGCGCTTCAGCGTGACCTCGTCGATGACGGCCGTGAACACCCGCTGGCGCGGGCCGTGGCGGTGGCCCACCGTCACCCACACCAACTCGCCGCGCCCATACTTCCCGCGCTTGTCGCCCAGCCGGATGGTGGCGGTCTTGCGCCCTCGCCGGAGTTGGTCGGTGAACAGGGGGGAGTAGAAGTTGAGTGCGAACATGCGCCTACGCGACCGCCGCGATGAGGCGGTCGCGCACGGCGGCGTCGCGCACGGCCAGGAAGCCGTTGGCGGTGAGGTCGCGCACACGGCGCGTTGCCGCACGGATGATGGCCCTCTCGCCGTCATGGGTGATGAGCCCCTCGGCCCCGGCAAGCGGAACCAGCCGCACGTTCTCCACCTCGTCCGGGCGGTAGTGGGCGGGCGACCCGGCGCGGTACAGCATGAGGAAGAAGTCCACGCTCTTGTTGATGCGACTGCGCTCGGCGCGTGCCCAGAAGTGGTACGAGATGGTGCCGAGCGGTTCGAGCACAAGACCGGTAAGCCCGGCCTCCTCGCGCATCTCGCGCACAGCGGCCGTGGCGGCGTCCTCGCCCGGCTCGAGGCGGCCCTTGGGCAGGCCCACCACCTGAGTGCCGGGCACGGTGATGAGCGGCACCAGAATGTGATCGCCCACGGGCACGAGCAGCACCCCACCCGCTGATTGCTCGTGCCGTTGCCGTGCCATTGGGCGACCCTACCCCCGCGTGGGGCAGGGACCAAGGGCACGCGGCGAGAGCCTGATGCGGGCGCGGGCCCGGCATCAGGCCAGATCCACCTCGTTGCAGAGGTAGACGTCCTGGACGGCGTTGAGCAGGGCCACACCCTCCTTCATCGGCCGCTGGAATGCCTTGCGCCCGCTGATCATTCCGGTGCCACCCGCACGCTTGTTGACCACGGCCGTGAAGACGGCGTCGTGCAGGTCGGTCGCGCCGGATGCGCCGCCCGAGTTGATGAGTGGCACGCGACCCATGTAGCAGTGCGCCACCTGATAGCGCGTCATGTCGATGGGGTGCCCGGTCATCAACTTCTGGTACATGCGTGGGTCGGTCTTGCCGAACGCCAGAGCCTTGAACCCGGGCGCTGCGGTATCGGGTGCCTTCTGCTTGATGATGTCCGCCCCGATGGTGACGCCCAGATGGTTGGCCTGACCAGTGAGGTCGGCAGCCGTGTGGAAGTCGTCATCGGGGGTCGTGAACGCAGCGTTCCGCAGGTAGCACCAGAGCACGGTGGCCATGCCCAATTCGTGCGCCATCTCGAAGACCTGTGCGACCTCCTGGATCTGCCGCTTGCTCTCCTCGGATCCGAAGTAGATGGTCGCGCCCACCGCGACGCAGCCCATCTCGCGAGCCTGCTCCACTGACGCGAACATGATCTGGTCGTAGGCGTTGGGATACGACAGGAACTCGTTGTGGTTGATCTTCAGGATGAAGGGGATCCTGTGGGCGTATCTGCGTGCGACCGATCCCAGAGCGCCCGAGGTGGTGGCCACAGCGTTGCAGCCACCCTCGATGGCCAGCGCGACGATGTTGGCGGGATCGAAGTAGAGGGGGTTCTTCGCGAACGACGCGCCGGCGGAGTGCTCGATGCCCTGGTCCACGGGAAGGATGGACAGGTAGCCCGTGCCGCCGAGGCGGCCGTGGTCGAACATCTGCTGCAGCGCGCGCATGACAGGGATCGGGCGATCACTGCCCGCAACGACGCGATCGACGAAGTCGGGGCCCGGGGTGGTCAGGCGCGAGGCCGGGATGGCCTTGCAGCGGTGGTCGAGGAGATCCTTGGCATCGCTGCCCAGGATCTCCTCAATCCGCGTGAGTGACACGTCGTTGGACGCCATGCGGTCTCCCCCTCGTCGCTTGCCGAAGGGATGCTACCGGCATGGCGGCGGGGCTACTTCCCGCCGAAGAGGCGCTTCAGCCAGCCGAAGAAGCCACCGCCCGAGGCAGCGGCCTTGGCGGGCGCGGCGCTCTCGCCGACCCACTGGTCCAGAGCCTCCCAGCCAGTGGTCTTGGCGCCGGAGGCCGCAGGCGCGTCGCCCCCGCCAACCCACTTGTCCAGGGACTCCCAGCCAGTGGTCTTGGCGCCGGAGGCCGCAGGCGCGTCGCCCCCGCCGACCCACTTGTCCAGGGACTCCCAGCCGGTGGTCTTGGCGCCGGAGGCCGCAGGCGCGTCGCCCCCGCCAACCCACTTGTCCAGGGACTCCCAGCCGGTCCTGCCAGCAGCGACGGTCGCGGCCGCGGCGGTGTCGACCCAGCCCTCCAGGGCCTCCCAGCCGGTCTTACCGGAACTGACGGCGGCCGCGCCAGCCGCGACGGTTGCGTCCGCGGCGGTGTCGACCCAGCCCTCCAGGGCCTCCCAGCCGGTCTTACCGGACCTGACGACGGCCGCGCCAGCGTCACCGGCGGCCGCGCCAGCGTCACCGACCCAGTTCTCGAGGGCTTCCCAGCCGGTCTTGTTGGAGCTCATGTTGTACCTCTGCGCGGCATCGCGGATTGGGGATGTACGTGCCCGTGCGGACCCTACTTCGCATCATACGTATCTAATCGTGGCCGCGTGCGAACCGGGACGCCTCCTCCGCGGCCTCCACCAGCGCACGGTATGACGCCAGACGCTCGGGCTCCACCGCAGCCGCAACTGCACACCCGGCATCGCCCATGTGGCGGCAGTCCGTGAATCGGCAGTGCACGGCTGCGTCGGCGATGTCGGGGAAGCCCATGGCAATGTCGGCCGGGCCCATTGGTGGCAGCCAGAACGACCGCACCCCTGCGGTGTCGATGATGGCGCCGCCGCCGGGCAGGGGGATGAGGCGGGGATCCGTGGTGGTGTGCCGGCCGCTTCGCAGCCGCTCCGACACCGGGCCCGTCGCCCGCGGGACGCCGGTCAGCGCCGTGGCGAGAGTGGACTTGCCAACGCCGGAGAGACCAGCCAGAGCGGCCAGACGGCCGTCGATCAGCCGGCGCACCTCGTCCACGAGGGCGGGATCGAGCGAGGAGCCGATGAGGACAGGGTGACCCACGGCACGCTGGCGCACCACCACGCGGGCCACCTCGTCCCGGTCATGGGGCAGGTCGGCCTTCGTCAGCACCACCGCGAGGTCCAGCCCCCCCGCCATGGCAGCCACGGCGTACCTGTCGATGAGGCGCGGCACGAGGGGCGGCTCGGCGACCGCGGCCACGACGATGAGCAGGTCGGCGTTGGCCACCACGGCGCGGACCCGTCCGCCGCTCCCGATACGTTCGAGGACGGTGCGACGGGGCAGGATCCCGCGCACGATTCCCTGTGAGCCCGAGGAGTCAATGCGCACCCGGTCGCCGGCAACGGGTGGCCCGCCGGGCAGGCGAGGGGCCAGCCGTACCTCGCGTGTGACGGCGTCGTCGGAGACCTCGGCGAGCGGGCCGGCGACGCGCAGCACGAGCGGGGCCTCGGAGGTCAGAGGGCGAGCAGCTCCCGAGCGGTGAACAGGGCGTGCAACGGCGCGCCGTCGAGCGCGGCCTCAACCAGTGCGCGGCCGTCATCCTCCTGACGATCCACAACCACCAGGGCCGCCACCACCACGGCGCCCGCGGCACGGGCGCGCTCGACGGCAGTCAGCATCGACCCACCACTCGTGAGCACGTCGTCCACGACAGCCACCGGCGTTCCCTCCTCCACGAACGGGCCCTCGATCCAGTGCTGCAGGCCGTGCTTCTTGGCGTCCTTGCGCACGAAGAACCCGGTCCAGTGCACTCCCCCGGCGTATGCGGCGGCGCTCACGGCACACACGAGCGGATCTGCGCCCAGTGTGAGACCGCCCACGGCTCGCGGGGCCGACGGTGCCAGCAGGGGGTAGGCCAGCCGTCCGGACAGATGGGCGCCCTCGGGGTCGAGCAGCACCTGCCGCACATCAAGGTAATAGTCCGATCGCCGGCCCGAGGCGAGCACCACCGACTCACGGAAGAGCGCCCGCTCGGCGAGCAGGGTGGCCAGACGCTGACGTTCCGAATCGATTCCCATGGACGGGGACCGTACCAACCACCGGGGACCCCGAGCCACCTAGGCTTGGGGCGTCAAGCGACCCCGGAAGGTGCACGCAGTGCAGGTCTCTCCCGAGCCGACTCCGAATCCCAACGCGATTAAATTCACCCTCGACCGCCCTGCGACGGCGAGTGGTGCGGAGACCTTCAAGGCCGGGACCGACCCGTCCGCATCGCCCTTGGGTGCCCGCATCTTCGCACTCGGGGATGTCACCAACGTGTTCGCCATCGCCGACTTCGTGAGCGTCACCAAGTCCGAGACGGCTGACTGGAGCGACCTCGGCCCGCGCGTGATCGAGGCCATCGAGGGCCACTTCGGAGACAACCCCGCGTGAACACGACGACCGGAGTGGTTTTCACCTGGTTGCTCGGCCTTATCTTCGTGGTCGGCGGAGTCGTCTTCCTGATCTTCCTCGGCGACAACGGCGTGCTCTTCGGCCTCCCCTACCTCGTCATCGGTGTGCTGCTCTGCTACGGCGCGTGGCGCCTGAAGAAGGCGGCCGCGAGGAGGGCCAGGGCGGAGGCAGAGGACGACACCCCGGTGCCAGGCACGTAACCGAACGACGTCAACCCCGGTGCCAGGCACGTAACCGAACGACGTCAACCCCGGTGCCAGGCACTTAACCGAACAACGTCAACCCCGGTGCCAGGCACT
>CAMAVU010000024.1 GCA_945861935.1 Bifidobacterium breve | reverse complement strand
CCCACTGGTCGAAGCTGCGGAGCACCAACCCGCTGGAGCGGATCAACCGTGAGATCGGCCGGCGCGCAGATGTCGTCGGGATCTTCCCCAGCGACGCCTCAGCAATCCGCCTGGTCGGGGCGATGCTGATCGAACAGAACGACGAGTGGCTGGTGTGCCGGCGCTACCTGTCGGAGGAATCGCTCGCTCTGGTCCTTAAGGACCAGAGCGAGGCGGAACGGGAGGAGGTGGCTGAGCTCACGGGCGCTACCTGAGCCGACGAGGAGTTACACCACTTCACACGACTTGACTCCGGCCCCGGGGCAAGACCGCCGTGGGGCGTTGCCGCATTACGCGCAAGAAGAAGCAGCGCTCCTTCCACTGCACCATCCGACTGTCGAAGGGAACGTGGCGCATCACCACGAGAGCCCTGTCGGCGAAAAACGTGGTGCTCCGGGAATCGGTGAAGGTCAAGCGGCTGAAGTAGGGCCTGCGCCCTCTGGGCGTGGGCGATTGGCGCCTCTGGATGAAGGACTGACCCGGGAGATACCTCCGCCCGCACCCGCACGGCGGCGGCGGTCTCCATTGGCAACGGGTCGCGTGTGGGCCTGTGTGCACGTTCCGCACCCAGCGCCCTCACCACGGGTCTACCTCCGGCGCGGGGGCCGTGCTCCGGTGATGATGCGGCCCACGCGGCCGCCCTCCAGTTCGGTGAACCACATGTTGCCGTCGGGGCCCGCTGCGATTCCGATGGGGCCGGCGCCTTTCGAGATGCCCTTCGAGAACTCGGTCACCACGCCCTTGGGCGTGATGCGCCCGATGCGGTTGCCGTCGGTCTCGGTGAACCACAGGTTGCCGTCGTAGCCCAGAGCGATGAGCCCGGGCTTCGAGCCCTTCGTGATGCCCTTGCGGTAGATGGTCACCTTGCCTGCGACGGTGATGCGCCCGATCGCATCGGCGTCGTTCAGGGTGAACCACATGGCGCGGTCAGGGCCCAGGGCGATCCCCGCAGGCTTGGACGCAGCGGGGATGCCCTGCTGGAACTCGGTGATGACGCCCAAGGTCGTGCTGCGGCCGATGCGGTTGCCCGCCACATCCTTGTCGCCGTTCCACGCACCGGTGAACCACAGGGTGCCGTTGGGGCCGTACGCGATGTCGAACGGACCCGAGCCCTGGGTGACGCCCCGGGTGAACTCGGTCACCGCACCCGCCATGGTGATTCGGCCGATGGCGCTGTTGCCGAGTTCCGTGAACCACATCGCCCCGTCCGGACCCGTGGCGATGCCCGAGGGTGCGGACTGGAACGGCGCGATGCCCTTGGTGAACTCGGTGACTACGCCCTTCGGCGTGATGCGGCCAATACGCATGACCTCGAGTTCGGTGAACCACAGGTTGCCGTCGGGACCCTTGGCGATCTCCCACGGACGCGCGTTGGGGTCAATGCCGGTGCGGTACTCGGTCACGCGCCCCTTCATGGTGATCCGCGCCACCGCGCTCACGTCATCACCCACCTCGGTGAACCACATGGCGCCATCCGGACCTGCCGTGATGCCAAAGGGGCCGGCCTTCGGGGTGATGCCCGCCGAGAACTCGGTGACGGTGCCGATGGGTGCGGCACTCGCCGTGGCACCGGCGACGAGAGCGATCATCACTCCGACGAGACGACGCGGGATCATGCGCGCACGCTACCCGGATCGGTGCACCGCCCCCACCCCGGTGCCCGAAGGTGACGGACCGGGAGCTGTCGCGCATGACCAGGACCGCCGTGCACGAACACCACCCGTGCCGGGTTCCGGTGGAGCGGGCTTGCGGGATGAGGCGGACGACCGGAGGCATGTAGGAGGAGAGGGCAACGATCACCGTCGAGCGGTCAGCCGAGGACGGACCTTGGCGCCGTCGATGCCCGGGCCCGTGGTGAGCCTGGGGCTGGCCGACCATCCGATCGAAGCCTGATGTCCGTGGCCACGGACGATGTCGCGAACGCGGATGAGCGGAGCCTTGGCCCGATCGCCGTGATGGAGGGAGTGCGGGACGGATTCGTGTTCCGCAGCGTCGCCACCGGACGTCGCGGCGACGAGGTGCTGGTCGCGGGCTAGGTGCGCCCCGCGTAGTTCTTCGAGTACCACTCCGCGTACTCGCCGCTCTTGATGGGCTCCCACCAGGGGCGCCCGTCGCGGTACCACCCGACCGTCGAGGCCAGGCCCTCGTCGAAGTCCACCTTCGGCTCCCAGCCCATGGCGCGCATCCGCGAGGTGTCGAGCGCGTAGCGGCGGTCGTGCCCCGGGCGGTCTGCGACGTAGGTGATGAGGTCGTGGGAGGCACCGGTGTGGGCAAGAATGCGCTCGGTGATGTCCAGGTTGGGCCACTCGTTGCCGCCGCCCACGTTGTACACCTGCCCGGCCTCGCCGTGCTCCATCGCGAACCAGATGCCCTCCGCGTGATCGCGCACGTGGATCCAGTCGCGGACCTGCTGGCCGTCGCCGTACACGGGGAGAGGCAGACCGTCCAGGGCGTTGGTGATGAAGAGCGGGACGAGTTTCTCGGGGTACTGGCGGGGCCCGTAGGTGTTGGACCCGCGTGTGATGACGATGTCGTAGCCGAACGTGTGGTGGATCGCGAGGGCCTGCAGGTCGCCGCCGGCCTTGCTGGCCGAGTACGGCGACGAGGGGCGGATCGGATGATCCTCCGTGAAGGCGCCGCTCGCGATGGAGCCGTATACCTCGTCGGTGCTCACCTGCACGAAGCGGCGCACCCCTGCCTCACGCGCGGCCAGGATGAGGGTGGCGGTGCCCACCACATCGGTCGTGATGAACGACGTGGGGTCGTGAAGGGAGCGGTCCACATGGCTCTCGGCAGCCAGGTTGATGACGACCTCACACCCGGCGACGGCCCGTGCCGCGGTGTCCGGGTCGGCGATGTCGCCATGGATGAACGAGTAGCGCGGGTCGTCCATGATCTCGGCCACGTTGGCGGGGTTGCCCGCGTAGGTGAGCTTGTCGAGGTTCACCACCTCATGGCCGTGGCCGATGGCCACACGCAGCACCTCGGAACCGATGAACCCGCAGCCTCCGGTGATGAGGACCTTCACGCACGCTCCCTGATGTAGTCGGCAAGGGCATCCTCCCACGCACGCAGGCGCGGGGGGCCCTCGTGGGTCGCCTCCAGCACGCTCACGGTCGGGCGCGGTGCCGGGCGCCCCAGCGCCTCGGTCGTGGTGTCGCGTACCTCGCATGCCACACCCGCCAGACGGAAGGCCTCGCGGGCCAGGCCCGCCCACGTGGTGCTTCCGCCACCCGCCGTGTGGTAGATGCCCGGCGGCAGGCCGGCCACGGCCACCAGCGCGGGGCACAGGTCCACGGTCCAGGTGGGGCAGCCCTCCTGATCGGCCACCACGTCCACGACGTCGCGGTCCCGGGCCAGACCCAACATGGTGTCGACGAAGTTCCGTCCGTGTGCGCCATAGAGCCATGCGGTGCGCGCGATGCGGGTGCCTCTGGGGTACTCAAGGCGGGCCAGGCGCTCACCAGCCAGCTTGGTGCGCCCGTAGGCCTGGATCGGGTCAGTGGGGGCGTCCTCGCGGTAGGGCCCACCCGTGCCCGGGAACACGTAATCGGTGGACAGCGCCACGAGCGCTGCACCGGCCTCGCGCGCGGCAATGGCCACGTGCCGGGTGCCCTCGCCATTCACCATGAGCGCCTGCTCCTCGGCCTCCTCTGCGCCGTCCACGTCGGTCCAGGCCGCGAGATGGAACACCACGTCGGGCGCAGCCTCCGACACCATCCGGATCGCCCGCCGGCGATCGGTGATGTCGAGTTCCGGCAGGTCGAGGCCCACCGCCTCATGGCCCTGCCCGCTCAGGTGGTGCATGAGGTCGGTGCCGAGCATCCCGCGATGCCCGATGACGAGCGCCCTCATCAGCCGTGCCTAGGTGAGGCCGATTACCGACGAGTCGCCCAGCACGAACCGGTAGGCCCGGGGCTTGGCGTCGGTGCGCGAGATGGTCACATCGCGGCCGATGAGGCTGCCCTCCACCCGGGCGTCCAGATCCTCCACATGCACGCGCTCCAGGAGGATCGAATGCTCGATCTCCGCATGGCGCACCACGCAGTCGCTGGAGATGGACGAGTACGGGCCGATGTAGGAGTCCTCCACCACCGCGCCGCTCCCGATGATCGCGGGGCCGCGCACGTGGCTTCTCACAAGGCGGGCCCCCGCCTCGATGATCACCCGCCCTTCGATGTCGCTGTCGATCACCTCGCCGTCCACGCGCGGCTCGATGACATCCAGCACCAGCCGGTTGGCCTCGAGCATGTCCTCCACCCTCCCGGTGTCCTTCCACCACCCGGTCACCACGTGCGCCTCCACCCGCATCCCCGCGCCGATGAGGTGCTGGATGGCATCGGTGATCTCCAGCTCGCCGCGCGCTGACGGCTGGATCGCCTTCGCAGCGGCCACGATGGACGGCGTGAACATGTACACGCCCACCAGGGCCAGATCGCTCTGCGGGTGCGCGGGCTTCTCCTCCAGGCTCACCACGCGGTCGCCGTCGAGCACCGCCACCCCGTAGGAGCCGGGGTCGGGCACCTTCTGCAGAAGGATCGTCGCGTCGGGACCGGAGGCCCGGAACTCCTCCACCAGCGCCGTGATGCCGTCGCGCAGGAGGTTGTCGCCCAGATACATGACGAACGGATCGTCACCGAGGAAGTCCTCCGCGGTCAGCACCGCATGGGCCAGACCGAGCGGTGCCGACTGGGGAATGAAGGTGACCTCCAGACCCAGCGCCGAGCCGTCGCCCACGGCCTCACGGATCTCGTCGCCCGTGTCGCCGGTGATGATGCCCACCTGCCGGATGCCGGCGTCGCGCAGGGCCTCGAGCCCGTAGAAGAGCACCGGCTTGTTGGCCACCGGCACCAGTTGCTTGGCCGAGGTGTGGGTGATGGGGCGGAGCCGGGTACCGGCGCCACCCGCCAGCACCAGCCCCTTGAGATTGCTGCTCACGGCGCGCGACGCTACCAGCGCGAGGTCATGCCCGCAGTGCCACCACCGACGCTGCGGCAGCGGCAAGGTCGTCGGCCGTGGCCGCGAGCGCCTCGGGCAGGGGGCACGCCGCGCGCCCGATGGGCAGTGCCGCCACCAGGCCCATACGCCGCACGAGGCCCGGGGGCACGGCGATCTGCCCGAAGAGCCCCACGCACGGCACGCCTGCACGGGCGCAGGCCGCCGCCACGGCTGCCGGCGCCTTGCCCGTGAGGGTCTGCGCGTCCAGCCTGCCCTCCCCCGTGAGACAGAGGTCGGCACCCACCAGGGCCGCATCCAGGCCGGCCGCGCGGATCACCACGTGGCCTCCGTCGGTGAGCCTGGCGCCGAGCATGGCCGCCATCCCCCCGGCGGCACCGCCCGCCGCGCCCGCGCGGGGCACCTGCGCCACATCGGGCAGGCCCTGAGCCGCCAGCACCGCCGCCAGATTGACAAGGCCTGCTTCCAGCCGGTCCACGGCATCGGGCGCGGCGCCCTTCTGCGGACCGAAGACGGCGGCCGCACCGTCGGGACCCACGAGGGGGTTCGTCACATCGCACGCCACCTCGACCGGCACCGTGGACAGACGGGGGTGCAGGCCGGAAAGATCCACGGCCCGGACGTGCGCGAGCGACGCGCCCGTGCCCGGGAGGTCGTGCCCCCCGGTGCCGGTGACGCACGCGCCCAGCGCCTGGACGATGCCCAGCCCGCCATCGGTGGTGGCGCTGCCGCCCACCCCCACAAGCAGGCGCGTGCACCCCGCGTCCAGGGCCGCGCGCATGAGGTCACCGGTACCCGCCGTGGTGGTGGCCTCCGGATCGCGCTCGTGGTCGGCGAGGCGCTCGTAGCCGGACGCCCGGGCCAGTTCCACCACTGCGGTGCCGTCGGGCAGTACGCCGTAGACGGCGGTGATCGGGCGTCCGAGGGGGTCGCGGGCGGGTGCCTCCACGTACCTCCCGCCCGCGGCGGCCACAAGGGCCTCGAGGGTGCCCTCACCGCCGTCGGCCACCGGCACCTCCGTGGCCTCGGCGCCCGCCAGCCGCACCCCCATCGCCATGGCCGCTGCGGCCGCGGCCGGTCCGAGCGCCGCTTTGAAGGGCGCCGGGGCCACGACCACGCGCATCAGTCGCGGGCCGCCGGAGGCGCGGGGGCCCAGTGCAGCCCGAGGAACGACTGCTGACGGCGCTGGAAATCGGCATCGTCCGCCGACTCGCGCAGGGCGGCATGGAGCACGGCGGCATCGTTCCCCACGACCAGCCGGATGGGTGGGGAGTCGGCGTGGATGGCGTCCCAGATGGCCTCAGCGCACGATTCGGCCGTGCTGCCATCCGGGCTCTCCCGCCACGCGGCGAACCCCGCACGGAGGTCGGCGAACAACGGGGCATACGGGGACCCGGGGTCGGTGACGTTCCCCGTGAGGCGGGTGGCACGGGGGAAGTCGGTGTCGATCATGCCGGGCTCGATCATCACGACGCGCACCCCGAACGGCCCCATCTCCACTGACAGCGCCTCCGACATGGCCGACAGCGCGTACTTCGACGCGTGGTAGAAGCCGACCAAGGGGTTGGAGAGGCGCGCCCCGATGGACGACACGGCGACGATGGTGCCGCGGCGGGCCTCGCGCATGCCGGGCGCGACCGCCTGCACCATGGCTGCTGCGCCCCAGACGTTGGTCTCGAACATCTCGCGGGCCACCTGCAGGTCCCCGTTCTCCTGCGCGCCCATCATCGCGAAGCCCGCGTTGTTCACCAGCACGTCAATCGCGGCGCCGCCCGCGAGATCGGTGGCCACGCCCACGGCGGAGACGACGTCGTCCGGGCACGTGACGTCAAGGCGCACCAGATGCACACCAGGGGCCTCCCCGTACTCGTCGTGGGCCCGGGCGACATCACGGACGCCGGCCACCACCACATACCCTCCCCGGGCGAGCCTCTCGGCTGTGGCCCGTCCGACGCCCCGGCCTGCGCCGGTGACGAGTGCGATGCCCCGGGTCACGGGTGGGAGCCTACCCCCGGATCACGCGGCAGCCGCACCGTGAAGACCGCCCCATGGCCCGGCGTGGAACTGGCGGTGATGTCCCCTCCATGGGCCCGCACGATTCCCCGCGCGATCGCCAGGCCGAGCCCGGCCCCCTGATGGCCACCGCGCTCGCGTGCCGCATCGGCGCGGTAGAAGCGGTCGAACACGCTGTCGATGGCCTCCGGTGGGATCCCCGTGCCGGTGTCGGCCACCGACATGACCACATGGTCGTGGTCCGCATGCACGTCAACGGTGATGGAGCCCCCGGCCGGCGTGTGGCGCACAGCATTGTCGAGCAGGGCCAGGAGCACCTGCTCGAGCCGGGCGGGGTCACCCTCCATGGGCACAGGACCTGCAGCCTGCACACCGAGAGCGATGCCCTCCCTCTCCGCCAGCACGACCCGGGGACGCGCGGACGCGCGCACCACCGCCGCCAGATCCATCTGCTCATGGACGAGCGGCAGGGCACCGGAGTCCAGACGTGCGAGTTGCAGTTGCTCGTCCACCAGACGCTGCAGACGGGCGGCCTCGGCGCTCATCAGCACCACGAACTCGCGCCGTGTCCCGGGTGGCACGGTATCCCCCTCCATCAACTCGAGGAAGCCACGGATGGCGGCGAGCGGGGTCTTGAGTTCGTGCGAGACGTTGGCCACCAGTTCGCGCCGCGTGCGCGCGAGCGCACGCTCCTGCGTGACATCGCGGAGGGTCACGACGACCGTGCCCGCGGGCTCGGCGAGCGGCACCGCCCCCACTGCAAGGGCACCGCCGCTCGGCGCCTCGACCTCGGACTCCTCCACGGGCTGCCCATCGTCCCGGGCGCGCTGCACCAGGGACGCCAGCATGGGACCGAGCGGGCCATCCGACGCCACGCCGCCCGGGTCGAGGCCCGTCATCGCGATCGCGGCACCGTTGGCCACGACCACCTGATCATCGGCGTCGATCAGCAGGACGCCCTCGGCGAGACCCGCGACCAGGGCGCGCGCACGGTCGCGCTCCCCCGTGACCGTCACGATGAGGGCCTGCACGCGATCTGCCATCCGGTTGAGGCCACCCGCGAGGGTGGCGACCTCGCTCGGCGACGCCTCGGGGGCACGGACCCAGAGCTCACCCGCCGACAGGCTGGCCGCGGTGGATGCGACGCGGCCGATGCGACGACCGAGGATGCCCGCCATCACCACCCCCGCGGCCGTGGCGAGAAGCAGCACCACGATGACCGCGAACATCACGCGGCGCTGCAGGGCGCTGATCTCGGCGGTGGGAGATGGCACGGGCACGGCAACCTCGGCGATGCCGATCACGCTGCCTGCCTGCGTCACCCGAACTGCCGAGAAGACCGTGCGGCCGTCGTCCGGACCCTCCTGCACGCGCACGCGAACGGGGGCCGCCGAGAACGACTTGTTGGCGAGGTCGCCCTCGGGCGTGAGCGCATCGGTGGGGAACGCCCCCGGGGCCACGGTCTCGTTGGCCGTGTGGTAGCCCGTGGCGATGTCGAAGTACCGCGCCGCGCCGCGCACATCCGAGGCGATCCGCGTGACGTAGGCCCCGGCCTCCTCGCTCGTCAGCCCGTAGCCGCTGCCCGGTACGTCGGCGAGGTCCTCGAGCGCCACCACGGTGGCCTCGGAGGTGCGCTCGGTGGCGCCGGACATCAGGCTGCCCTCGAGCGTGGGGAGCAGCACCAGGAACATGAGCAGACTCGCGGCGACCCCCAGCGTGATGAAGGAGCCGATCAGCCAGGTACGGAGCCCCGTGCGTCCCCGGGGCCTGCTCACGCCCCCGGCCCCTCCTCCCGCCCCAGCGCGTACCCGACCCCGCGCACCGTGCGGATGAGAACGGGATTCGCAGGATCGCGCTCGACCTTCATCCGCAGGTGGCGCACATGCACATCGACGCTGCGGAGGTCGCCGTAGAACGACCCCTTCCAGAGGTGGTCCATCAACTCCTCGCGGGTAAAGACGCGGCGCGGCGACTTCATCAGTTTGAGCAGGATCTCGAACTCGGAAAAGGTCAGGGGGATGTCCTCGCCATCACGCGTTGCGGTGCGCGCAGCGGGGTCGAGCAGGATGTCGCCCAGCCGGATCGGGTCCTCCTGAGCCGGCACCACCCGGGCGCGCCGGAGGTTGGCCTTGACCCGCGATACGAGTTCGCGCGGCGAGAAGGGCTTGGTGACGTAGTCGTCGGCGCCCATCTCGAGCCCCAGCACCTTGTCCACCTCGTCGTCGCGGGCCGAGAGCATGATGATGGGCACGTTGCGCGCGGCACGGATCCGGCGGCACACCTCCATGCCGTCGATGCCCGGCAGCATCAGGTCGAGCACCACCAGATCCACCGGCTGCTGCTCCATGATCGCCAGAGCCTCATCCCCGCGGCCCGCCGTGACGACCTCGAACCCGCCCTCCTGAAGCGCGTACTCGACCACCCTCCGGATGGACTGCTCGTCATCCACGATCAGGACGCGCTCCGCCATGCCACGATGGTACCGGTCCTAACGCCGTCCTAATGACGACCCGGTACAACGTGAGCATGAACGACGACTCCGCACCCACGACGTCGCCCTGGCGCCGCCTCGGCGCCCTGGCAATCCCCGCCGTCATCGGCGCAGCCGTCGCGATGGGCGTCACCGGCGCCACCGTCGGGTTCGGCGGCACCACCACCATCATCAGGGAACCCGGGGCGGCGCTGGTCACGACATCCACCCCGCCATCGGCCGCTCAAGAGGCAGGGACCGGGGGCACCCTGAGCGTGGCCGACATCGTCCGGCGCGAGTCACCCGGGGTCGTGCTGATCAGCGCCAAGTCGGACGACGGGGCGGGCGGGATCGGCTCCGGCTTCCTCATCGACGAGCAGGGTCATGTCCTCACCAACGCGCATGTGGTGGACGGCAGCACCGGCACAACGGTGACCTTCGCCGACGGCACCGAGCAGACGGCAGAGATCCTCGGCATCGACACATCCACCGATCTGGCCGTCCTGCGGGTACCCAAGGTCCCCGCGGGCACCGACCCCGTGACGCTCGGATCGAGCAGCAATCTGGTGGTCGGCCAGGGGGTCGTGGCGATCGGAAACCCATACGGGCTGGAGCGCACCGCGACCACGGGGATCGTGTCTGCGCTCAAGCGCCGGATCGAGTCGCCCAGCGGCTTCGACATCCAGAACGCCATCCAGACCGACGCCGCCATCAACCAGGGCAACTCCGGCGGCCCGCTGTTCGACCTCGCCGGCCGGGTTATCGGGATGAACTCGCAGATCGCGACCCAGAACGGCGGCAACGTGGGACTGGGCTTCGCCGTGCCCATCGACACGATCAAGCCGATCGCGCAGTCGGTCATCTCGGGTGGCGATGCCGAGCACGCCTGGATCGGCATCAGCGGCCGCGAACTGACCCCGGCCCTGGCGGAGGAACTCGGGCTCCAGGGCCGCCGTGGGGTTCTGGTCGCCGAGGTCACCGAGGGCGGAGCAGCCAAGGACGCCGGCATCGTCGCGGCGCGTGACGCCGACGCGGACGTGTTGCGGGGTGCCGATCTCATCATCGCCATCAACGGCGACCCGGTGCTCGACATGGCCGACGTGAGCCAGGCCGTCGCCAGCCGCAGGGTGGGCGAGTCGATCACGGTGACGGTGCTGCGTGACGGCGAGGAACACACCGTGCGCCTGGTCCTCCGGGACCGGCCCACGCAGGTCGGCGCCGGGTAGGCCCCGCACGCAGGGGAAGGCCGCGCTCTATGCTGGACGGCGTGCCGTCGCGCGAGCACCTGATCCGGCTGGCCGGACCCCCTGATGCCGGGGCCATCGGGGCCATCTACGACGAGGCCATCGCCTCGGGCGTCGCCACCTTTGCCCGGGGGCCACACGCGGCGGCCGAGCGCGAGGAATGGCTGGGCGCGCGCGGGGAGCGGGCGCCGGTATGGGTGATGGAGGAGGACGCCCGGGTGTTGGCGTGGTCCGCGCTGGCGCCCCTGTCGCACCGTCCCTGGTACGACGGGGTGGCCGAGTACACGGTGTATGTGGCGATGGACGCACGGGGACGGGGGGTGGGCGGCGCGATGCTCGACCATCTGGTGCAGCAGGCCCCGGGCCTCGGATACTGGAAGCTGGTGGGCATGATCCTCGAGGGGAACGGCCCCGGGCTGGCGCTGGCCACGGGCCGGGGCTTCCGCGCGGTGGGTGCCCACCGTGCGCACGGGCGCGTGGACGGGCAGTGGCGTGATGTGACCGTGCTGGAACTCCATCTCGAGGAGCCGTCATGAGCAACTCACCGCCCCCCGCGCCGACCACCGACGACATGCGCGGGATGTTCCGGACCATGACGCTCATCCGCCGTTTCGAGGAACGGGCGTCGGAGGAGTACATGGCCGGGCGCATCGGGGGGTTCCTGCACCTCGCCATCGGCGAGGAGGCCGCGGTTGTCGGCACCGTCAGCGCGCTGCGGCCCGATGACCCCCTCACATCCACCTACCGCGAGCACGGCCAGGCGCTGGCTCGCGGCAGCGACCCCCGGCGGATCATGGCCGAGTTGCTGGGGCGGGCGACGGGCCTCTGCGGCGGCCGGGGTGGATCCATGCACCTGATGGACCGCGAGCGGTCCTTCTACGGGGGCTACGGCATCGTCGGCGGGGCGGTGCCCCTGGCCCTGGGCCTCGCCTGGGCCGCCCGGTACCGCGGAGGCGATCAGGTCGCCGTGACCATGTTCGGGGAAGGCGCAGCCAACCAGGGCGTGGTCTCGGAGTGCTTCAACATGGCCGGTCTGTGGGACCTTCCCATCGTCTTCCTCATCCTCAACAACCAGTACGGCATGGGCACACCCGTGGAGCGCGCAGCGCCCACGGAGGACTTCTACCCGCGGGCCACCGCCTACGACATCCATTCGTGGAAGGTGGACGGCATGGACGTGCTCGCCGTGCGTGCGGCGGTCGCCGAGGCCGCGCGACTCGCCCGGGACGAGCGCAGGCCGGCGTGCGTGGAACTGCTGGCCTATCGCTACCGGGGCCACTCGATGAGCGACCCGGACACCGTCCGCGCCGCCGACGAGAAGGAGCGCTGGCAGGCGCGGGACCCCCTGATGACCTTCGAGCGGGTGCTGCTGGGCGAGGGCATCATGGACGCGGGGACGATCGCGGAGATGCGAGCCGAGGTGGACGGGGTGGTGGACGACGCCACGGCTTTCGCCCGCGAGAGCCCCGAGGTGCCGGTGGACCAGTTGGCGCAGAATGTGTACGCCAGCCCATGGAACGACGACGCACGCGGAAGCGCGCTGGTGCGGGCATGAGCGCGGAGGGTGCGGACATCACCTACCGGGACGCGCTGAATCAGGCCCTGCGCGAGGAGATGCTCCGCGATGAGTCCGTGTTCCTCATGGGCGAGGACATCGGCCGCTTCGACGGGGCCTTCAAGGTGACCCGGGGCCTGCTGGCCGAGTTCGGCGAGGAACGCGTGGTGGACACCCCCATCACCGAGGCCGGGTTCACGGGGCTCGGCATCGGTGCGGCCATGGCCGGGCTGCGACCGGTCATCGAGATCATGACGGTCAACTTCGCCCTGGTCGCGATGGACCAGATCATCAGCAACGCGTCGAAGATCCGCTACATGTTCGGCGGTCAGGTGTCCGTGCCGATGGTCATCCGCATGCCGGGCGGCGCGGGCCACCAGCTCTCGGCCCAGCACTCGCACTCGCTCGAGGCCATGTTCACCCATGTCCCCGGTCTCAAAGTGGTTGTGCCCGCCACGCCCGAGGACGCCAAGGGGCTGCTGAAGACCGCGATCCGCGACGACGACCCGGTCATCTTCCTCGAGAGCGAGGGCCTGTACGGCAAGAAGGGACCCGTGGGCGGAGAGGACGATCTGGTGCCGTTCGGGCAGGCCGTGGTGCGCCGGGCGGGGGACGCCTGCACGGTGATCGCGCACTCCCGGATGGTGTGGGTGGCACTGGCGGCCGCGGAGCAACTGGCCAAGCAGGGAATCGAGGTGGAGGTGATCGACCCCCGTACGTTCCGCCCGCTCGACCTCGGCACGCTGGCCGACAGCGTGCAGCGCACCTCGCGGGCGGTCGTCGTGGACGAGGGGTGGCCGGAATGCGGCATCGCGGCCGGCATCGCCGCGCACCTGTACGAGGCCTGCTTCGACTGGCTGGACGCGCCGATCGGCCGGGTGAACTCCGCCGATGTGCCCATGCCGTACGCCAGGAATCTGGAACAGGCGGCGATCCCGCAACCTCATGACGTGGTGGCCGCGGTCCTGGCGGCGATGGGCCGGCAGGTGCCCGCATGAGTGCCATGCTCATGCCGAAGCTGTCCGACACCATGGAGGAGGGCACGGTCCTGCGCTGGCTCAGGGCCGATGGCGACGTGGTGGCCAAGGGCGAACCGCTCGTCGAGATCGAAACCGACAAGGCGACGATGACCGTTGACGCGCCGGTGTCGGGCACGCTCAGCATCGTCGCGGCCGAGGGCGAGACGCTCGACATCGGCCAGCCCATCGCCGAGATCGGCGGGGCGACGGACACCCCCGATGCGGGTGAGTCCCGTGGCGGGAGTGACCCGGGCGCCACCGGGACCATTGCGGTGCCCGGCGTGCCCACGCAGGAGATCCCGACGGTGCGTGATGAGGATGTGCCCGCCACGGGGATCCCCACCGCCGACGACGGAACCGCGTCGTCCATCGCCAGCGCCGTCACACCGACCGACGTCTCCGCCGCCGCCGGGCGGCACGCAGCCTCACCGCTGGCGCGCAGCATCGCCGCGCGTGGCGGTGTCGATCTGGCGGATGTGGCCGGGACCGGCCCGGGCGGGCGCATCGTCAAAGCCGACGTCGAGGCCGTACTCGCCGGGGCGCCGGCCCCGGTGCCCCCATCCCCGCAGCCGCCGGAGACCGGGTCCGCGCCGGGTGGCCCTGATGCCTGGCCGGCGGGCAGGCGCACCCCGCTCACCCGCCTCCAGCGCACGATCAGCCGCCGCATGGACGAGGCCAATGCGATCCCGGTGTTCACGCTCGAGCGCGATGTGGACACCACCGCCCTTGCCGCCGCGCGGGCGGACCTACGGCTGGCACTTCCCGAGGGGAAGCGACCAGGTGTCAACGACTTCGTGATCCGCGCAGTGGCGATGGCCGTGCGCGAACGCCCCGACATGGTGTCGCACATCGATGGCGACGACGTCGTCGTGCCGGCATCGGTGGACGTGGGTGTGGCGGTTGCGGTGCCGGGAGGGTTGCTCGTGCCGGTCATCCGCAATGCAGACGCCAAGGAGGTGCCCGCGATCGCCGCCGAGGTGCACGACCTCGCCACCCGTGGGCGGGCCCGGGATCTGAGGCCCGATGAACTCGAGGGGTCGGTCATCTCGGTGAGCAACCTCGGCATGTTCGGGATCGACCGGTTCCACGCCGTGGTGAACCCCGGCGAGGCAGCGATCCTCGCCGTGGGCCGCGCGGTGCCGAAGCCGGTCGTGGTGGACGGGCAGGTGGTGGTGCGCGATGTGATGACGCTCTCGCTCTCCGTGGATCACCGCATCGCCTATGGCGCAGAGGCCGCCACGTTCCTCAGCCGCGTCGCCGAGTTGCTGGAGCACCCCGCGGCCCTGCTGGTGTGATGCGGGGACCGGCGCTGATCGCGCGCACGGGGCGGATCGGCTACATCGAGGCCTGGGACGAGCAGCGGCGTCTCGCCGATCTCGTGCGATCGGGGGACAGTCCCCCGATCATCTGGCTGCTCGAACATGACCCCGTGTACACGTACGGGCGCCATGGCAGGCGTGATGACCTGTGGGTCTCCGACGACGTGCTGGCGTCGGTGGGTGCCACCTGCGTGGCAAGCGACCGCGGAGGCCAGATGACCTGGCACGGCCCGGGTCAGGTCACCGGCTATGTGGTGATGGACCTGCGTGGCGGACCCGGGGTGCGCGCCTTCGTCGCGGGACTGGTGGACGCCATGACCGATGCGTGCCATTCATGCGACGTCACCGACGCGCGGAGCGACCATAAGCGCATGGGCACCTACGTCGGCGACCGGAAGGTCGGCAGTGTCGGGATCCGGGTAGCCCAGGGGGTGTCCCTGCACGGCATCGCGCTGAACGCCGACCCCGACCTCGCGTGGTTCGCGCAGATGAGCGCGTGCGGGGCACCCGATGTCGCGGCCACATCAATCGCGGCCGAGGGCGGGACGGGCCACCGCGACGTCGTCGAGGACGCCTTGGCGGGGGCACTGGCGACGCGACTGGGCCTGGAACCGGTCGAGCGCACGGCGGGGCTCGTGGACCCCGCGCCCCATCACGACGAGGTCCACGGCACACAGGCTGGCTGAGTCCCCTGGGAGGCGGATGCCGCCCCCCGGTTCGTGCCACGCGCCCCTGTCCCCGCCGTCCGGGAGCGCTGGAGGCGGCAGCGGGGAGGGGGCGTGCTCCGGGCGCCTGCCGTCAGCGCGGGCGGGGGGGCGGGGGCGGGGGAACAGTGGCCTGGCGCGTGGAGGTGGAGATCACCACTCCCGACCCGCGTGCGGTGGTGGTGAGGGTGAACGACCCCGCCGCGGGGGCGCGCACCTGACAGCGGAAGGTTTGCCGGATGACCTCCCCGGTGCCCGGGTGGCGGATGTCGGTGATCGTGCAGGTGCCCCTGCGCCCGCCTGCACTCGCCTGCTGGGTGACGCCCGTGGCCCCGGCCGGCACCCGGCCACTGGTGGTGGCAACCCCTTTGCGCACGACGATCGTCACTCCGAGCACGCCGATCGGCCGCACGGCCACCGAACGGGCCGAGGCGTCCCCGGCCCCCCCGCCATTGCTGGCGGTCACCGCCACGGTGTAGGCGGTCCCATTGGCGAGCCCGGAGATGGTGCAGCGGGTCCGCCGGGCCCGTGCGGTGCAGCGTGCCCCACCCGGGGTGGCGGTCGCCGTATACGACCTGATGCGCGATCCGCTGTCGCTGATGGGCTCGGTCCAGGAGGCCGTGACCTTCCCGTTACCGATGGTGACCTCCACGGCCCGCGGGGCCGCGGGCGGCAGGACGTAGCGCTTGGCCTGAATGATCATGTTCCTGCCGTTGAAGAGCTTCCAGACCGAGGTCATTGCGCCCAGCCGGTCGGTGGCGATCTGGGGGTCATACGCGCTCCGGCCCGCGGCCGACAGACCAACGGGCGCGCTCCACGCCCCGACTGCGTACCGGGAGGCCTGAATGATCGTGGTCGAGCCGCTGTAGCGGTACCACACCGCGGTAACGGCTCCCGGGCGGTCAGCGACGAGTTGGGGGTCGTAGGCGTTCTGGCCCGCGGCCGACAGGTCCGCAGGTGCGCTCCAGGCGCCGACTTCATACCGGGAGGCCTGGATGATCTCGTTCGTTCCGTTGGAGCGGTACCAGGCCGCGGTGACGGTGCCCGAGGGATCAACGACGAGCCGGGGGTGGAAGGCGTTCTGGTCGGCAGCCGAGAGATCGGTGGGCACGCTCCAGGCGCCCGCTGAGTACCGGGAGGCCTGGATGATCTCGTTCGTGCCGTCGAGACGTCGCCACACGGCGGTCGCGACGCCTGTGGCATCGACGGCGATCTGGGGGTCGTCGGCTCTCTGGCCCAGGACCGACACGTCGATGGGCGTGCTCCAGGCGCCCGCTGAGTACCGGGAGGCCTGAATGATGTAGTTCGTCCCGTCGTATCGCCGCCACACGGCGATCGCGCCGCCCGAGACGTCTGCGGCAACCTGGGGATTGTCCGCGCTCTGGCCCGCGGCCGACAGGTCGGCCGGTGCGCTCCACGAGCCGCCCGTATTCCGGGAGGCCTGAATGATCCAGTTCGTGCCGTTGCTGCGGCGCCAGACGGCGATCACCGCGCCGGGGGGAACGACGGCGATCCGGGGGTATTCGGCGCTCTGACCGGCAGCCGAAAGGTTGGCGGGTGCGCTCCACGAGCGCCCGGCATTCCGGGAGGCCTGAATGATGGTGGTCGTGCCCTTGGAGCGGCGCCACACGGCGGTGACGGTGCCCGAGGGGAGGACAGCGACCTGGGGGTCGTAGGCGTTCTGGCCCGCGGCCGACACGTCGGCGGGCGCGCTCCACGTGCCCTCCTCGCGTCGGGAGGCCTGGATGATGGAGGCCGTCCCGTCGGTGCGCGCCCAGACAGCGGTGACGGCGCCCGAGGAGTCGGCCGCGACCTGCGGGGTGGTGGCGTCCCCGCCCGTGGCGGAGAGGGTGGTCCGGGGCCCGGACCATGCCCCGGCAAGCACGACTGCGCCCGGCGCGACGAGGACTGCGGCGAGGACAGCGAGCACCGCCAGCCGCCGGGGCATGCCCGGACGTGACGGACGCGGGATGTGCGTCATGACCACATCATGCCTCACCGCCGGGCACTCCACACCGCGCGAGGGTACGGGTGGTGGCTTCACCCGCGTTCCCCGTGCCGGGTCCCGGTCCGCGACGGGGTGCACGCCCAGACGTCGCCCGGGCCGGATCGGGCGCAGGAACCGGGAGCGGTCGGGTCCTCACACTCGATGACCCGGACCTTTGGGGTGCCGACCCGGTTCAGGCCCTCTGGGCCCCAGATGGTCTAGAGAAGCATCCGTTCCCACTCCACGAGGGCACGCCCCACGAGATCCGCATCCCCGGGGTCGGCACCCACGCGGCGCACGAGGTCGTCGAGGTCGTCGGGCGCGATCTCCGAGGGCTCGGCATCGGGCTGCTCCGCACGCAGCGCCTCAGCCAGCGCCGCCGGATCCCTGATCACGGGATCAGATTGACCGCGGCAGCGAGGGCAAGCACAGCGAGCAGGGCTCCGTAACCGGTGTAGTCGGTGACGAGCAGCACGACCGCCACGACCATGAGCACCGCCGAGAGGCCCGTCCAGAATGCGGTCGGGATACCGCGGGCACCAAAGCCCCATCCGCCGACAGGAGGTCCCGACGACAGGCGCCTGCGGCTGCGCTGGGCATCGCTCACAGGTAACACCCTACCGCCGGGCTCCGCCGCTCCGCGAGCCCACGGTAACCTGTCGTGCATGGCTGGCCCGGAGGACGACCTGCTCGTGCAGTACCGTCGACTGGAACACGAGCTGGACAGGATGTTCGCGGAGCTCACGGGCGGGGGCAGGGCGCCTCGCGCGGGTGGCATGCGCGCGATGGCAGATGTGTGGCTGGCCGACGACCCCCCACGGGTGGTGGTGCAGTTGGATGTGGCCGGAGTGGACCCTGCGGCCATCGGCGTGGACCTCGATGGGGACCTTCTGGTGGTGCGCGGCAAGCGCCGGCGCCCCACCGGCGAGCGGCGTGTGTACCAGCATGCCGAGATCGAGTGGGGACGCTTCGAGCGCCGCTTGCGCGTGGGTGTGCCCGTGGCCATGGATCAGGCGACCGCCGACTACGACAACGGCATGCTCACCATCACCCTCCCGCTGGCCCCGCGGCCCGGGCCCGAGTCGGTGCGCGTGACCGTGCGGGGTGATGCATGAGCGACGGGCCCCTGCCGCCGGAGAGCGGTTCCGCGCTCAGGGAGCCCACCGGCAACACCGTGGCCGAGGACGTCATCGTGACGGCGGCGGACCTCGAGGCCCCGCTCCCCGGCATCACCTGGCCGGCCGACCTGCCCGTGCTTCCGCTGAAGGGCACCGTGGTGTTCCCCGACGCGGTGGCGCCGCTGGCGATCGGGGAGGAGCGCAGCATCCGGCTGGTGGATGACGTCATGGATCGCGAGGTCCGGCGGCTGGTGCTGGTCAGCGCGAGCAACACGGACCGGCAGGAGCCGGGGCCCGACGACCTCTACGGCGTCGGCGTGGTCGCGACCGTCGAGAAGATGCTGCGCGTGCCGGATGGGTCAATGCGCGTTTTGGTGCACGGCGGCGAGAGGGTGCGACTCACGGGCTACCCCGCCCTCGAGCCCTTCCTCATCGCCACGACCGAGCCCATGCCGGACATCGTGGAGGAATCGGACGAGCTGAAGGCCCTGGCCGGAAACGTTCAGGCGGCGTTCGCCAGAGTCGTGGATCTGGTGCCCTACCTGCCGGACGAGTTGCACATGGCGGCGGACGCGATGGACGACCCGAGCACGCTTTCGTACCTGGTGATCTCGTCGCTGAGGCTCCCGGTGGCCGAGAAACAGGAGCTGCTGGAAGAGGTGCGTGTCTCGCAGCGGCTGCGGCGCCTCAGCGTGATTCTCGCCCGGGAAACGCAGGTGCTGGAGATCGGTGCCCGCATTCAGGCCGAGGTGCAGCAGGACATCGAGTCCGGCCAACGCGAGTTCGTGCTGCGCCAGCAGCTCAAGGCCATCCAGGATGAACTCGGCGAGGGCGATGAGGCCGAGGTGAACGAGATGAGGCGGCGCATCACGGACCTGCCGCTACCGGACGAGGTGCGCCAGGCCGCCGAGCGCGAGATGACCCGGCTCGGGCGGATCCCGGACCAGTCCGCCGAGCACCAGGTGATCCGGACGTACCTCGACTGGATCCTCGACATCCCCTGGGGCACTCTCACCGAGGACGATCTGGACCTCGCCCGCGCGCGGCGCGTACTCGACGAGGACCACTACGGAATCGAGCGCGTCAAGAAGCGGATCCTCGAGGAGCTGGCGGTGGCGCGGCTGAAGGGCGATGCCGCGGGCACCGTCCTCCTCTTCACAGGCCCACCCGGCGTGGGCAAGACCTCGCTGGGGCGGAGTATCGCGCGCACGCTCGGGCGCGGGTTCGGGCGGATCAGCGTGGGAGGGGTGCGCGACGAGGCCGAGATCCGCGGGCACCGGCGTACGTATGTGGGCGCCATGCCGGGGACGCTGGTACGCGCGATGCGCGATGCCGGCTCGATGAACCCGGTCATCATGATCGACGAGATCGACAAGTTGGGCTCCGATGTGCGCGGCGACCCGTCATCGGCGATGCTCGAGGTGCTCGACCCGGCGCAGAACTCCACGTTCCGCGACCACTACCTGGACCTGCCGCTCGATCTGTCGAAGGTCCTGTTCATCTGCACGGCCAACGTGCCGGACACGATCCCGCGACCGCTGCTCGACCGCATGGAGGTCATCTCCCTCCCGGGCTACACCGACGATGACAAGGTGCACATCGCGCGGGACTACCTGATCCCGCGCCAGATGGAGGCCACGGGCGTGCCCGCCGGGCGCGTGGAGATCACCGACGAGGCGTTGATGACCGTCATCCACGAGTACACCCGCGAGGCCGGGGTTCGCGGGCTGGAGCGCCGGATCGGGGCGCTCCTCCGACGGGCAGCGCTGGACATCGCCGAGGGGCGCGTCGGCGTGGAGCGCGTCGGTGCGACAGAGACCCGCGAGATGCTGGGGTCCGAGCGGATCCATCCCGAGGTCCGGAGGCGCACGTCGGAGCCGGGGGTGGCGACCGGGCTGGCGGTCACCGGCGCGGGCGGTGACATCCTGTTCGTCGAGGCCAGCGTGATGCCGGGCACGGGCTCCCTGATCGTCACCGGGCAGCTCGGCGACGTGATGCGCGAGTCGGTCCAGGCCGCGCTCACCTGCGTGCGTGCCCGCGCCGGCGAGTTGGGACTCGATCTCGCGGATGGGTTCTTCGGCTCGCACGACATCCACGTGCACGTACCCGCCGGGGCCATCCCCAAGGACGGCCCGTCGGCGGGCATAACCATCGCGACCGCGCTGGTGTCGGCACTCTCGGGCCGCCCCGTGAGCCCCGATGTCGCGATGACCGGGGAGATCACACTGATGGGACAGGTCCTGCCCATCGGCGGCGTTCGCGACAAGGTGCTGGCCGCCCTGCGCGCGGGCATCCACACCGTGATCATCCCGGCAGGAAACGAGGGAGAGTTGGCCGAGGTACCCAATGGGGCCCGCGAGCAGGTCACCGTGGTTCTGGCGCATGACCTCGGGGACGTCCTTCCCGTAGCCGTCCCGGCGGCGTAGGTGGGCCCATCGGGGGAGGGGCGGGAGTCCCCGCACCGGGTGGGTGGAGCGCGATACTGTCCGGCGACCTTTCCCCACCGGCAACCGAATCAGCAGGAGATGAGATGGCTCTCGAGATCGGCACTGAGGCGCCCGACTTCACCCTCGCGAACAGCAACGGGGAGCAGGTATCCCTGTCGCAGTTCCGCGGCACGCCGGTGTACCTCAACTTCTATCCGGCGGCCTTCTCGCCGGTGTGCACCAACTGGTTCGCGGGCATCGTCGCCGACGACAGCCCCTACGCCGATGCCGTGGTGATCGGGATCAGCGTGGACAACAAGTGGACCCTCGCCGCGTTCAAGCAGCAGATGCAGGCAGACAACGTGCACTTCCTCGCCGACTTCCACCCGAAGGGCGAGGTCGCGCGGGCGTACGACGCCTATCTGGATCAGGCCGGCCTGGCCGGCCGCTGCACCTACGTGATCGACGCAGACGGCGTGATCGTGGATGTGGATCAGGTGGTGCCGCTCGAGACCCCGGACGCTGACCGCCTGCTCGCGGCCCTCGGCGCCTGCAGGGCGTAGCAGCCCCATGTTCCTGCTGCTCGGCCGTTATCTGAAGCCGGTGGACGAGGTGGAGGTGCATCTCGACGCCCACCGCGCATGGGTGCGCGAGCACGCCGGGGCCGGGCGCGTGATCGCCGCGGGGCGCGAGGTGCCGCTCCAGGGCGGCCTCCTCGTGGCCGTGGGCGTCACCCGCGACGACGTGGACGCGATGATCGCCACGGACCCGTACATCACCGAGGGCGTGGCGGAATACGACGTGCGCGAGTACGACATGGTGCTCACCAGCCCGGG
>CAMAVU010000023.1 GCA_945861935.1 Bifidobacterium breve | reverse complement strand
GGACCCATGCCTCGTCGGTGACCGGGTCGCGGTCGGCCACCAGGTAGACGAGCGCGACGGCGCGCATGGTGATGGCGGGCAGCAGCCCGTCCGGGGCGGGCGGTGTGACCACCCGCACCAGGGGCCCCGGCGCGATCGCAGAGATCACTGTGCCGGTCTGGATCGTGCCGGGTCGGTCCCCGCCCACCTCGACGCCGGTCACCCGGCCTCCGTGGCGGCAGAGCGCCGTCATGGGGGTACCCAGCCGCACTTCGCCCCCCGCAGCGCGGACGCCGGCCTCCATCGCATCCATCAACGCGCCGATCCCACCCTTCGGGAACCAGAAGCCGTCCGGCGCGCGCTGCTCCTCGCGCAACGTCACCGCCCGGTCTGCCGAGATGGTCTCGAGCGCCCAGCCATCCACCTTCTCCATGTAGGGCCTGATGACGCGGTCGCGGAACGACGTGCCCACCGTGGAGCCGAACTCACCGGCAGCCGACCCATCCGGCGCAACGGTGTCGTGCACATGCTGGGGATGCTGGTCGATGTACCTCCCGGGCTGGATACGGCCCTCCTCGACGCGTGCCACGGGGCGATCCACCCAGATGAGGTCGGACGACAGGAGCCCCTCGGCCCACCTCACCCGCTGCGGCGTGCGGAGGAACGGGATGTGCCCGCCCAGATCGAACCGGCACCCATCGGCCGTCATCGTGCGGCAGAGTCCACCGACCCGGTCGTCCCCCTCAACGACGACGACCGACGCCCCGGCGCTGGTCGCGCGCAGGGCGGCGGCCAGCCCCGCAGGCCCCGCGCCAAGCACCACCACGTCGCTGCGGGAGTTCATGACTCCGCACGGTGCCGCCTTCGGGGCCGAAGGTCAACCCGTTCCCGCATCAGACGGCCCCCTGCGCTGCACTATGCTCGCCCGTCGTGCGCCTTGCCGTGCTCATCATCGCCGCGGTGCTCGTCGTTGGCGCCGGTCTGGCCATCATCCGAAGCATGTGGGACCTGCGCGCTCCGCTCGCCCGCGGGGCCACGCGTTCGACCGAGACCCTATGGCTCGTGCTGCCTCTGGCCCTGTCGGCCGCGCTGGTGACGTGGACGGCGTGGGTGATGCCGTGAGCACTGCCCCCGTCGCGGGTGGGCAGGGGGTCGTCCGCGACCTGATCACGCTCACCAAGCCGCGCATCATCTCGCTGCTGCTCGTCACGACCGTCTGTGCGATGTTCGCCGCGGAGCAGGGGGTGCCGGGCGGCTGGCTGATCCTCTGGACCGTGGTCGGGGGGTACCTGTCCGCGGGGGGCGCGAACACCATCAATCAGGTGGTGGACCGTGACATCGATGCCGTCATGGGTCGCACCGAGCGGCGTCCCATCGTGGCGGGTCGCATCTCGCCCGCGGCGGCGCTGGCCTATGGCGTGGGCCTGGTGGTGGCCAGCGTTCTGGTGCTGGGGCTCCTCACGACCTGGTTCGCGGCGGCGCTGTCCCTCGTGGGCGTGGCGCTGTATGTGGGGCTGTACACGCTCTGGCTCAAGCGGACGACCATCCACAACATCGTCATCGGAGGAGCGGCCGGGGCGGTCCCGCCGCTGGTGGGCTGGGCGGCCGTGACAGGCGACATCACCTACGGCGCCGTCATGTTGTTCGCGATCGTCTTCGCGTGGACGCCTCCGCACTTCTGGGCTCTGGCCCTGATGCTGCGTGATGACTACTCCCACGCCGGCGTCCCCATGCTCCCGGTGGTGCACGGTGAGCGGGCGACCCGCCAGCAGGTGCTGCTCTGGACCCTGGTGATGCTGGGCACCACCCTCCTGCCCTACGCCGCCGGCGCCGGCGTGCTCTACGTGGCGGGCGCCCTGGTCCTGGGGCTGCCCTTCCTGTGGATGGCCTGGCAGTTGTGGCGCGGAGATGACCGCCGGCCGTGGGCCGCGATCACGTTCCACTATTCGCTGCTGTACCTGGCGCTGCTGTTCGTCATCGTTGCCGTGGACGCCTCGCTGTGAGCCGCCCCGGGCGCAGGTCCCGCCTTGGGGGGCTCGCGTTCTTCGGCACGCCCCTCGGCATCGTCTTCTCGACGGTGCTGATCGACCTGATCGGGTTCGGGATCGTCATCCCCCTCGTACCGTTGTATGCCGAGGAGTTCGGCGCCTCGGTGGTGGAGATCGGGTTGCTCACCGGCGTCTATGCACTGATGCAACTCATCTTCGCCCCGGTGTGGGGGCGCGTGTCGGATCGGTTCGGGCGCCGCCCGGTGATTCTGGGGTCGCTGCTCGGCTCATCGGTTGCCTGGTTGCTGTTCGGCTTCGCCCCTGCGCTGTGGGTGCTCTTCCTCGCCCGGATCCTGGACGGCATCTCGGGTGCCTCGTACGCCGCCGCCCAGGCGTACGTCGCCGACATCACCACCGACGAGGAGCGCGTGCGCGGCATGGGGCTGATCGGGGCCGCCTTCGGGCTGGGCTTCATCATCGGACCCGCCATCGGCGGGCTGTTCGCGACAATCTCCCCCCGGGCACCGTTCATCCTGGCGGCGGGTGCGGCGCTCGTGAACTTCGCCATTGCCTGGAAGCGCCTGCCCGAGTCACGGGTCCCCGGCAGCCGTCACGGCGCGATGCAGTCGCGGTGGACGTCGCTGATCCGCGCCGTTGGCTCGCGCACGCACGGCCCGCTCATCTGGATCTCGCTCCTCGGCGGTCTCGGCTTCGTGGGCATGGAGTCGGTGTTCTCGCTGTTCGGCAACCGGCGCTTCGGCTTCGGGCTCACCGAGACGGGCCTGGTGTTCGTATTCATCGGCGTGTTCGCCGCGATCGTCCAGGGCGGGCTCGTGCACCGGCTCACCAAGCGGGTGGGGGAGTGGCCGGTGCTCCGGGCCGGCCTGTGGCTTACCGCCGCCGCGCTGATCCTGCTGGGCGTGACCACGGAGTTGTGGGCGCTGTTCCCGGTGCTCGCCCTCCTCGCCCTCGGCTCGGGCCTGACGTTCCCGACCATCTCGGCGATCGTGTCGCAGCGTGCGCCCGATGCCGATCAGGGTGGAATCCTCGGGGTGCTCGCATCGGCGGGCGGCCTTGCCCGGCTGCTCGCGCCCATCGCGGCCACCGCGCTGTTCCAGGCGGTCGGCGTGTCGTCGCCACTCCTCATCGGGGGGCTGCTGTTCGTCGCGTGCGGCGTCATCGCCGCCACGCCACTGGCACGTCGGCCCGGGATGGCCTCGTGAGGGCGGGGATTTCCGGACGACGCATCAGGGACAACACGACCCCTGAACCCGGGGCGTGTCGCGCCCGGTGGCGGTGCCACCGGGCTGTGATGCCCGACTAGGGTTCCCACCCGTGTACCGGAAGATCCCGATCATTCCCCTCGCCGTTATCGGCGTGGTTGTCGCCGCGCTCACCGTGGGTCAGGCGCTGCTCATCGACTGGCTTCCGGCAGCCGAGAGTGCAGAGGCGCAGCGCACCTCTGATCTCCTGTGGGTCCTGTTCTGGTCGAGCACGGTCTTCTTCGTCATCGTCACGAGTGTTCTCATCTACTCGGTCTGGAAGTGGCGGGTCAAGGACGACGACCTCTCGGACGGCCCGCCCATCCACGGCAACACGATGATCGAGATCGTGTGGACGGTCGTCCCGACCATCGTCCTGGTTGCGGTGGGGGTGTACGGGTACATCGTCATGGACAGGAACGAGGCCGTGGCCGCCGACCGCCTCACCGTGGAGGTGTATGCCCAGCAGTTCAACTGGACGTACGGCTACCCCGATGCCGGGATTGAGACCGGGATACTCGTGGTGCCCGAGGACCGCCAGATCCAGTTGAACCTGCGCGCCCGCGATGTGATCCACGACTTCTGGGTGCCGGAGTTCGGCATCAAGGGCGACGCCGTCCCCGGTATCACCCACACGCTCTGGATCACCCCGACGAATCAGGGCACCTTCCCGGTGATCTGCGCCGAGTTGTGCGGCGCCGGGCACAGCGTGATGCGCTCCCAGGTCAAGGTGGTTTCGCCGCAGGCGTTCGCGGCGTGGCTTGCCCGGTCGTCGGCCGCGGTGAAGGGCGATGTCGCCGACGGCACGACCGTCGTCGAGTCCATCAGGTAATCCGACCGAGGCCGGCCGAAGAGACATGTCAACTCACGCACCCGCACCCGCGCACGCCCCTGGTGGTGGCCACGTACACCACGTGGACCCGCGGCCGCTGTCGTACTGGTGGGGCCGTGCGGTGTACGGCGCCGTGGCCGGGGTGCTGTTCGCGTTCCTGCTGGTCTTCCTCCTGCGGACGCTGTTCGGGTTCGAGCCGCTCTGGGAGGGTGGCGTGTACGGCGGTGTCGCGGGCCTGATCGGCGGCATCGGGTTCCTGTGGGGGATCGGTTGCTTCGACTTCTGGCTGGGCTGGGCGAAGGGCGCTGACATCTCCGTGGAGGACCACTCCTTCCACGGGGCGACCAACTGGCGGCACTACTTCCGGTTGAACACCGACCACAAGGTCATCGGCATCCAGTACCTGGCGATGACCTTGTTCTTCATGCTGTGGGGCGGGCTCATGGCCCTCCTCATCCGCACGGAACTCGCGGCCCCCGGTCAGCAGTTCGCCGACGGGGAGACCTTCAACGGCTTCCTGTCCATGCACGCGACGCTGATGATCTTCGTGTTCGCCGTGCCGGTGTTCGGCGGTATCGCGAACTTCGCCCTGCCGATCATGCTGGGTGCGAAGGACATGGCGTTCCCGCGCCTCAACGCCCTGTCGCTGTGGTTCCTGCCGGTCGCCGGGGGTCTGTTCCTGTCCAGCATGTTCACCGGGATGTTCGGCGCGGCCTGGACTGCGTATCCGCCGCTGGCCAGCCAGGGCACCATGGGCCAGACGTTGTTCGAGTTGGGCGTGCAGTTCGCCGGGGCGTCGTCAATCGCGACGGCCATCAACTTCCTCGCCACCATCATCACCATGCGCGCGCCGGGCATGACGATCTGGCGCATGCCCATCCTCGCGTGGGCTACGGGCGTCACCTCGGTGCTCGTGGTGTTTGCCACACCGTTCGTCGCCGGGTCGCAGTTCCTCACGATGTTCGACCGCGTGATGGGCACGCACTTCTTCGCGCCCGATCAGGGCGGCGACGTCGTCATGTACCAGCACATCTTCTGGTTCTACTCGCACCCGGCCGTGTACATCATGCTGCTACCGGGCTTCGGGATCATCAGCGAAGTCATCGCCACCTTTGCGCGAAAGCCGCTCTTCGGCTACCGCGCCATGGCGTTCTCGCTGGTCGCCATCGCGGTGCTGGGCTTCGGTGTGTGGGCGCACCACATGTTCGTGTCGGGGATGGCGGCCTGGCTGCGCGTGCCGATGATGATCACCACCATCATCATCGCGATTCCCACCGGCGTGAAGATGTGGTCGTGGCTCGCCACGCTGTGGCAGGGGAAGATCCATATGAAAACGCCCATGCTATGGGCGCTCGGCTTCCTCTTCACCTTCCTCATGGGCGGGCTGTCCGGCGTGTTCCTGGGCGTGGTGCCCATCGACATCCAGGTGTCGGACACCTACTTCGTCACGGCCCACCTGCACTACGTGCTGTACGGCGGCACCGTGTACACGGTGTTCGCGGGGCTCTACTACTGGTTCCCGAAGATGACCGGGAAGATGTACTCGGAACGCCTCGGCCAGTGGCATTTCTGGCTCACGTTCGTGGGTACGCAACTGACCTTCCTTCCCATGCACTGGCAGGGCCTTCAGGGCATGCCGCGTCGTGTCGCCGACTACGACCCCCGCTTCGCGACGGTCAATGCCATCGAGACCCTCGGCTCGTACATGCTTGCCATCGCGACGTTCATCTTCTTCTACAACGTCATTACGTCGTGGAAGTCCGGGCCGAAGGCGCCGTGGAACCCCTGGCGCGGCAAGACCCTCGAATGGCTTGTGTCGTCCCCGCCGCCGATCTTCAACTTCGACGCCATCCCGCAGGTCGTGGGCGGGCCGTACCAGTACGGCATCCCGGACGCCCGGCACGCCGTGGTGTTCGCCCCCGAGGAGTTCGGCGGGGAGTTGAAGGAGGACACGCGCTACCCGGTGCTCGTTGTGGCCAACCAGACCTTGGTCTCGCAGACGCTCATCGACGAGATCCGCTCGCGTGATGCCGACGGCCTGTGGTCATTCCAGTTCGTCGTGCCGGTGGGCGACGACGACCGGTCCATCGCGGAGCGCCGTCTGGCCACCACCCTTGCGATCCTCGCGGGGCACGGCGTGGCGGCCACCGGGCGTATCGTCGAGGGCGATGTGGTGGATGTGGCCACCGAGGCGGCGACCGAGGCCGTGCCGCACGAACTGGTGCTGGTCACCCTCCCGCTGACTCAGGGCGCGTGGATGCGCGCGGACGTCGTGGACAAGATCCGCAAGGCCACGGGCGTCCCGATGAGCCATGTGGTCGTGCCCGCCGACGACGCCCGCGCGATCACTGGTGCCTCGACCCTGCCCATGGTGATGGTGGTGGCCGGTGAGGCCGTGGGTGCCGAGGCCCTCGCAACCGCGGTGCGCGCCCGCGCCGATGCCGCGCCAGCCCGCTTCACGATTGTTCTCGCGCTCGATCTGTCCGAGCCCCGTTGGGGCGCTGAGGCCACCGAGCGTCGT
Source organism: Bifidobacterium breve (assembly GCA_945861935.1). Lineage (GTDB taxonomy): Bacteria > Actinomycetota > Thermoleophilia > Miltoncostaeales > Miltoncostaeaceae > SYFI01. The sequence continues at coordinate 15,245 of CAMAVU010000023.1, read as the reverse complement.
CGCACAGCGGGCGTGGCCATGACCGCCACGGTCAACGCACTGGTGTCCACCGGTGTGGCCGTGGAGGGTCAGGTGATGGACGATGCCCCATCCGTCGCGTTGCCGCTTGCCATCACGGCCTTCGCGCCCGCACAGATCATCGTCGCCGGGGTCAACGGCGAGGCCGACGCGCTGGCCGGGGCCGTGCAGGAGGCCGCGGGCGACACGCCCGTCGAGATCGTGGACGTCGGCACCGTGGCGGGGTCGTAGGCCATGGCGACGACCGCCGGACACGGCCACGCAGGACATGACGATGGCGCCCACGGCGCCGCCCCGGCGCACGGCCGCAGCCCCCTCCTGCTGAGCATGTTGCTGTTCATCGGGTCCGAGGTGATGCTGTTCGCATCGTTGTTCACCGCCTACTTCTTCATCCGGTACGGGGTGCCCAACGAGACCTGGCCGCCGCTGAAGGCGGACGGCGAGCCGTTCGAGTTGCCCGTCGTCATGACGCTCGTCAACACCCTGTTCCTGGTGATGTCGTCGTTCACCCTGTGGTGGGGTGAGCAGCGCCTCGCAGCGGGTGACAACAAGGGCCTCATCCGGGGGCTCTGGGTGACCATCTTCCTCGGGGCGACCTTCCTGCTGATCCAGCTGAACGAGTACGCCCACCTCGGCTTCACCCCCCAGGACCGGGCCTTCAGCGGTGCCTTCTACACGCTCACGGGCTTCCACGGCATGCACGTGCTGGTAGGCCTCATCATCCTCAGCATGTGCCTGCGCCGTGCCTATAAGCGCGACTTCTCAACCGCGTACCACACGCCTCTCACGGCGGGTTCGTACTATTGGCACTTCGTCGACATCGTCTGGGTGCTGTTGTTCCTCCTCGTCTACGTCATCTAGGGATTCCGTTGCGCTCACGACTCCTTGCATCATCCGTCGCGCTGGTCATCGCAGGTGGCGCGCTTGCCCTGTCCGGGTGCGGTGGGGCCGAGAGCACGCTGGCGACTGCCGATACGCAGGCCGGAAAGACCCTCTTCGTCCAGCAGTGCGGCGGCTGTCACACGCTGGACGACGCCGGTACGAAGGGAACCGCCGGGCCGAATCTGGACGACGCCTTCCGCGCCTCACGGCAGCAGGGCTTCCTGGAGACCGACTTCTACGGTCTGGTGAAGCGCTGGATCCAGATCGCTCCCCAGGCGCCTCTCCCCGGCTCGTATCCGGTGGCCATGCCACAGGATCTCGTGACGGGGAAGGATGCCGAGGACGTCGCGGCGTACGTGGCGACGTTCGCCGGGATCGGGCCCGAGAGCGCAGTGCGGGAGATCACACCAGCCGTCAAGGGCACTCCGCCCCCGCCGGGTGAGGGCCCCGCCACCCCGGCCGACGGAGGCGCCGAGGCCCCCTGATGACCGGGGATGGCGCGACCCTCGACGGTTCGCGCGTCCTCGTCACCGGTGCGTCCCGCGGCTATGGGGCCGCCATCGCCCGGGCGCTCGCCGCGCACGGTGCACGGCTGGTGCTCACGGCCACCGACCTCGACCGCCTCGCCCGGGTGGAGCATGACTGCCGTGAGGCCGGCGCCGGGTGCGTGCTGGTGCCCCTTGACCTGACGTCCGCCGCGTCGGTGGACGCCGCCGCCGAGGCCATCGCCCGGGCGGTGCCGCGCCTCGAGGGCGTGGTGATGAACGCAGGGGTGCTGGGGCCGCTGGGCCCCATCGGGACGACCGATGTCGGGGCCACCGCACGCACGCTGCAGGTGGATCTCGTCGGTCAGGTCCGCCTGCTCCAGCGCCTCGCGCCTCTCATCGCGGACCGCGCCGGGGTGGTTCTGGTGACCTCGGACGCCGCCGGGCGCCCGGGGTATGGGGCCTACGGGCTCGGCAAGGCCGGGCTCGAGGCGCTGGGACTCATGCTCAGGGACGAGTGGGCCGGGCGGGGCATCCGCGTGGTCGCGGTGAACCCGGGGCCCATGCGCACCGCGATGCGTGCCGAGGCCCACCCCGAGGAGAACCCGGCCACCGTGCCTCCGCCGTCCGAGCGTGTGGCACCGGTGCTGGCGGTGCTCAAAGGCGTCGATCCCGGTCCGCGGGTGCAGGCGGCCGAGTGGGGTCTGTCGTGAGCCCTGACCAGCCCCCGGGCCGACGACCGATCTCACCTCGGCCCGGCCCGGACCCGCGGACCCAGCGGCCGATCCCACGGCTATCCCAGCCAGCGGGCTGGCGTGACATCCCCATCCAGCCGGTGGACGAACCGCTCGTCCCGGTCGTCACCCTTGGCCCCCGCATCATCGAGGATCCGCGCTACGTCGCCATGGGCCTGCCGGGGGCCCTGCCCGGCTGCTGGGTGCGGAAGGGCGTGGGTGAGCGCCTGGTGCGGGCATCGGAGTCGCTGCCGGACGGGCTGGTGCTGCTGATCTGGGATGGGTGGAGGTCCATCGAGACCCAGACGGCGCTCTTCGAGGCCCATGTCGATGACCTCGCGCAGCAGTACCCGCACCTGCAACGCCCGGAACTGGAGCAGGTCGCCCGCCCGTATGTGACTCCTCCCGATCCGGGCCATCATGCCCCACCCCCTCATGTCACCGGCGGGGCCGTGGACCTCACCCTCGCCGATGCCGACGGCACCGAACTGGATCTCGGGACGGGGTTCGATGCGTTCGTGCCCGAGGCGGGCGCAGCGGCGCTGGAGGGCATCTCCATCCCGGCGCGCGCGAACCGCAGGCTCCTGTTCCACGCCCTCACGGCGCAGGGTCTGACCGCCTATGTGGAGGAGTGGTGGCACTTCGATCACGGCAACCAGTTCTGGGCGGCGGTGACCGGAGGGACCCCCCGGTATGGGGTCGCCGAGGTGCCGTCCGGGGCATAACATCGCCCCTGTGACCAGCCATTCGCGCGTCGTGCGCCCCGCCTCGGGGCTCGCCATCGTCCCGGCGCTGTTGGGGCTCGTGCGCTTCCCGCACACGGTTTTCGCGTTGCCCTTCGCATTCGCGGGGGCCCTGATGGCCACGAACGCGGTCCCCCCGTGGCCCACTCTCGGATGGATCCTCCTCGCCATGGTGGGCGCCCGCTCGCTCGCCATGGCCCTGAACCGGCTGGTCGATCGCCGACTGGACTCCCTGAACCCACGCACCGCGGGGCGCCACCTGCCGACCGGGCGCCTGAGCACGGGGCAGGTGCGGATCTTCGCGGCGGCCAGCCTCGCGGCGCTGCTGGGCGCCGTGAGCCAATTGCCGGAGATCACGTGGTGGCTCTGGCCGGTGCCCGTGGCCCTGTTCGTCGTGTACCCGTACACCAAGCGGGTCACCTGGGCATGCCATGTGGTGCTGGGGGTCTCCATCGGCATCGCCCCCCTTGGCGGGTGGATCGCCGTCACCGGGGAGTTCGCACTGGCCCCGGTGCTACTCGCAGTCGCTGTCGCGCTGTGGATCGCGGGCTTCGACATCATCTACGCGCTCCTCGATGCCGCCCATGACCGCGAGGCGGGGATCCACTCGGTACCCGTGCGCTTCGGAGAAGTCGGAGCGTTGCGAATCGCCGGTGCCCTGCATGCGGGCACGATCGTGATGCTGGCCCTCGCCGGGGTGGCCGCTCTGGTCACGTGGCCCTACTACGCGGGGCTCGCCGGGTGCGCCCTCGTCCTCGTATGGGAGCACGCGACCGCACGGCCCGGCGACGACGCGCGCATCCAGGCGGCGTTCGGCACAGCGAACGGAGTGCTCTCACTCGTGTTCCTCGCCGGAGTGATCACCGGGGTGGGCCTCGCCTGAGGCCCTGGTCATCGCGCGGGGTCTGGTACACGCCTTCGGCGACCGGCGCGCCGTGGACGGCGTCGACCTGGACCTCGCCCCGGGCGAGCGGCTGGCGCTTGCGGGTCCCAACGGGGCGGGCAAGAGCACGCTCCTGCGGATTCTGGCCACGCTCATCCGCCCCCAGGCGGGCACCCTCACCGTGCTGGGCACCGATGTGGCCGCGGGCGCCCGCCAGGCGCGGGGTGGCCTCGGCTACTTGGCGCATGACCCGCTGGTGTATCCCGATCTGACCGCACGGCAGAACCTGGAGTTCTTCGGTGACCTGTATGGCATCCCGGATCGCGATGCCCGCATTGATGACCTGCTCGACCACGTGGGGCTGCGTGGCCGCGCAGAGGACACCGTGCGTACCTTCAGCCGGGGCATGGCGCAGCGGCTGGCCCTGGCCCGGATGCTCCTGCACCGGCCCCGCCTGCTCCTGCTCGACGAGCCCCATGCCAGCCTCGACCAGCGCGGGGCCCTGCTGCTCGACGACCAGCTCCGGGCGGCCCGGTCCGATGGCCGCGCGGCGGTCATCGTGACGCACGAGGTCGAGCGGGTGGCCCCCCTCTGCGATCGCCTGGTCGTGCTGGGCGCTGGTCGCGTGGTGCTGGACGAGCCGATCGCCGGCATTGATCCGGCAGTGGTCAGGCGGCGGTATGAGGCGGTCACCCCGTGAGGCGCAGGCAGTTGATCGCGCTGGTGCGAAAGGACCTGCGCCTCGAGTTGCGGACGCGCGAGACCATCGTGGCCATGGTGCTGTTCGCCATCGTGATGATGGTGATCCTGCAGTTCGGGTTCGGTACGCGCGACGACGACCTCACGCGCTTCGTGGGCGGGTTGATGTGGGTCACGCTGGCGTTCACCGCGGTGCTGGGCGTGGGGCGCTCCTACGTGGCCGAGCGCGAGCAGAGGGTGCTGGACGGGCTGCTGGTGGCGCCCGTGCCCCGCATGGTGATGCTGGCTGCCAAGGCCATCGCGATCCTCATCTACATGGTCGCCGTCGAGGTGGTCGTCATCCCGCTGGTCGGCATCTTCTTCGTGCAGGGTCCGTACTGGGGCGCGATCGGGTGGATCGCCATCACGGCACTGCTCGCCGACATCTGCATCGCGCTGGCGGGCACGCTGTTCTCCGGTCTGGCCCTGTTCACGCGTGCCCGCGACCTGATCCTGCCCGTGCTCTTCCTGCCTGCCCTGGTGCCAGTGGTCATCGCGGCGGCCGGGGCCACGCACGCGGTGGCCGGAGGGCCACATGACATGAGCGAGTGGCGTGGGTACTGCCTGTTCCTCCTCGGGTACGCAATACTCTTCGCCCTTGTCTCGATCGCGACCTATGACGCCGTCTTTGACGACTGACGGCCCCGTACGCCTCCGCGGCGAGCGTGCCGCGATCATCTGGGGGACCATCGCGACGGTCCTGGTGGTCGTCTCGACCATCGGGGTGTTCCTCGTGGCTCCCGAGGATGCCGATCAGGGCATCATCCAGCGCATCTTCTATTTCCACGTGGCCATCGCCATCGCGTCCCTGGTGGCGTACGGCGTGGCCTGCGTCGCCGGCATCCTCTACCTGCGCACACGCGACCGGCGCTGGGACGACGCCTGCGAGGCCAGCATCCGCATCGGCCTCCTGTTCTCGGTGCTCGTGGTGATCACGGGCTCGATCTGGGCGAAGGCGTCGTGGGGCACGTGGTGGGTCTGGACCGACCCGCGCCTCGTGACGTACCTCATCGTGGTGCTCATCTACGTCGCCTACTTCGTGCTGCGCTCGTCGGCGGAGGACGATCGGAAGATGCGCTACTCGGCCATCTACGCCATCGCGGGTTTCGCGTCTGTGCCGCTCTCGTTCTACTCGGTGCGCGTGGCGGAGTCGTTCGTGCACCCGGTGGTGTTCACGGGTGGCGGCGCGAACATGCCCACGTCCATGCTCACCTGGTTCATCATGGCTCAGGCGGCGATGGTCGCCCTGTTCATCGCGCTGCTCGAGGTGGACCTGCTGGGGCGTCGGTCTGAGCGTGCCCTGCACATGCTGACGATACGGCTGGAGCGGGGATGAGCGGGGGCGCCCAGTACGTGGTGGCGGCCTACGCGGTCATCTGGTTCCTGCTGCTCGCCTACGTGGTGGTTCTCGGTTCCCGCACGGCCCGTGTGGGTCGGCGGCTGGAGGCCATCACGCGCGTGCTTGACCGCCGGGAGGGGCGCGATGGCGAGTCGGGCCCACCGGAGGACGCCGCCTGATGGGCCGCGACCTGTACCCGGTGTTCCTCGACCTCTCGGGCCGCTGCGTGGTGGTGGTGGGCGGTGGGACCGTGGCCACCGGGCGGGCCGCCCGCCTCGCGGCGCATGGTGCCGTGGTGCGGCTGGTGAGCCCCGATGTCTCGCCGGTGCTGGCCGGGATGATCGCCGATGGCCGCGTGGCCGAGCACCGCGCCCGTCGTTACGAGCACGGCGATCTGGACGGTGCGGTACTCGTGATTGCCGCTACTGACGACGCCGGGATCAACCGGCGCGTCCGTGACGACGCCCGTGAGGTCGGCGCCGAGGTGAACGTGGTCGACGACCCCGATGGCTCCACCGCCGTGATCCCCGCCCTCATGCGGCAGGGCGATCTCGCAGTGGCCATCAGCACGGGCGGCGCCAGCCCGGTGGTGTCGCGCCGGATCCGCGAGGACCTCGAGCACCGCTTCGGCCCCGGCTGGTCCGGGCTCATCGCCCTCCTGGCCGAGACCCGGGATGCCTTCGTGGCCGCGCAGCCCGCCGTCGTCCCGCGGCGCGCGGCCGTGGAGGCCCTCCTCGACTCCGGCATCGTGGATCGCATCGCCGTCGAGGGCCCGGATGCGTGCCGCTCCGACGTGTGCGCCGCTCTGGGGATCGGCGCGACCACCGTGGAGGCCGCCTGATGCCCCATGTGGTTGTCGTCGGCATCTCGCACAAGACCGCTCCCGTGGAGCAGCGGGAGAAGGTCGCGCTCACTGATTCCACTGCGCGGACCGTGTCCCGGGCACTGGTGCGCCACCCCGACATCGCCGAGGCTGTCGTGCTGTGCACGTGCAACCGGACCGAGGTGTACGCGCATGTCCTCGACTCGGGTGGGGCCGAGGACGCCATCGCCGCGACCCTCGTGGAGCACAGCCAGGGCATGACCCGCAGCGAGTTCGACTGCGTGCGTTACGCATATCTGGACGACCGCGCGGTTGCGCACCTGTTCCGCGTGACGTCGAGCCTCGACTCGATGGTGGTGGGCGAGAGCGAGATCCAGGGGCAGGTCCGCCAGGCATGGGAGCGCTCGGCCGAGGAGGACACGACCGGCGTGCTGACCGACCGTCTGTTCCGTCAGGCCCTGGAGGCCGGAAAGCGCATCCGCACCGAGACCAGCGTGGCCGTGCGGTCCGTGTCGGTGTCCACGGTGGCCGCCGACCTCGCCCGCGAGGCGATCCCCGACCTCGGCGGCCGACGGGGTCTGGTGCTGGGCGGCGGACGCATGGCGGAGGCCACGGCACGCGCGCTCATGGAGCGCGGGCTCGGCGAGTTGGTCGTTGTCAACCGCACCGTCGGCGCCGCTCGCGAGATCGCCGAGCGCCTCGGGGGGTTGGGTCTGGGATACGACTGCCTGGGTGCCGAGTTGGCCCTGGCCGACGTGGTGGTGTGCTCCACCGACGCCCCGCACCCCCTGATCTCGGCCGATCAGGTGGAGGTCGCGCTGGAGGACCGTCCCGGGCGCCCGATGGTGCTCATCGACATCGCGGTGCCGCGCGACGTGGCCCCTGAGGCATCGGGTGTGCACGGCGCCGTGCTCTTCGACATCGACGACCTCGAGCGTGTGGTCAGCCAGCATCGCGACGAGCGCGAGGAGCATGCACGTCGTGCCGAGGTGATCGTGGACGAGGAGGCCGAGCGCTTCGCGGCGTGGCGCAGCGGTCTGGCGGTGACCCCGGTCATCACGTCGCTGCGCGAGATGGCCGAGGCGATCCGCCGGGGCGAGATTGCCCGCGTCGCGGGGGACGATGTGTCCGACGACGAGGCAGGGCGCATTGACCAGGTGACCCGCGCCATCCTCAACAAGTTCCTGCACGAACCCACGGTGCGTGCCCGCGAGGCCGCGACGTCCATCGAGGGAATGCGTCACGTGGAATCCCTCCGGCACCTGTTCGGCCTGGACGTGCCCGACCGCGGCCCGGGTGAGGCTCCTGAGTCCGTGCGTCGCGGGGCGGTCGCGCGCCGCGGCGCCGACGACTGAGGCCGCACGCGTGCGCGTGACCGTGGCCACGCGGCGCTCCCCCCTCGCTTTGGCGCAGTCGCGCGAGGTCGCGCACGCCTTGGTGCGGGGGGGCCATGAGGCCCCGCTTCTGGAGGTCACCACGACGGGCGACCGGTGGAGTCTGGCGGGCACCGGCCAGCAACCCGGTGCCGACGTCAAGGGTCTGTTCGTCAAGGAACTTGAGGAGGCTCTCCTCGCCGGGGCGGCGGACATTGCGGTGCACTCGGCCAAGGACCTCCCCGGCGTCCTGCCGGTGGGCCTCGTGATCATCGCCACCCCGCCGCGCCAGCATCCGGGCGATGTGCTGGTGGGTTCACCCGGGGGTCTGGACGCACTGCCTGATGGCGCACGGGTGGGCACGACCAGCCCGCGCCGCAGCGCGCAGGTACTGGCCGTCCGCCCCGACCTCACGGTGGTGGAGGTGCGCGGGAACGTGGGGACGCGCCTCCGTGCACTGGACGCCGGCGAGGTGGATGCCCTCGTGCTGGCGGCGGCGGGGCTGAACCGCCTCGGCATCACCCGGGACGATGCGGTGGACCTGCCCCTCGAGACGTTCCTGCCCGCCGCGGGCCAGGGCATCGTGGCCATCGAGGGGCGCGACGCCGACCCCGCGGTGCGTGAGGCCTGCGCCCCGCTCGACGATGCGGCCGCGCGGGTCTGTCTCGTGGCGGAACGTGCCTTCCTGGCCCGTCTGGGCGGGGGGTGCACCGTGCCCGCAGCCGCGCTCTGCGAGGCCGACGGCGATCACCTGCGCATGCGGGCGTGGTGGGATGGCACCGGCCGCTTCGTCGATCTCGAGGGCACCACCCGCGACCCCGCGGCGCTCGGTGTGCGTGCCGCCGAGGGAGTAGGCGCGGCGTGAGCGACGGCATGGTGTACCTCATCGGGGCGGGGCCGGGCGACCCGGGGCTTCTCACCGTGCGGGGGCGTGAGGCCCTGATGCGTGCCGATGTGGTTCTGCATGACCGCCTGGGCACGGAGGCCCTGCTCGACCTCGTGCACCCCGACGCCGAGGTGATCGACGTGGGCAAGGCGCCCGGGCAGGTCGCTCTGAGTCAGGACGACACCACTGCCCTGCTGGTCCGCCTGGGGCGGGAGGGTAAGGTGGTCGCACGCCTGAAGGGCGGCGACCCCCTCGTCTTCGGTCGTGGCGCTGAGGAGGCTGAGGCCCTCATACGTGCGGGTGTGCCGGTGCTGGTCGTGCCGGGTGTCACCTCGGCGCTCGGGGCCCCGGCCGCCGCGGGGATCCCGGTGACCTACCGGGCCTTGTCCACGGCGTTCACGGTGGTCACGGGGCACGAGGATCCCGCGAAGGATGCCGAGCAGAACGACTGGGATCTGCTGGCCCGCCTCCCCCACACGCTCGTCGTGCTGATGGGGATGGGTCGTCTGCGGGGCATCGCCGAGCGCCTGATCGCATCCGGCAGGCCGGCCGACCAGCCTGCTGCAGCGATCCAGTGGGGGAGCACCCCGCGCCAGCGCACGGTCGTGGCCACCCTCGCAACCCTGGCTGATCGCGTGGAGGAGGAGGGGCTCGGGAACCCGGCAGTCCTGGTGTTCGGCGACGTCGTATCGCGCCAGCCGGGTCTGGCACCGGCGGGCCGGGGCCCGCTGGCCGGGCGCACCATCGTGGTCACCCGCGCCAGCGCGCAGGCCGGGGGGCTGCAGGGCACCCTCGAGGCGCTGGGCGCCCACGTCGTCGGGATGCCGGTCATCCGCATCGAGCCGGTCGCTCCCTCGCCCGCGGTCGAGGAGGCCATTGCGGGGGTCGGGGAGTACGACATCATCGTCCTCACCAGTGCCAACGGCGTGGATGCCGTGGCGGGCCTCATGGCCGGGCACGGAATGGACGCGCGGCATCTGACACCCGGGCAGGTCGTCGTGGCCATCGGGCCGGGAACGTGCGCGGCGCTCACCGCCCACGGCATCCGGGCCGACATCGTGCCCGAGCGGTTCGTGGGCGAGGCCGTCCTTGAGGCGCTGGAGGACATGCCCGTGGAGGGACGGAGGGTGCTGGTGCCCCGGGCCCGGGATGCCCGCCCGGTCATCGTGGACGGCCTGCGCGCACGCGGTGCCATCGTGGACGACATCGTGGTGTACGCCGCCGTTCCCGTGCGCCCGGCCCGCGACGCCGTCGAGGCGGCGCTGGCCGCTGACGTCATCACCTTCACCTCCGCATCCACCGTCACCAACACGCTGGCCGTCCTTGACGCCGCCGAACGCGTCCGTCTGGCTGGCGGTCCCCGTGCGGTCTCGATCGGCCCCCTCACCTCGCACGCCGTACGCGCAGCCGGCCTCGAGGTGGCGATCGAGGCCGACCGAAGCGACATCCCGGGGCTCGTGCAGGCGGTCCTCGACCTCGGTGCCGCTGCCGGGCCATGAGCCGGCCGCTCGGGTTCCTCACCGACTACGGCCCGCAGTCGGAATATGTGGGGGCCCTGCACGCGGTGGCGGCCACCATCGCGCCGGGGTCCGGCCGCATTGACCTCGCGCACGAGGTGCCGCCGGGCGACATCCGGTGGGGGGCGATCCTCCTGGAGCGGCTGGTGCGGCTGATGCCGCGCGAGTCGGTGACCGTGGCCGTAGTGGACCCCGGGGTGGGCACCGGGCGCCGCGCCGTGGCCATGGTGCTCGAGTGGGGTCGGATTGTGGTGGGCCCGGACAACGGCCTTCTGGGTCTGGCCGCGGACCGGCTCGGCGCCACACGGGCGGTGGAGGTGACCTCCCCCGACGACATGCGCGGACCAGTATCGGCAACCTTCCATGGGCGCGATGTGTTCGTGCCGGCCGCGGCCCATGTGGCGACGGGGGTGCCGCTGGGCGCCCTCGGTCCCGAGGTGGACCCCGCCACCATCGTGCGTCCGCACCTGCCCGGCCCCAGCGTCGTTCCCGGCGTGCTCGAGGCCCTGGTGGCCGGGGCGGACCGGTTCGGCAATCTGGCGCTGTGGGCGACGCCCGGGGATCTGATGGCTGCCGGGCTGGTGGAAGGCACGCGTGTACGGGTGGTCACCTCCGGGGGTGGCAGGTCAGAGGCCACGGTGGGCCGCTCGTTTGCCGACGTGGCGCAGGGATCCCTGCTGGCGTACGTTGATTCCCATGGGCTGGTCGCGGTGGCGCTGAACGGCGGCAGCGCGGCGGAGTGCGTGCGGGCCACGGCGGGGGAGGTCCTCGCCGTGATGCGTCAGGAGTAGCGGCCCCGCCAGGCGTTCATGCGGATGCGCCAGATGTCCTCGATGAAGGGCGGCAGGTGGCGACCGACGTTGAACGTGGAGTCGTCCCGGAACTCCACCGACACCGGCATCTCTGTGATGCGTGCCCCCATACGCCGGGCCAGGTAGAGCACCTCGATGTCGAAGGCGAACGCGTCGATGGTCGCCGCCCCGAATATCCGGGTGGCCCACTCGGCCGTGAAGCCTTTGAAGCCCGCCTGCGTGTCGGTGATGACCGGCAGCACAAGCAGGCGCCGGGCCACCTGCACCACAGCACCCGCGGCCAGACGCGCCGGGCTCCTCTCGGTCCCGGCGTAGGCCGTGAGGTTGCGCCTGCCGGCGACCACGTCGGCCACGCCGCCCCGCAGCAGCGCGAGGGCGGGGTCCATGTGCGACGGGGCGATGTTCATGTCGGCATCCACGTAGAACCGGTAGCCCCCCGCGGCGGCGAGCATGCCGGAGCGCACGGCTGCACCCTTGCCCCGGTTGCGCGGCAGCCGGTGCAGCCGGATGCGGGCATCACGCCCGGCGGCTTCCTCCACCAGCGAGGCGGTACCGTCGGTGCTCCCGTCGTCGCTCACCACCAGTTCCACCGAGCCGTCGAACGCGTCCATCCACGATGTCCACCCAGCGAGGGTCGCCTGCAGGCGTTTCTCCTCGTTCCAGGCCGGGACGACGATCGAGAGGTCCACGCGGGGATGGTCGCAGATCACCCCGCGTGGGACGGATGGCTACGTGGGTGGCAGCGAGGCGGCGTGCGCCACGGAGCGCCCGACCCATTCGGCGAGGTCCTGCTGCCGGGCGATGCCAACGGGCTCGATGAACACCATGGATTTCATCGGCCGCCCCGTGACGTCCATCGGGCGCACGTGGGGCTGGCTCCGGGCGGTGGCCGCGCCGTCCTCCCCGAGCCGCAGCATGAGGTCGTCCCCGACGATGCCACAGGCCATGTGACCGGACACCATGAAGGCAATCCCCCCGAACATCTTCCGCTCGGTCACCCCGGGTACGTCGCAGAGGACGCTCCGGACGCGGTCCGCCAGCTCCTCGTCGAACGCCACGCCTGTCGCCTGCCTCAGGCCGGGATCATCGCCGGGGCAACCCGGCGCGGGCGCGGGATGGTGACGGTGGGGTCCACGGGGGCATGATCGCACGGGCCGCACCCCCGGGTGCGGCCCGTGCCAGATGGCGAGACCCGGACTCGAACCGGGGACACCACGATTTTCAGTCGTGTGCTCTACCAGCTGAGCTATCTCGCCCGGCCGGGGAACGCTAGGGGCGCGTCCGGGGCGATGCAACCTGTGCGCGGCGGTACCATCGTCAGGTGGCGTCCGGTGGTCACATCCTGGTGGTCGACGACGAGCGTGCGATCCGCCGGCTGGTGCGGATGTATCTCGACGATGCGGGCTACACCGCCACCGAAGCCACCGACGGTCCGGAGGCGCTCGCGAAGATGCGCACGGGCGGCATCGACCTGGTGATCCTCGACCTGATGATCCCGTGGATCGACGGGATCGAGGTGGCGCGGCGCATGCGTATCGACCATCCCGCCGTGCCCATCATCATCCTCACGGCGCGTGCGGACGAGGCCAGTCGGGTGACGGGCCTCGAGATGGGCGCCGACGACTACATGACCAAGCCGTTCTCCCCGCGGGAACTGATCGCGCGGGTGAAGGCCGTGCTGCGCCGCGTCAGGGGCACCCATGACCCCAGCGCACCGCTCCAGGCCGGGCGGGCGATCCTCGACCCGGTGAGCCGTACCTGCCGCCAGGATGGCGAAGACGTTGACCTCACACGTCTGGAGTTCGACCTGCTCGCCGAACTCGCGGCGCACCCGGACGTGGTGTTCACGCGTGAGCGCCTGCTCGAGCGGGTCTGGGGCTACCAGTCGGGTGTGGGCGCCAAGACGGTGGACGTCCATGTGGCGAACCTGCGACGCAAGCTCGGGAAGGACCTGCCGATCGTCGCGGTTCGCGGGATGGGGTACCGGCTCGCCACAGCGGGCCAGTGAGCGGGGGCCAGCCGGAGCCCCGCTGGCCGAGGTGGCTGCCGGGGTCGTATCGCGGGCGAGCACCTGCCCCGCATCTTCGATCGCATGTACCGGGCCGACACCGCGCGCGATCGTGCGGCCCGGGGAACCGGGCTGGGGCTCGCCATCGTGAAGTCCCTCACCGATGCACTGGGCGCCAGGGTTGAGGTGGAGAGCACGCCGGGGGAGGGGAGCACGTTCCGGGTGCTGCTCGCGGAGGAGGGGTGGGGCGCATGAGGATGGCGGCAGCCGCCGCTCTCGCGTGGGGTCCTCTACCTGTACCGGCTGGACGACCGGACCCGCGGCGCACGGGCTCCGTGTGGTCACCGTATCGCGACGGGCTGGTGGAGATCCGGCGTCGTCTGCACACCGCGGACCCCATCCGCGTGGCCCGAATGGAAAGCCCGGGCGAGTACCGCATCACCTACGCCATCACCACGTGCGACGCCGCGCGGGCCACCACGTGCCAGGCCGGATTGCGAATGCGTTTCCGGTAGCGGCGTAGCATCGTCAGGATTGCCGACCGGAAGGAGGCCCACCGTGGCCCAGCACCGTTACATGCTTCCCGAGGACAGGATCCCGGACCGCTGGTACAACATCGCGGCCGACCTGCCATCGCCCCCGCCCCCGCCGCTCAACCCGGGAACGGGAGAGCCCATCGGTCCCGAGGCCCTCGCCGCCATCTTTCCGATGGCACTGATCGAGCAGGAGGTCTCGCAGGAGCGCTGGATCCCCATCCCCGATCCGGTGCGCGAGGTCTACGCCATGTGGCGTCCCACTCCGCTGTTCCGGGCCCTCGGACTGGAGAGGGCCCTCGGCACCACGTGCAAAATCTTCTACAAGTACGAGGGCGGGTCGCCTGCGGGCAGCCATAAGCCCAACACCTCGGTGCCGCAGGCCTTCTACAACCGGGAGGCAGGGGTCGCGCGTCTCAGCACCGAGACCGGTGCCGGGCAGTGGGGTTCGGCGCTGTCGTTCGCCTGTCAGCATTTCCAACTGGAGTGCGAGGTGTTCATGGTGCGGGTGTCGTACGACTCCAAGCCGTACCGGCGCCTCATGATGGAGACCTGGGGCGGCACCTGCATCGCCAGCCCGTCGGACACGACCAACGCGGGCCGCGCCATCCTGGCCGCCAACCCCCACTCGTCAGGCAGCCTCGGCATTGCCATCAGCGAGGCCGTCGAGGTGGCCGCCACGAACGACGACACCAATTACGCCCTCGGCTCGGTGCTCAACCATGTGCTCCTGCACCAGACCGTGGTCGGTCAGGAGGCGAAGGAGCAGCTCGAAATGGCAGGCGCCTACCCCGACGTGGTGGTGGGGTGTGTGGGTGGTGGCTCCAACTTCGCAGGGATCTCGTTCCCGTTCCTTCAGGACAAGATCGCGGGACGCGACATCCGCATCGTCGCCGTCGAGCCGGCCTCGTGCCCCACGCTGACGCGTGGCACGTATGGCTACGACTTCGGTGACACCGCGCAGATGACGCCGCTCCTCCCCATGCACTCCCTGGGCCATGGCTTCATCCCGCCGTCCATCCACTCCGGCGGCCTGCGCTACCACGGCATGGCGCCGCTGGTCAGCCATGTGGTGCATCAGGGTCTCGTGGAGGCGACCGCGTATTCACAGATCGAGTGCTTCACCGAGGCTGTCAGGTTCGCGCGGGTCGAGGGCATCATCCCGGCCCCGGAGCCATCCCACGCCATCCGGCAGGTGGCGGTCGAGGTGGAGCGCGCACGCGAGGAGGGCGTCGAGAAGACCATCCTCTTCAACCTCTGCGGCCACGGCCACTTCGACATGGCGGCGTATGCCGACTTCCTCGGCGGTACCATGCAGGACCTCGACGTGGACGAGGCCGAACTGGCCCGGGCAAGCGAGGCCCTGGCGTCCCTCCCGGGAATCGGCTGACCTCAAACCCCGGTGCCAGGCACGTAACCGAACGTACCCCGGTGCCAGGCACGTAACCGAACGTACCCCGGTGCCAGGCAC
>CAMAVU010000022.1 GCA_945861935.1 Bifidobacterium breve | reverse complement strand
ACAATCCCTGGGGATTGTTAAGTGCCTGGCACCGGGGTTGGGGGGCCGGGGATTGTTAAGTGCCTGGCACCGGGGGTGGGGGTGGGGGGGTGGGGGGGCTACGCGTGCATGCGTCGGCCGAGCGCCACTCGTGCGGCTACGCCGTAGACCAGCGCGACCACGGCGAGTATTCCCATGCTCGTGTAGGTGGAGCTGGTCACCTCCGGGTCCACGAGCAATCCCTGGAAGGTCCGCGCGGCGGGTCCGAAGCCCGCGAGGGCGCTGGCCCAGTAGGCGATGTCGTTGCCGGGGATCAGGGAGATGACGGCCAGAGGGAGGGCGATCATCAGCCCGGCCAGCAGCGCGGTACGGGTCTCGCGGGCGATCGCGCCCACGAGGAGCCCGAAGGAACTGGATGCGAGGCCCGCCAGCAGGAGCGCGGGAAGCCAGAGCAGCCACCTGCCCACCGTCACGGAGGTCGAGAAGTCCACGACGCCCAGGAGGACGAAGCCCACACCCGTGCAGGCGACGGCCGCGAGCAGCGCCTTCTGGCCGATGATGGTGCCAGCGCCCGCCAATCCGCGACCGAGGCGCGAGAGCACATGGTCCTCGCGCTCGGCCGAGATCAGCGCCGCGGCCAGGAGCACGCCCAAGAGCCCGATCCCCACCACGAGCGCCCCTGCGATGCCGAGTGCCGACAGCGGCTCGCGTCCCGGCGGGCCCTCCCGCGTTTCCAGACGGATGGGGCTCGCGATGGCCTTGGCGGCGGGCTTGGCGAGGCCGAGGTTCTCGCCGATTCCCGAGATGTACTCGCGCAGCTCGTCCACCTTGGTCGCGAGTTCCGTGTGGCCGTCACGCTTCAGCTGGGCCTGCACCTGCCCGAGCATGAGGCCGCTCTCGTCGAGCCCCAGCAGCGTGCCCGAGCGCCCGAAGATGCCCGTCGTCCCGCCCTTCTGGATCAGGTCCACCAGGTTCAGGATCTGCTCCACGTATGCGGTGGCCAGTGCCTGATTGAGGCGGAAGATGGCCGACTCGAGGTTGTGCTCAATCGCCTGTGCCTCGATGGGCGAGCGTGGGTTGGTGGCCAGATGGAGGATGGGCGGCTTGAGCCCGGACTGGAGGTCGGCGATGAACCCCTCGGGCACGGTGAGCACGGCGCTCACCCGGCCGTCGGACAGGGCCTCCTCGGCCTGTGCCGGGGTCAGCCGTTGCAGGTCGATGTCCTCCTCGAGGCGGTCCGCGTAGTCCTCGATGGACAGCCTCTCCTCACCGACCTGCACCGTGCGCCCCGACCCCGCGTCGAGGTTGACGAACGCGATGGACGGGCGCCGGTCGCCGCCCGAAAGCGCGAGGGCCAGCAGGATTGCGATGACGATCGGATAGCCGATGAGCACAGCAAGGAGGCCCCGGCTGCGCGCGAGCACCCGGAGGTCCTTCGCGAACAGGAGGCTGCCCGCCCGCAGCGCCCTCATGCGTCGTCTCCGAGGAGGGCCATGAACGCGGCTTCGTCCATCCCGCTGGCGGGGCCGTCGTACAGCAGGCGACCGTGCCCCAGCACCAGCACGCGATCGGCGTTCCGCGCGGCCTCACCCATGGACTGCGTGGAGAACACGAGCGCCACCCCATCGGTGCGCACGAGGTCGTTCATCCACTCCCACAGCCGTATGCGCTGGTCGGGACTCAGCGTTCCGCCGGGCTCGTCGAGCAGCAGCAGGCACGGTAGGCCGGCCAGCGCGATCGCGAGGTTCAGCCGCTGCATGGTTCCCGTGGACAGGGCGCTGGCGCGGCGATCGGCGAAGTTGCCCAGATCGGCGCGCCCGATCAGGCGGTCGGCGGTCGCGGAGGGGTCATCCGCACCCTCAAGCCCCGCGAAGAGCCGGAGGTTCTCCCGCACGGTGAGTCGCGGGTAGAGCGCCGGGCGCTGGGGCACCCACCCGACGTGGCCACGGGTCCGGTCGGCCCAGTCGATTCTGCCGCCATCGGGTGGCCGCACCCCTGCCAGCATGGTGAGCAGAGTCGTCTTGCCCGCCCCGTTGGGCCCGATGAGGGCAATGCGCTCACCGAATGCGATGTCCATGGTGAGGGGCGCCAGGGCCTCGACACCGCCGTAGCGGCGCGCGATGCCGTGGGCGTGCAGCAGGGGAGCGTTCATCCCCGGCGGGTCAGTCCGCGTCACGGGGAGGAGTGGGCTGCATGTCGACGACCGCCGTCACGTCCATCGTGTCGCCGTCACCCGCCGCGGATGCGGCCGTGGCGGGTGTCCGCCGGGGCGGGGGTGTGAAGCCGGTCAGCGTGTCACCGTCGGCGTCGTCCGGTCCACCCACGGGAGCCAGCGCCATGCCGAACCAGCCCATGCGCTCGCTCAGGTACACGGCGGTCTCCTTGAGGATCACCACGACCGGGACCGCCAGGATGATGCCGACGACTCCGTAGAGCTCCTCACCGATGAGCACGCCGAAGATGACGACGAGGGGGTGCACACCCACTGCGTCGCTCATCACCTGCGGCACCACCACGTGGCCCTCGAACTGGTGGATGGCGATGAAGGCGATCAGCACCCACAGCGCGGTCCACGGCGAGAAGAAGAGCGCAAGGAGGACCGGGGGGACGCCGCCCAAGATGGGCCCGATGTACGGGATGAACTCCATCATGAACACCCAGGCCGCGAACAGCACGGCATAGGTGGCCCCCTGCGGGAAGATCCCCGTGACCCCGAAGACCCAGAGGAGCACGCCGGCGCTCACGCCGATAATCAGGCACACGAGGGTCTGCGCCTTGATGTACTGGACGAGCGTCCGCTCGGTGCGACGCAGGAACTGCGCGGCCGAGGGTCCACCGAGCTTGCGGGCCGACCGGGCGATCTGCGGGGCGTCCAGCAGCATGTACACGGCGGCGACGAGGATGATGATCCCCACCACCAGAGCGCCCAGTGCGCTGAGCGAGTACGACAGTGCGTTGCCCGAGATGTCGTTCGCCCACCCGCGGATGGCCAGAAGGGCGGCGTTGGCCCGCTCCTGCACGTCAATGTCGATGCCGTTGCGATCGAAGAAGCTCTGCACCGACTGGACCTGACGCTGCGCCTGATCGGTGTAGAGCGGCAGGTTTGCCCGGATGGTGCTGATTTGCTGCTGGATGGGCGGGATCAGCAGCACGATCGCGGCCGCCACCGCCCCGAGGAACGACAGGAACACCGTGGCCACCGCGAGGCCGCGGGGCACGCGTACGCGCCGGAGCCCGCGCACGAGCGGGTTGAGCAACAGGGCGATGACCACCGAGACGAGGAAGACGAGGAGCACGCGCCCCAGCGTCTGCCCTGCGATCCAGAGCATCACGACGAGTGCCGCCGCCGCCCCGATCCAGGCCCACGGCGGTGCTGTGGCCGGGCGACCGATCATTGGCCCCATGGTACCGCGGCCCCCCGCCGCAGGCTGTGAGGGGTCGCTGGTCTAGCCTTCCGGGGTCCATGCCGCCTCTCACACGAGATGAGCTGCGGTCGCGCCGCGCCGTGCGCCGGCAGGCCGACCGTCACCGGAGCAACCGGGTGCTGCTGACGATCGTCGCTCCAGCGGTTCTGGTGGCAGCGGTCATCGCGGCCATCGTCCTGGCGTTCTACGACAGGGGCGCCGGGGGTGGCGCGACAGGGCCCATCGGATCCCTCGCCTCGCCGGTGCCGCCATCGGGCGTGGGGAACCCCGGGGCCCCCCAGCGAGTGGTGCTGGCCCGGGTCGGCGAGTTGGAGATCGTGCTGCCCGTCGCCCGCCAGCATGTGACGGCCGTGCTGTTCCATCCGGTTGCCGACTCCGGCGCCCTCAACATGACCCCGGCTTCCGGGGTGCCGCACAACGTGGCCACCGACCACGGCGGCGAGCCCGGCACCTCGGGCGTTGACGTGGGCGCGCCCGCTGGCACCACGGTGTACAGCCCGGTGAACGGTACGGTGACGGCCGTGGTCCCCCATCGCATCGGCGGCCGTCCCGAGGGCCTGGAGATCGTCATCACGCCCGAGGGCGTGCCGGACGCCGCGATCCGCGTCAGTCATCTCGAGCCCGGCCCCGACGGCATCGTGCCTCAGGTCGGCACGGCGGTCGGCGCGGGCAGGACGGTGATCGGGCGCGTGCGGGACCTGTCGCGGGTGGTCATCTTCGACATCGCGCGATACACGAACGACGCCGGCGACAACGTGGAGATTGACCTGCTGCGCCAGCCGACCGGGCCGGGGGCCTAGGTGGCAGGCAGCAGCGAGTTCATCGCTGTCGTGGTGGGCGATGTGTTCGGCGACCCCGGCATGCGGGCGGTCTGCGCCGCCCTGCCCGGCCTGCGCGCGACGTACGGCGCCAACGTCGTGGTGGTGAACGCCGAGAACGCTGCCAATGGATCCGGCACCACTCCCAAGCAGGCCGCGGCGCTGCTCGAGGCGGGCGCCGATGTGCTGACCGGCGGCAATCACACGTTCCGCCGGCAGGAGTTGTTCCCGGTGCTGGAGACCGATCCCCGTGTACTGCGTCCGGCGAACCTCACCGTCCGCGGGCCGGGCTCGGGCACGGTGGTGGTGGATGCCCGTGGTGGCTTCCGGGTGGGCGTGATCAACCTCATCGGATCGGTATTCATCAGCGCCGCACAGAGTCCCTTCGCGGTTGCCGACGAGATCGTGAACCGGATGCGCCGCGAGACCCCGCTGATCATCGTGGATATCCATGCCGAGGCCACCAGCGAGAAGCTCGCGCTGGCGCGGCATCTGGATGGCCGCGTGACCGCCGTGCTCGGCACGCATACCCATGTGCCCACCGCCGATGAGCGTGTGCTGGCCGGTGGCACCGCGTACATCACCGACCTCGGGATGAGCGGCCCGCACGACTCGGTCATCGGCGTGCGCGCCGAGCCGGTGCTCAAGCGGTTCCTCACCGGGCTACCCGCGCGCTTCGAGCCCGCCACCGGGGATGTGCGTGTGCAGGGCGTCGTGGTCCGTGCCGACCCCACCGGCCAGGCGACGTCCATCGAGCGCTTCGACCTGCCGGCTTCTTAGGGGACCGCGGGCGCCGGGTCCTCCATGCGCCGGAGCCAGGGGATGCGCCGCACGGCGAGGAGGGCCAGGATGCCGACGGCCACGACCCCGCCGATCAGCGCCCACTGGCTGGCGGTGGGGATGCCCACCTGGAAGAAGTGACGCAGGAACGGCACCTGGAGGCCGACGGTGAGCAGCACCGCGAAGGCCCCGACCATCATCCACACCCATCGCCGCACCGGGCGGCGCTCGACGCCGCGCTCAAGTTCCACGACCACCACCAGCCCGAGCAGCGTGGCGGTGAGGACGGACGCGGTGCGGGCCTCCTGGAGCGTGGCATCGAGGGGGGAGCGGGCGAACAGGTACGCCGCGGTGATCGCCCCGGCGACGATGATGCCTGCCGGAACGGCGAACGCCCCGAGACTGCGCATGAACCCATCGCGGTGAACGGGTCCATCGCTCTTCGCCAGGGCCAGGAAGAACGCCGGGATGCCGATGGTCAGGGACGAGGTGACCGACAACTGCCGTGGCAGGAATGGGAATGCCACGGGCAGTAACGCGAAGGCCAGCAGGATGATGGCTGAGTACACCGATTTGGTGATGAACAACTTCGCCACGCGGTGGGTGTTGCGGATGATCTGCCGGCCGGCATCAATGGCCTTGGGCAGGGTGGCGAACGCGTTCGTGAGCAGCACGAGGTCGGCTACTCCCTTCGCCATCTGGCTGCCGTTGCCCATCGCCACGGCGAGGCGTGCGTCCTTCAGGGCCAGGACGTCGTTCACGCCGTCGCCGATCATCGCCACGTACCGCCCGTTGGCCGTCATGGCCTGAACGAGCGCGCGCTTCTGTTCGGGCGTGATGCGCCCGAACACTGCTGTGTGCGTGACGATCTCGCGAAGGGCCACCGGGTCGTCCGGGAGATCGTGCCCCTGGATCGCGGTCTCCGACCCTGTCACGCCGCACGCCATCGCGACTGCCTGCACGGTGCCCACGCTGTCGCCCGAGATCACCTTCACCTGCACGCCCTCGGCCTGGAGGAACTGCACGGTGTCGCGGGCGTCCGGGCGCAGGGCCTCCTCCAGGAGCACGGCCCCGGTTGCGGTACACGGCGGCAGGTGTCCCAGGCCGGGCTGGTCGCCATCGAGGGGCTGCTCCCCCGTCGCCACCAGCAGTACCCGCCGCCGATCGGCCTGAGCTGCGGCGATCCCCGTCGCCAGCCCGGGCGGCACCTGCACGCCGATGCGCTCGAGGATCTCCGGCGCGCCAAGCACGATCGTGCCGGTGCCCTCCATGGTCACGCCGCTCCACTTGCGCGAGGAGTCGAAGGGGACCTCCGCCAGCGGGGTGGCGGCGTCGGTCGGCATGGCGGCCAAAATGGCCTCGGTCGTGGAGTTGCGCGATGCCGCGCTTGCCGCGAGCAGCCCCGCGGCACGGCGCACATCGTCGTCACTCCGTCCCGGTGCCGGGAGTACCCCGGCCACGTCGAGCCGGTTCTCGGTGAGCGTGCCGGTCTTGTCCACGCACACGGTGTCCACGCTCGCCAGACTCTCGATCGCGTTCAGTTGCTGGGCCAGGGTCCCGAGGCGCGCGAGGCGTACCGCGGCCACCGCGAACGTCAGGCTTGCCAGCAGCACCAATCCTTCGGGCACCAGGGGCACGAGGGCCGCCGTCACCCGCTGCACTGAGTCTGCGGCGCCACCGACGTCGAGCCAGGTTGTGGAGGCGATGATGAGGATGGCCAACGGCACCGTCACGACGACGATGATGAGCAGGATGCGGTTGATGTCGAGTTGCAGGGGCGAGGGTTGTGTACGGGTTCCCTTCGCCTCGGCGGCGAGCCGCTCGGCGAACGAGTCGGCACCGACTGCGGTGACGCGGTATGCGCCGCTCCCGGCGACGCAGAAGGAACCCGACAGCACCGGGTCGCCCTCCCGCCGCGTCACGGCGTCGGCTTCGCCCGTGAGGACGGATTCGTCGAGGCCCAGCACTGTCGCCCGCACGAGGTCGCCGTCGGCCACCACCTGCTCGCCGGGCTCCAGCAGCACGACGTCGCCCACGACGATCTCGGGGATGGCGAGGGTCATCGGCTCGCCATCCCGCAGCACCCGACCGTGGGGGGCCACCAGCAGGGCCAGGCGGTCGAGCGCGCGCTTGGCCCGGGTCTCCTGGACGATGCCGATCGCCATGTTCGCGATCAGGACCCCGCCGAACAGCATGTCGCCCCACAGGCCGAAGAGCGCGAGCGGCACCAGCAGGACGATCAGGATCAGGTTGAACAGCGTGAAGGTGTTCGACCAGATGATGTCGGCGAACGACCTGCTGCCCCGCGGGCGTTCCCGGGGCGGGTGCTCGCGGAGAATCTGGGCGGCCTCGTCGGCCGTCAGGCCCATGCTGGTGCGGTGAGCCGGGGGCACAGCGCGAGCCTACGCGGGCAGGCACCCCCGGGCACGGCGCATGAGCATGTGCCGTGCCCGGGGGTCGCCGTGGGCGCCGTGCCAGAGGGCGGCGTCGACAAGGACGAGCGCGTGCCAGGCGTCGATGCGGGTGGCGAGTGCGCGCGTGGCCCCGTAGCCCCGGCGGACCTCATCCGTTATGGCGCCGGGCAGGTCGTTCAGCGCTTCAAGGTACGCGAGATCCTCAGCGGGATCCCCCATTCGCCAGAACTCCCAGTCCACGAGGACCGGCCCGGCCGCGGGCCACAGGATGTTGGACGCGACGAGGTCGCCGTGGAGGAAGGCGAAGGCGCCATCCGGTGGGCATGCGGCGATCGCGGCGTCGGTCGCGCGTTCCACGAGGGCCCGTTCGGGCGCCCCGTCGGCACGGGCGAGTGCATCTCGGGCCCTGCCACGCGCGTAGGCGCGCAGGGTGCGGGCCCGACCGGCCCACCCGGGCAGCCCGCCCGTGGCCGTGGCCCTCTGTGCATGCACCCGCCGCAGCAGTCGGCCGAGCGACCGCGCATCCTCCGGCACCAGATCCGTGAGGGCGCGCAGCGGGCCATCGATCCAGTGGGTCTCGAGCGCCCCCGCGTGCGACGAGGCCACCCGGGGGGCGAGGTGGTGGCCCGCGATGCGTCCCCCGCGGGCCTCGCGGCGCAGGACGACGGGGTCCCCCACCTTGCGGACCAGACCACCGTGCCCGTCCGGGCGCGTGAGCGAGAAGCGCCCGCCGCCCCGGGGCATGTCAGTCGTCGGCGAAGACCCGCGGAGCGGACGCCATGGCGAACAGCATGAACACGATGCCCAGTGCGAGCGGCAGGTAGCCGACCTCATGGCGCTCAACCCATCCCGCCCACGCCATGAGGGCCCCCAGGAACAGGACAGAGGTGATAATCCAGATCGGGAGCTTCTTCACAGGGTCCTCTCGTGCCTCGCGTCGGCGCGCATCGTCGCCGTCGCCACATTACCGGGGGGGGAAGGGTAATCTCCCGGCCCGCGATGTCGGAACCCGCCACGGAACAGGTCACGGTAATCACGGACGAACGCCCCTCGGCGATCGTCGTGGCGGTCGGTGGCGTCGTGGACGCCAGCACCCTCTCGCAGGTGTCATTGGCCCTCACCAACGCCCAGCGGGACGGGCGCACCGTCTATGTGGACCTCTCGGCCGTGACCTTCATGGACAGCCGGGGACTCGGCGCGCTCATCGCCGCCAACGAGCGCGCGCGTGAGGGTGCAGCAGCCATCCGGCTGCACGCGCCATCGGACGCCGTCCGGCGCCTGCTCACGATCTCGGGCGTGACCGCCGTCCTCATGGAGGCCGGGGAGATTCCCTCCACCTGATCTCCGTTCCGCCGGTGTTACCGTCGGTGTGGGAGGAGGTGACGCATGAGCCGGTCATACGAGGTCACGGGGATGTCCTGCGAACACTGCCGGCGGGCCGTGGAAGCCGGGGTCGGGTCCGTGCCGGGGGTCACCGGCGTCGTCGTGGACCTGACGGCCGGGACCGTACTGGTGGAGGGCGAGG
This sequence comes from Bifidobacterium breve, assembly GCA_945861935.1. GTDB lineage: Bacteria > Actinomycetota > Thermoleophilia > Miltoncostaeales > Miltoncostaeaceae > SYFI01. The sequence goes on along the minus strand of CAMAVU010000022.1, from coordinate 14,718 downwards.
CAGACGCACGCCAGGTGCGCGATGCCATCACCGGGGCTGGCTACGGAGTTGCCTGAGCGCGATCTGACGATTGGGGGGATGACCTGCGCGGCGTGCGTCGCACGGGTCGAGGGTGCCCTGAACGCGATCGACGGGGTCACTGCGACCGTGAATCTGGTGACCGGGCGCGCGCGCGTGCATGCGGCCGACGGAGTGGACGATGCCGTGCTCGTCGAGGCCGTGCGTCGCGCGGGGTACGTTGCGACACCGCCCGCTGCCGGACCTGCGCCGGACGATGACACCGCCGACGGCACTGAGCGCCTGCGCCAGCGCCTTGTGTGGGCTGCGCTGCTGGGCGTGCCCGTGGCGCTGGTGTCCATGCTGCCCCCGTTGCAGTTCCCGGGGTGGCAGTGGGCCGCGATGGCGCTGGCGACGCCGGTGGTGTGGTGGTGCGGGTGGACATTCCATGTCGGCGCGTGGCGCTCTCTCAGGCGCGGGTCGGCCGCGATGGACACGCTCATCTCCCTCGGGGCGGGGGTGGCGTGGGTCTGGTCGGTGGTTGCCATGCTCTTCCTGGGCGCGGGCGGGATCGGCCTGACGATGTCCATGTCGTTCCTCCCATCCGGGTCCGGTAGTCACGGGGCCTACTTCGAGGTGGCGGCGGGCATCGTGGTGCTGGTGCTGCTCGGCCGCTTCCTGGAGGCCCGTGCGCGCCGGAGCGCCGGCCACGCCATCCGCGCGCTCATGGCACTCGCCCCCACCACGGCGGCGGTCCTGCGGGGCGGCGTCGAGGTGCAGGTGCCCGTGGCGTCCGTGGAGGTGGGCGAACTGGTGGTGGTGCGCCCGGGGGGCCGGGTACCCGTGGATGGCCGTGTCGAGGAGGGATCCTCGGCGGTGGATCGCGCGCTCATCACCGGCGAGAGCGTGCCCGTGGAGGTCGGTCCCGGTGATGTGGTGGACGGCGGGGTGCTGAATGAGGGCGGGCGCATCGTGGTGCGCACCACGTGCGCGGGCGCCGACACCGCGGTGCACCGTGTGGCGCGCATGGTCGAAGCGGCGCAGGCCGGCAAGGCCCCGGTGCAGCGTCTGGCCGATCGCGTCTCGGCGGTCTTCGTTCCCATCGTCATCCTCATCGCCCTCGGCACCCTCGTCGGCTGGCTGATCGCGGGCGGCCCGGCGGTCGAGGCCATGACCGCCGCCGTGGCCGTGCTGGTCATCTCGTGCCCGTGTGCGCTTGGGCTGGCAACGCCGGCCGCCCTGATGGTGGGGACGGGTCGCGGCGCGGAGCTGGGGATCCTCATCCGGGGCCCCGAGGTGCTGGAGAGCACCCGCCGGGCGACGGTGGTGCTGCTCGACAAGACGGGCACGCTCACCGAGGGGGTCATGACGGTGACGCGCATTGAGGTATTACCCGGGTGGAGCGCGTCGGAGGTACTGGCGCTCGCCGGGGCCGCCGAGGCCGGGAGCGAGCACCCGATCGGGCGTGCCATCGCGCGGGCCGCCGGGGAGGCCGGACCGCTTCCCGCGGTGTCGGGATTCCGCGCGCTGGCAGGGTCGGGAGTGGTCGCCACCGTGGACGGGCACTCCGTCGCGGTCGGGCGCGGCGATGGGGGGGGGGGGTTCCTGGGGGACGCACGTGGGGCCGCCGAGGCCGAGGGGCAGACGGTGGTGACGGTGCATGTGGACGGCGTCCCCGTGGGCATCGCGTGCGTGAGCGACGTGATGCGACCGGGGACGCCGCAGGCAGTGACGCTGCTGCGCGATCTGGGTCTGCGCCCGATCATGCTCACGGGCGACGCACCGGCGCCGGCCCGGGCCATCGCGGCCGCCGCGGGCATTGATGAGGTGGTGAGCGAGGTGCTCCCGTCGGACAAGGACCGAGTGGTGCGCGATCTGCAGGAGGCCGGTGAGGTGGTGGCCATGGCGGGGGACGGGGTGAACGACGCACCGGCGCTGGTGCGCGCCGACCTCGGGATCGCGATGGGCACAGGCACCGACGTCGCCCGAGAGGCCGCCGACATCACGCTGGTGGCGGCGGACCCCCGTGGGATCGCCGACGCGATCAGGCTGTCGCGGCACACGCTTCGCATCATCCGCGGGAACCTCGCCTGGGCGTTCGGGTACAACATCGCCGCCATCCCGCTGGCCGTGGCCGGGCTGCTGAACCCGCTCATCGCTGTCGCGGCCATGGGCCTCTCGAGCATTTTCGTGGTCACAAACTCCCTGCGACTCCGGCGGTTCCGGCCGGCCCGGTGACGGCCCGGCTATTCTCGGGGGCGTGCCAGAGGGTTATCTCGGACGTGGCGGGCGCCTGGAGGGTGGCCCGGCACATGAACTGATCGAGTCGGGCTACCGGGCGGAGGTTGCGCACGGGCCGCGTCTCGCAGCGGGACTGTCGACTGCGGACCTCGCGCACGCCGTCGCTCTGGCGGAGGCCGGTGCAATTCCTGCCGAGCACTCCCGTGCGCTGCTCGCCGCGCTGATCGAGCTCGATGCGATCCCCGGCGCGGAGTTCCCGTGGGACCCGTCCCTGGGCGATGCGTTCAACTCGCGGGAGGCTGCGCTCACGCGCCTTGCCGGGCCGCAGGCGGCCGGGTGGCTGTCGGCTGGCAGGCCACGCCGTGAGGCGTTCCGGGTGGCCCTCAGACTGGTCGCCCGCGACGGCGCACGCGACCTGCACGACGCCTGCCTTGATCTGGCATCGGCGCTGGTTGACCTCGCCGAGCGGCACGCCGCCGATCTGGCCGCCGACTACACCTACCTGCAGCCGGCCCAGCCCACCCGGCTCGGCCATCTCGTGCTGGCGCATGCCTATCCGTTGCTGCGCGATGCCACGCGCCTCCATGCCCTGCACGGCGAGCTCGACCAGTCGGTGGCGGGCGCCGGTGGCAGCGCGGGGTCGCGCTGGCCGCTCGACCGCGCGGCGCTGGCCGACCTGCTGGGCGCCACGGGCGTCGTGCCCCACGTGAAGGACGCGATGTGGCAGTGGGATGTGTATGTGGCGCTGGTCTCGGCGGCCGCCACCACGGCAACCCACCAGTCGCAACTGGCCCAGGATCTCGAAATCATGGCCAGCCAGGAGTTCGCCGTGGCCACGCTGGCCGACGAGCACAGCCGCGCCAGCGCCCTGATGCCCCAGAAGCGGAACCCGTATGCCCTCGCGGTGGTGCGCACCACCGCGGGCACCGCCAGCGGTGATCTGGCGGGCGCGCTCGTCACGCTGCACACAGGCTCGGCCCGCACCGACCACTTCCACCTGCTCAACGGCATGGTCCCCCGGTGCATGGAGGAGGTCGTGGCCTCCACGCGGCTCATGGCCGCGGTGGTGTCGCGCCTGGGCCTCGATGCCACCAGGGCAGGTGAGGCTGCGCGGCGCGGGTTCATCACTGCGGCCGATCTGGCCGACGTGCTGTCGCAGGAGGCCGGCCTGGACTACCGCACCGCCCACCACGTGGTGGGACGTGCGGTCAGGATGCTGGTGGAGTCAGGACAGGACGAGACGGCGCTCACACCTGAACTCCTGGCCGAGGCCGCGCAGGCGAGCGATGGCATCGACCTCGTGGTGGACCGGGGGCTGATCGGGCGGGCGCTCGATCCCGAGGTCGCGGCGAGTACGCGTCTGCAGAGGGGATCGTCGGCCCCGGGCGAGACGGAGGCCATGGTCGGGGCGTGCCGGGACGACATCGCCGCCGGGCGCACGTGGAGCACGGCGGCCGCCGGGCGCGCCGGGCAGGCGCACACCGCGCTGCGTGCACGGGCGCGGGATCTCGCGGGGTAGGGCCGCCGACCCTACGGAGCGGGCCCCCCCGGGAGCACGGTCCGCGCCACGCGCACGCGGGCGGCGTAGCGCGACAGCAGGCGATAGAGCGCAGGGCCGATCACGAGGGCGAACACCACGTTGCCAACGGCGTGGGCGATGTCGAACCAGGCACTCGCCACACATGCCGTGATGAACGCCGCCCACGAGACCTCGGGACCGAACGTGGCGAGGAACCACAGGTTCATGCCCCATCCGAACACCAGACCCCATGCGCCCGCGATGGCGGCCAGGCCCAGACGGGTGCGCGTGGCGGGCCGCAGGAGGGCACCGGATGCACCGATGGCGCCCCACAGCAGCATCTGCGCGGGCGTCCAGGGGCCCTGACCCAGAAAGGCGTTGGAGATGAGCGCGGCCAGAGCGCCGACGGCCATCCCCGCACGTGCTCCCAGAGCGGCGCCGGCGACGAGGCACATGGTGGTGACGGGCTTCACCGATGGCACCGCGGCGAACAGCACGCGTCCTGCGGCGGTGGCTGCGCCCAGGGTTGCGGTGAGGGCGACCATCCTGGGCCCGCCGGGTCCGCGCTCCCAGGCCGCCCAGCCCACCAGCAGCAGCGCCACCGCGGTGAGGACGACGATCGAGGCGGCACTCATGGCGTGAGCAGCGCCGTGGGGACGGCGCCCCCGTCAACCATGTGCAGGACCTCGTCGGCGATCGCCGTGGCGAAGGGGCCATCATGAGTGGCCACGAGCACCGCGGCACCCCGCGCGGCGTGACGGCGCACCGTGGCGGCGAGCGCCCGCTTCCGCTGTGGGTCCATGCCACGCGTGGGCTCGTCGAGCAGCAGCACCCGCGGTTCCGCGACGAGGATCGCCGCCAGCGCCACGCGCTCACGTTCTCCCACGCTCAGGTCCAGTGGATGCCGGTCGAGCACGTCCTCCAGACCCATCTCGCGCGCTATCCGGGCCACCCGGCGCGCGCTCTCGCCGGCATCGGTACCGAGCACACCCAGCGCCACCGCGATCTCGTCGTCCACGCGCTCGGTGAGCAGGTGGCGCCCCGGGTCCTGTGGCACCAGGCCCAGACGCGGGAAGCGTGCCTCGGGCGGCAGCGCGCTCACATCCTCCTCACCGAGGAGGACCCTCCCCCCCTCGAGGCCGTGGAGCCCGGCGAGCGCACGCAGCAGGGTGGACTTGCCACTGCCGTTGGGGCCGATGAGTGCGGTGACACGGCCGGGAACCAGCGTCAGGGACGCGCCGAGCAGCACCCGCCGGTCGCCGTGGGACGCCACGAGGTGCTCGGCGCGCGCTGCGGGGGCTGCCGTCGTGGTGCACGGCCCCCGGGCGATGGTGCGTTCCTCCGTGGGGAGAGCCGGGCAGATCCGGCCGCGGCACACGGCCAGCACCCGGTCGGCGATCGGCCGTACGCGCTCGGCCCGGTGCTCGGCGATGACCACGGCCGTTCCCTCGTCGGCCAGCCGGCGCAGGGTCGTTGCGAGGGCCGCTGCCGCCCCGGCATCGAGTTGCGAGGTGGGCTCGTCGAGCAGCAGCATCGTCGGGGCACGCGCCAGAACGCCGGCGATCGCCACGCGCTGACGCTCCCCGGACGAGAGGGTGTCAATGTGCCGCCCTCTCAGATGGCTCGCCCCGGCCGCCTCCAGCGCGGCGTCCACGCGGCGCATGATGTGGTCGGCGGGAAGGCCGGCGTTCGACGGCCCGAAGGCGACGTCGCGCTCGACGATGCCGAGGACGGCCTGGGCTTCCGGGTCCTGGAACACGATGCCGGCAGCACCCCCCAGAGCGGCCGGTGGGAGGGTCAGGGCATCGTGGTCGGCAACATGTACCGATCCCGCGACGGCGCCTCCGTGGAAGTCCGGTACCAGACCCGCCAGCGCGCGCAACAGGGTGCTCTTGCCTCCGCCCGACGGCCCCTCGAGGACCAGAACCTCGCCGGCGCGCACGTCGAGGTTGATGCCGTCCAGGGCACGGCGGCCGGAGTCGCCGTAGGAGAACGCGAGCCCGCGCACCCGGGCCACGGCGTGGCCCTGGGCAGAGGTCACCTCATGCGGGCCCCGTCCGGGATCCCCGTGCACCGTCACCTCAGTCCCCGAAGGTCGTGGTGCCAAGGCGGAGGCAGGTTTCCTGACTCCCGGTCATCGCGCCCCCGCACCTTCCCGGGGGAATCCCCCAGTGGCTGGGCCCCGGGGCCCGCGCGGTGACGCTCCCGGTCACAGTGGCGGGACCGCGCCGGATTCGCACCGGCTTCCCTCACCACCGCCCATGGCGTTGTTGCCGGCAGCGTACAAGCCGGGTCCCGTTGAGGGCACGGGGACGTGCTGACCCCGGGATGTGCCACGACCGCCGTGTGGTTCCGCGGTAGCCTGCCCCCATGGCGCGGATCGACCTGCCCGCGTGGATCCCCCTCGGCGCGGTCGCCGGGGACGACCCCCTTCCCGCGGTCGGGGAGCAGCCGGTGGTGTCGCCGTATGACGGTGCGGAGGTCGCGCGCGTTGCGGTGTCGGGCGGGGAGGCTGTGAACGCCGCGGTGGCCGTGGCGCGCACGGCCCTGGGCACGGCGCCGAGCGCCGCCGAGCGGGCGCGAGTGCTCGACCGCGCCGCGGGTCTCGTGGCAGACCGCTCCGATGTGCTGTCCCGCCTCATCACGGCCGAGGCGGGCAAGCCCATCCGGCAGGCGCGGGGCGAGGTGGCACGCTGCGTGGACACCCTCACGTTTTCGGCGGCCGTGGCCAGGACCATGGCGGGGGAGGTCATCCCCATGGATGCTGCCGACTCCGGTGTGGGCTTGCTGGGCATCACGGTGCGCGAGCCCATCGGGGTTGTCGCAGCCATCACCCCGTTCAACTTCCCCCTCAATCTGGTGGCGCACAAACTGGGCCCCGCTGTTGCGGTGGGTGCCCCGGTGGTGCTGAAGCCTGCGGGCAGGGCACCCCTGTCGGGTCTGGCGCTGGCTGCGATCCTGCGCGAGGCAGGGCTGCCCGCCGGGATGCTGGGCTGGGTGCTGGGCGATCGGGTGGCCGGCGAGCCCCTGGTCGGGCATCCGGGTGTGGGGATGGTGTCGTTCACCGGCAGCAGCGAGGTCGGGTGGGCGATCCGCGCGGCGCGCCCCGACATCCGCGTCGCCCTCGAGCTCGGGAACGCCACCCCCGTCATCGTGCATGACGATGCCGACCTGGCGCTCGCGGCCCGTGCCATCGCCGGCAGCGCCTTCACCCACGCCGGCCAGTCGTGCATCTCGGTGCAGCGGGTCCTTGTGCAGCGCGAGGTCCACGATGCCCTGATCGAACACCTGCTGCCGCTGGTGGATGCCCTGGTGACGGGGGACCCCATGGACGAGGCCACGGACGTGGGGCCGGTCATCGACCCGGTGTCAGCCGATCGCATCCGTGAGTGGATCGCTGAGGCCATCCGGGCTGGTGCCAGACTGCTCCGGGGCGGCGAACGCCTTCCGCAGGGACCGGCGATGATCGCCCCCACCGTGCTCGACGGCGTGGCGCCGTTCACGCGCGTGATGCGCGAGGAGGTGTTCGGCCCCGTCGTCGCAGTGTGCGTCTATGACCGCGTGGACGACGCCATCGCCATCGCCAACGATAGCCCGCTGGGCCTGCAGGCCGGCATCTTCACCGCCCGCATGGACATGGCCATCTCGTGGGCCCGCCGACTCGACTTCGGCGGCGTGGTGATCAACGAGACCCCCACGTTCCGCGCCGACCACATGCCCTACGGAGGTGTGCGCGGATCCGGCGACGCGCGCGAGGGCCCGGCGTCGGCCGCGATGGAGATGACCTACCCCAAGCTGGTCATCGCCCGAATCCCGGAAACCCCGGTGCCAGGCACTTAACAATCCCTTGGCCCGGGTACCCCGGTGCCAGGCACTTAACAAACAATCCCGAGGGATTGTTAAGTGCCTGGCACCGGGGTCCCCGGGATTCGGGTTCAGATGGCGGGAGAAGGATTTGAACCTTCGTAGGCTGAGCCGACGGTTTTACAGACCGCTCCCTTTGACCACTCGGGCACCCCGCCAGATGGCCGCGGCACCATAGCGGAGCAGGGGCCACGGTCTCAACACGGCCGGGGCGCCGTGGCACCCCGGCTCAGCCCGGGTCCTCGGTCCCCCCGGGGTCGAAGCGGTATCCCACCCCGAAGTGGGTGACCACGAACGCGGTGTCCGGGATCGCCGCACGCAGCTTCTGGCGCACCTTGCGCACGAACACGTCCACCGAGCGGTCACCCGCCATCATCTCGTAGCCCCACGCCTCGCGGTAGATCTTGTTGCGCGCCAGCGGCTTGCCCCGCGCGCGTGCGAGGATGAGGAGAACGTGGAACTCGCGCGGGGTGAGGCCGATGCTCTCGCCGCCCACGTACGCCTGAACCTTCTCAGGATCGATCACGAGCCCCGCGGCCTCGATGGGCCCCTCGCCCACTCGCCCGCGTTCTCTCTCGCGGCGCCTGAGATGAGCGGATACGCGGGCCACCAGTTCCTTCATCGAGAACGGCTTGGCCAGGTAGTCGTCGGCGCCGATCCCGAGCCCGTGCACTCGATCGTGTTCGCTCGTGCGGGCGCTGCACAAGATCACGGGCACGTCGGAACCGTCGGCGCGCACCTGCTCGGTGAAGCGCCAGCCGTCCAGCTGCGGCAGCATCAGGTCGAGGACCACCAGATCGGGGCGCTCGCGCCTGAACAGGCGCAGCCCGGTGCCTCCGTCCGCCGCGATCAGGGTGCGGTAGCCAGCGCGGCCGAGGTGGTACGCGACGGAGTCGGCGATGGCCGCGTCGTCCTCCACGATGAGGATCGTGTAGCTCGGCATGCGCCGACGCTATCAACCTCGCAGTGGGTCCCGTCGCGGCCACACCTGGCGACGTGGCGCCGTCCCCGGTGGCCTCTACCGTGCAGGCGTGCGCGCGACCAGATCCTGCCTGTGACGGCATCCGGCGACCGCGTGGGCGGTCGCTATCTATTGGAGCGGCCACTTGGCAGCGGGGGGATGGCCACGGTCTGGCGGGCCACCGACGACGACGGATCGGTCGTGGCGGTCAAGGTGATGCACCCGCGGGTGCGGGACGATCCCGACTTGCTGGCCCGATTCCGCCGCGAGGCCGATATTGTGGCGCGTCTCGACCACCCATGCATCGTGCGCCTGCTCGACCGGGGCACGACGGTCGACGACGACGCGCCATTCATCGTCTTCGAACTCGTGGAGGGGCCCAACCTCAAGGCCTTCATCCGGGAGCGGGGGCATCTGGCACCGGCCGAGGCGGCATCCATCGCCAGCCAGGTGGCCCGGGGACTCGAGTTGGCGCACCGGTCGGGCATCGTCCATCGCGACATCAAGTCCCACAACGTGGTCGTCACCGGGTCCGGCATCGCGATGCTCACCGACTTCGGCATCGCCCGTCTGCTGGATGGGATGCAGGACGGTCTCACGCACACGGGCACGGTGCTCGGCACCAGCGACTATCTGGCCCCGGAGCAGGCGCGCGGGAAGGCGGTCGACGGTCGGACCGATGTGTACGCGCTCGGCATCGTCCTGTACGAGGCGCTCACGGGACGGCTGCCCTTCCCGGCCGACACGCCGATGGGTGTGGCCCTGCGCCAGGTGCGTGATCCCATGCCCGATCCGCGCGACGCCCGGCCCGACGTGCCCCCGTATCTGGCATCCATCGTCCTTCGCGCCTGTGAGAAGGATCCTGACGCTCGATTCGGGTCGGCCCTCGACATGGCGGATGCGTTGCTCGATGTGCCGGTGGGGAGCACGGCGATGATCCCGGTGCTCCCGCCCGAGGTCGCGGCGGCCGGTATCACCACCGGACGCCTGCCCCCGACGGTGCCTACCGACGCCGCCGCCACCGGCGTCCTCGCCACCGTTCCGCCACGTCGCCGCTGGTGGCCTGCCGCGGCCGTGGCCGTACTCGTCATCGGCGCCGGGGCCACCACCGGTTTCGTTGTGCGCGGGGGAGGGGAGGCCCCTCTCGCGGGCCAGCCGCACGGCGGCGGCGAGGTACCCGCGTCTGTGGTGCCGCTGCCGTTGGCATCCGTGACCGATGCCGACCCGGGGGGAGAGGGGCGCGAGATGCCCGGCGAGGTCCCGCTGGCATTCGACGGCAACGAGGCCACCGCGTGGCGCACCGAGCGCTATGTGACCCCTGACCTCGGCGGGCTCAAGGCCGGGGTGGGCCTCACCCTCACCCTCGTGTCGCCCGCCGTGGCCCGCAGGCTCGATCTCACAAGTGACGGCCCCGGCGGGTCGTTCCAGGTTCTGGCCGGCCCGCCGGGGCCGGAGGCGCCCGTGGTCGGGGCCGCATCGTTCGCGGGCGGCCGCCAGCAGGTGGTCCTCGAGGCCGGGCCGGTGGCCGGGTCGTACACGTTGTGGATCACCGAATTGCCGCCCAACGCCGTGGGCGGGGGCTATCGGGCGTATGTGTCCGAGATCGGGCTGGCAGGCACCCCCTAGCGCGCGGCGAACATAACGTCATGGCCCTGCCCGCCCCGTGGGAGGACTCCCTGCGCGACCTCGATGACCGCCTGTCGCGCCAGGGGCCGCGGACGAAGGCCCTCGCCCCGGCCTCGCGCGCGGGCTACGTGCGTGACTGCCGCCGCGTGGCGGCATGGCTGTCGCAGCGCGGTGTGGCCGATCCCCGGGACATCACCCCGTCCATGCTTGAGGCGGCGCTGCACGACATCGGGTGGGCTCCCGCCACTCAGCGGCGTGCGCTGACCTCTCTCCGCGAGTGGCTGGTGCCCTGGTTCGAGCGCGGCCGCTGCCCAGCATCCCTCATTGACGCCCCTCGCGCGAAGCACGCACCTGTGCCCCGCCTCTCGCAGGATGACGCAGCCGCCCTCGCCGACCATGCGGCATCCCTCATCCCGGCGGCACCGCCGCGTTCAACCGCCCGGGCCCTGGCCATTCGTGACCGTGCGCTCATCGAGGTGCTGTACGGCAGCGGCCTGCGCCGTCAGGAGGCCTGCGACCTCGTCCTGTCGTCGCTGGACTTCGAGCACGAAACCCTCTCGGTGGTGGGCAAGGGCGGGTACTCGCGCACCGTGCCGGTAACCGAGCCGTGCGTGGATGCCCTACGCGAGTGGATCAACGAGGGCCGCTCGCGTCTGGCCACGATGCAGGGCTTCACGGCCGCATCACGCGCCCGCGTATTCCTCTCGCGTTCCGGGGCCCCCATGGACGGTGCCTCCGTGTACCGGGTGGTACGACGCATGCTGGCCGCCCTCGGTCGGTCGGGGGGGCCGCACCTCCTGCGCCACGCGGCCGCCACTCATCTGCTCGAGGGACCCGGCGGCACCGGCGGCGCCCACCTCCGCGTCGTGCAGGAATTCCTCGGGCATGCGAGCCTGGCCACCACCGAGCGGTACACCGCAGTCACCACACGCGCCCTGCAGAAGACCTTGCGCGAGGCGCACCCCAGGGGCTGATGACCGACCCCCGCCCCCTTGTGGACCCAGATGGCTTTCGCGCTCTCGCCGCGGCCTTCGTCGCGACGCGGGCCAGCGCCAACACCCGCGCGGCATACGGCCGCGACGTGTGTCTGCTCGGCGAGGCGCTCGGCGTGGAGTCCGCCGATGCCGTCCCCCCGCCCTTCGGGGTGGAGGCCGACCCAGCGGCCCGTCGTGCCGCCGGGGACATGGCGGCGATTCCACCGGGCTGGTGGCAGGAATGGCGCGACGGCCTTCCGGGACGGCCCTCGAGCCGGGCGCGGCGGGTGGCCGCAGTGCGCGCGTTCTGCCGCTGGTGGTCGCGTGCGCTCGATCTGCCGAACCCGGTTGACGACCTCCGCCCGCCCGCGGCCGCCGCCCGCGGCCAGGACCAACTCTCCCGCGAGGTTGTTGCACTGTCGCCCTCCCAGGTGCGGCGCATGTGCGATGCCGCAGCCGCCATGCCCGGGCCGCTCGGCCTTCGGGCACATGCCCTCATCGAGGTGCTGTACGGGTGCGGCATCCGTGCCGCCGAGACCGCGGGCCTCGACATGGCGGGTCTCAATCTGGACGACCCCGACGACCCCCACGTGATCGTGCTCGGTAAGGGTGCGCGGTACCGTGCGGTGGCCGTGCCCACAGTCGCCCGGGCAGCGCTGATGCGCTACATCGCCGCCGGGCGCCCCGACCTTCGGGCCCGCGATGTGGCCCCGCGCCCGGGCCAGGCGCGCCACCGCGACGCCGACGCAGTGTTTCTCGGCGTGCGTGGGCGTCGCATGGGGAGGTCGGACATCTGGCGCGAGGTCCAGCGGGTGGCCGACGCCGCCGGGCTGGTGTCGGAGGGGGTCCGCGTGTTCCCCCATGCCCTGAGGCACTCGTGCGGCACGCATCTGGTTCAGGCCGGTGTGGACATCCGCTACGTCCAGGCCCATCTGGGCCACGCGAGCCCCGTCACCACCGAGATCTACACGCACATCACGGCGAGCCACCTGCGTGACGACTTCGATCGCGCTCATCCGCGTGCGCGCCGAGCGCGCTGAGGTGCTCAGGGTCACGGTCACGTCGTAGACGTGGTGTGACGATCATCTAACGGCCGCACAATCCGCGCTTGGCATTCCGCGGAACGCATCGCGAGTCAGCACCGGCCACCGCGGTCCCGGGCTCGTCGGTTGACCACCAGATCGACGGACGGACAGACATCACGATCGCCAAGAGCCAGCGCACGACAACCACCGATGACGTCGCCAAGGCGATGATCATCGAGCAAGTGGACGTCCTCAAGAGAGCGGTCACGCTCGTCGCTTCCAGCGGACGGAGGCCGAGGCCGCCGACGGGATCGGCGTCGGCAAGGGCGACCAGGTTCCGCACCGGGGGCGACGATTGCCCAGCGTGGCCCTGGGCATGGATCCGGCCACCGGCAGGTCCGCGCAGACCCTTGATGTGGGTGACTGCACGAAGGCGTCGCCGATGGGTACGTCCCCATCGGCGCACCAGCCGGCGGCACTGGAAGTGAGCGGGAACCATTCCCCGCATCTGGTCACCGGCGTGGGTGCCTGGCGTCCCGGGACGGATTCGCCATGCACGCGCGGGCACGCATCGGGCCTCACCAGACCCGACACCCCCACGCGCTCGATGAGAGTGATGTCCCTCCCCCGGGGACTGTCCTCGCGGTTGGGGTTGGGGACTGTCCCCGGGGTTGGTGACCCCGACGATCGGCGGAGTCCTCGCCTGCATCGAGGAGTGCTGCAACCGCTCCAGGCTCCACCCAGATCCCGGCTATCTCTCCTCACCCGGTCGCAGCGAGGATGACAACGCGGATCCGCTCGCTCCCTGACACACCCTCCGGGTCCTCCAGATCACTGCGCGGCCGATGGATCGCCCAGTTGTGGCGAGCCCCGACGGAAGGTCACAGACATTCACCGGCTCCGAGCGCGTCCATCCGCGTGCGCACCCCGGCTGCGGCCTGAGGGCCCACCTACGCAGCGGCCCGGGTGCCGGGTGCAGGCTCTCAGGACGCCCCGAGGGTGAAGGCCAGCCAGCCTTCGACCCCGGGGCCGTCGGTCACCCGTACGCGGAGCGCTACGGGGAAGCCCGGCTGGGGCTGGAAGCCCGTGACATCCACCGGGGAGGGCGGGTTGCCCGTGGCCAGCCCGTTCCCGATCTGGCCGAACTCGTCACTCCCCCAGCACTTCACCGCGCCCGCGGTGGTGAGGGCGCATGTGTGGCTGGCACCCGCGCCCACCTGCGCCACCCCGCTGGTGAGGCCCGTGACATCCACCGGGGAGATCTGATCCACCAGCGGCTCCCCGTTGCCGATCTGTCCGCTGCCGTCCCACCCCCAGCACTTCACCCCGCCCCCGGTGGTGAGGGCGCAGGTGTGGTACCAGTCCGCGCTCACCTCCGCCACCCCGCTGGTGAGGTCCGGGAGCGCCACCGGGGAGGTCTGGTTGGCTGCGGTGACCGCCCCGTTGCCGATCTGGCCGTAGGCGTCATTCCCCCAGCACTTCACCGCGCCCCCGGTGGTGAGGGCGCAGGTGTGGACGATGCCCGCGCTCACCTGCACGACTCCGTTGGAGAGGTCCGAGAGCGCCACCGGGGAGGTCTGGTTGGCTGCGGTGACCGCCCCGTTGCCGATCTGGCCGAAGGTGTCATTCCCCCAGCACTTCACCGCGCCCCCGGTGGTGAGGGCGCAGGTGTGGGTGCCGCCCGCGGTCACCTGCGCCACCCCGCTGGTGAGGTCCGGGACAGCCACCGGGGAGATCTGGTTCGCCAGAGGTGTCCCGTCGCCAAGTTGCCCGTATTCGTCCGTCCCCCAGCACTTCACCGCGCCCCCGGTGGTGAGGGCGCAGGTGTGGCCCCGGCCCGCGCTTATCTGCGCCACCCCGCTGTCAAGGTCCGTGACAGCCACCGGGGAGTTCTGGTCGCCTGTGGTCGCCCCGTTGCCGAGTTGCCCGTCGACGTCCCACCCCCAGCACTTCACCGCGCCCCCGGTGGTGAGGGCGCAGGTGTGATTGCTCCCCGCGGTCACCTGCGCCACCCCGCTGGTGAGGCCCGTGACATCCACTGGGGACGCTTGGTCGCCTGTGGTCGCCCCGTTGCCGATCTGGCCGTAGAAATCACTCCCCCAGCACTTCACCCCGCCCGCGGTGGTGAGGGCGCAGGTGTGGAACTCGCCCGCGCTCACCTGCGCTGCGCGGAAGTTCCAGGCGGAGGCGGCGGGGCCGGTGAAGGCGCCGGTGACCTCGTTGAAGGTGACGCCTGTGGGCAGGGTGCCCTGCACCGAGAAGGTGCGGGTGCCCTGTCCCCCGCTCACCACGGGGCTCAGCACCTGCGCCGCCTGCCCGCTGGTGAACGTGGTGGTGGGGTAGGAGATGGCCGGCCTCTGGGTGGCTGCGATCATCACCTGCCCGGAGGAGGAGGTGCCCACCTGATCAGTGGCGGTGATCCTCACCCACGCCGGAAAGCCCGCCTGGAGGCCGGTGCCGCTCACCAGAGCGGGGGTGGTCTGGTTGGCGTCGGTGCCGGTGCCGAGCCTG